>CAYUMN010000001.1:0-57381 GCA_964445835.1 uncultured Gemmatimonas sp.
CGCCGAAGCCGAAGGTCTTGAAGCCCATCGACTCCATCGCGACGTTGCCGGCGAGCACCATGAGGTCGGCCCACGAGAGCTTCTTGCCGTACTTCCGCTTGATCGGCCAGAGGAGGCGGCGGGCTTTGTCGAGATTGCCGTTGTCGGGCCAACTGTTGACCGGGGCGAAACGCTGCGTGCCATTTCCCGCGCCACCACGACCATCGCCGGTGCGATAGGTGCCGGCGCTGTGCCACGCCATGCGAATAAACAGCGGGCCGTAGTGGCCGTAGTCGGCGGGCCACCAGTCCTGCGAGTCCGTCATGAGCGCGGTCAGGTCCGTACGCACGGCCTCGAGATCGAGCGACTTGAACTCGTCGGCATAGTTGTACGTCACGCCCATCGGATCGGACAACGGCGAGTGCTGGTGGAGGATCGCGAGGTTGAGCTGGTTGGGCCACCAGTTGCGGTTCGCCTGGTTCCCAGCGGCGGTCGGCTTGATCTCTCCGTGCATGACCGGGCAGGTGCCGGCGGTCTTGGTCGTCTTGTCGTCCATGGATCGCTCCGAGCGGGCTTTCGTTACGTGCGCAATCACCGAAATATGAACGCGCCAGAGGGCGAAAACGCTCCCGTGTCGGTAGTTGACCCCCCGTACCGGCCGGCGGTCAAGAACTCGATCGAAGGCGACGCGTCACCGTCGAGCGCAACTAATCGTTGCTAGAAGAGTTCGCGTGCGAGCCGCGCATCGTGCCCGTACAGATCGTCGCGTAGGTTGAGAATGCCGTCGGCGTCCACCCACGCGGTGAAGTAGACAAGCCAGACCGGCCGCGGCGTGGTGAGCCGGATCGGCGTTTCGCGCCCGCTGAGCATGCCCTCCGCGATGCGCGTCGTGGACCAGCTCGCGTCATCACGCAGGAGATACTCGGCGAGTTCGCGCGGACGACTGAGTCGAATACATCCATGGCTGAACGCGCGCTGTTCGCGCGCGAAGAGCGATTTGGCCGGCGTGTCGTGCATGTAGATGCTGAAGCTGTTCGGGAACAGGAACTTCACGCGGCCCAAGGCATTGTTGGCGCCGGGGCGCTGACGGATCAGCGGGAGCGTCGCGGTGCCGCCAATGATGTCCATCTGGTTGCGACGCAGGTAGTTCCGGTCGCGCCGCATCTTGGGAAGCATCTCACTCCGCACGATGCTCATTGGCACGGTCCACGTGGGGCTCAGCACCACGGTCGACAGGGTGGCCGTGAAGATCACCGTCTTCGTCGCCGCTTGCCCGACGACCACGGGCATTGTCATCACCTCGCGATTGCCCTCGTACACATGGAGCTTGAACTCGGGGATGTTCACGACGAGCACGTTGGCCGGCTGCGTCTCGGGCAGCCAGCGCAACCGTTCCATGTTCACCAGCAACGTGCGCAACCGCGCCGCGGGCGTGACGTTGATGGCGCGGAGCACACCCGCGCCGATTACGCCATCGGCCGTGAGGCCATGGCGCCGCTGAAAGCGTTGCACGGCGAGGACAAGGGTGCTGTCATACCGCGTCGATGTGCTCGCGAGCGCGCTGCCTGCGTGATCACCCAGGAGCTGCAGTCGCTCGCGGATTGCGAGGAGCACCCCGGCACTGTCGCCGGGGTCAACGCGCCGCCGTCCGTCGGGGAGCGTGAGTGCGGGCCACGGGGTGTTCTCCTGCGCGCGCAACTGGGTGAGGGCGCCGCGCAGTCGTGTGTACTGCGGGTGGAGCGGCTCGTATCCCGCGAGATCGGCCGTGCGCGAAGCCAGGGAATCGAGCATCCGTCCGATATCCTTCTTCGCGCGCGGAATGAACCAGTCGAGCTCCCGAAGGTCGCGCGAGAACTGGCCGCCATAGTTGCGTCCGGCGAAGCGAAAGAACTCAGCGGTGAGATGCAGTTCGGTGTCAGCGATGCAACTGTCGCAGCCGATGTCGAGATGCAACGCCGTGCTGTCGGGCACCCCAGCGAGGGCGCGGAAGGCATCAGCCTGCGCAGTGAGAGAGTCGTCGATGAACCAAGCGAACTGCTGGGCGCGTCGCGCGTAGAAGTCGGCAATCAGCGACGACTCTGCGCGGTACGTGGTGTGCTGTGCAAGGAAGCGCGCGAGGGCCGTCTCCTCCAGCTGGCGCGGTGTGTAGGGCACGGCGGTCTCGAACGCCCGGGCAATCTCAGCGGCGCGCTCCGCCCGCGCGGTGCGGGCGTTGCTTCCACCGCAGGACGCAGACAGCACCACAAGCGCGATCACACACAGTGCATCGCGTAGGCGACGCATCACAGGACTCCAATGGCGAGGGACGGCCGCGCGGCCGTCACGCCCCGTGGATATACAGCAGGCCGCCGTCCGCCAGTGACTCAATAAGCGTCGCCATCACTGCTTGTGGCACGGCAGGGCAACCCCAGCTTCGACCGAGGCGTCCATGCCGCGCGACGAAGTCGGCGCTCACGTAGTCTGCTCCGTGTATAATGACCTCGCGCGCACGCGCCTGATCATTCAGGCCACGGTCGAGCCCTTCGAGCAAGAGCGCGGCACCATGCTTTGGGCTTCTGATGCGTGCGCCGACTCGGTACAGCCCGAGGCTCGTCTGGTGTGAGTTGTGACGATTGCTGAAGCGCTCGGCCATCAGTTCGCCCGATCCCTGTCCGTGCGCCACCCAGGTCCGAGTGAGCACCTCGCGCGTGTCGAGATTGACCACGACGAGCCGCTGTGCCGTGCTCGGCTGGCTCATGTCGGCGATGGCGAGGATCCCGCCAATCTCCCCAGCGCGCGCGATGCGTGCATAGGCGGCGTCAAAGACCGCGCGGTCAATCACCCCGTCGAGCTTCATCGCCGAGAAGAGCGTCCCAGCGGGATCGGGCGCCGAGGTCCTCTCCGCCGAGCGGGCGGGGAGGAGTCCTGGCAGCGCTAGCGCCAGCGCAGTGAGAAGCGCGAGAGGCTGCGTGAGACCCAGGAAGAGGGGTCGAAGTCTGGTCCGGGGCACTCCCAAACCTAGGGGTTCCGGGTCCCCGGCGCTGTCAGGGAAGTTCCCCGCACGCGGGGTGGAGTGAAGGCCCAGAGCGGTCGACACTTAGGGTCCGAACCCCCATCCCCGCCCATGCCGTACATCTTCCCCAGACTGCAGCAGATCATCAGCAGAGGGGAGGATTTGCCGACCTTGCCCACCATCGTGCTGCAGCTGCACCGGGTGCTCGACGATCCGCGTGCGGGGCCCGCGCGCGTGGCGCAGGTGATTGAGCAGGATCCCGCGCTCACGACTCGCCTCCTGCGTGTCGTGAACTCGGCGTTCTTTGCCGGCGGCGGCCCGCGACTTACCTCCGTGCCGGCGGCGGTCGCAAAGCTTGGAATGAACCATATTCGTTCGACCTGCCTCGTGATGGCGGTGGTGAAAGCGTTCGGCAAACAATCGGGGCGGTTCGACCACGAGCAGTTCTGGGCGCACTCGGCAACGGTCGCCGAGCTCGCGAGCCGGCTGTGGGCCCGTGTCGGGGATGAGCGCACCGTGAGTTCGGACGATGCCTATGTCGTGGGGTTGCTCCACGATGTCGGGTTGCTGGTGATCGATCAGCACTTCCCCGATGAACTGACGGAGCTGTTGCTCACACGCGATGACGATAGCGCCCCGCTCGCGACGCTTGAGGAAGCCCAGATGGGAATCGATCATGGCGCGGTGGCGGGCCTCCTGCTTGGCCGCTGGTCGCTTCCACCGTTCGTGGCCGACGCGGTGACGCATCACAATCACCCGAAGGAAGCGCCCGCCGAGTTCAGGCAGCTGGCGATGGTGCTCGCCGCGGTCGAAGCGATGTGCTGGGAGATGGATCTTGGGCTGCCGATTGAAGGACGGCCGGTGGAACCAGCGGCGGTGTGGCTGCGTGCGCTCGGGGTGCCCGCGCGCGAGGTGCGCGGCATCATCGCCGAGACGGAAGAGGTGCATTTTCAGGCGGCGGGGTTTCTCGCGTAGGTGCGGGTGCCCTGTGTCGGTACCGACTGGTACCCGGGCTCGCGTGTGGAAGCGGACGCGGCCGTCGGCTGCAGCCCTCGCGTGTTGCATCGCGTGGTCCACCCGATGAAGTTCCTCGATGTGACCACCACCACACACGACCTTCAGATCGAGCCGGAATCCGTTCGTGTGACGGCCTTCTTCGCTGCCACACAGGATGTGCTTGCCGCCCTCGGTGGCGGCGCGGAGTCGACCGCGACCTCGCAGGTGACGCGGTATCGCGGGGGCGCATGGGAGCGCATCACGCCGGAGGAGATCGATGGCGCCTTCCTCGCGTGCGTTGAGTTCGCGATGCGCGGGATTGTCGGGCGCTTCGTGTTCGGTGATCGCGAATCCTCGATGTCGCTGACACTCGCGCCGACACGCGCGCCGACACGCGCGCCGACACGCGCGCCGACACGCGCGCCCCGCACCGCCTATCATCTCGGCGAGTGGGTCGTGGCGCTCGGCTCGGAGTCCGCGCCGGACGCCACGTTCGCATGGCTCCTGACCGCGCGTCGTGTGCAGGAGGCGGTGGCGCGCTTTGGCACGCTGCTACTTTCGCACGTCGATCGTATTGCCGACGCGAAGTCCGAGACCTTGGCGCAGATGGATGCGGCGCGCCGGCTGCGTTTGGAGTCGGAGGCCGCGTACTGGCGCGCGCGCGATCAGGAACGCGACGAGTACGCCGCCGCCGCCGCGTTCCGCGAGGGGAACTGGCGGCGCGTGATCGAGATTCTCTCGGCCTACGAAGCGCAGTTGAGCGCGGCGCAGACGATGAAGCTCACTCTGGCGCGGAAACGCGCGGGTGCGCTGCCAGAAAGCTGAACATCCGAGCGTTGAATGCCTGCGTCTGTTCGAGATGCGGGAGGTGCCCCGCGGAGTCGACGGCGAAGAACTCGGTGGCGGTGATCACGCGGGTGACATTCTCGGCATCGCCGATCGGCAACGTGCGGTCCTGCTTGCCCCACACGAGGAGAACGGGGGTGCCCGCGTCGCGGATGCGCGCGTAGGTCGCGGGGAAGTTGACCTCCGAGAGAGCCAGCCGGGAGCGCCGGAGGGCTCGGCCGAAGCCACGGTACTGCATCTGCGGTTCGTAGCGTTCGGCCCACCCAGGAAACTGCTCCGGATGCAGGAAGTCGGTCGGCTGTCCGGCCGGCATCGCGGGCACCGCTTGCACCTGCCAGATGTAGGAACCGATGACTGGTGTCTTGAGGATCATCGGCACGTCGCTCGCCGTCGTGAGGGGATCAACGAGCACGAGCGTCCGCACGCGCTCGGGGTGCTCCGCGGCGAACTGTGCCGCGACGAATCCCCCGAACGAGAGGCCGAAGAGGTCGACGGGTTCGGTGATGCCGAGTGAGTCGAGGAGGCCGGTAAGTTGCGCCTCAAAGAACGGCCCATCGTATCCAGCGTCGGGACGGTCCGACCACCCGCGCCCGAAGAGGTCGTAGCGCACGACGCGATGTCCCGCGGCGGAAAGGGCGTAGAAGGTCGAATCCCAGATGTACGACGGCACGGAGAAGCCGTGGACGAGCACCGCGACACGTCCGGTATCGGGGCCGGCAATCTCATACTGCGTGACGCCGCTCTCCAGCGTGACCGATCGGCCCGGGGCACCGCGGCGCGCGGCCGCATCAAGGGTGCGTCGCTCGGGATTCGCGTACACGTGATATCCGAGCGGCACGAGGACGAGAAAGGCAACGAATGCGAGGAGGCGACGCATGACTGGCGGGGTTCGGGAATCAGCTCCCGAAGTGTACCACCGCTTGGCGCAACGCGTCGTGATGCGCGGCTTGCTCCGAGAGGGAAATGCCGCGCGCGATGCCGTCCCATGCTTGCCGGACACTTGCCGCGCCAGCCGCGGGGCCATCGGGATGCCCAAAGACGCCGCGCCCAGGAACAAAGCCGAAGTCCACCGTGCCGAGGCGCTGATAGATGCCCTCGAGCGTCCCGGCCCAATCGCTACCGCCGGGGACGGGAAGGGCGGGCGCGATCGTGCCCATGGGCTCTAGACATGCGCGCACGTTCTCGAGCACCTCCTGCTCGGACATCATCATACGCGCACCAAAGCCCGGCATGATCACGGCATCGCACCCGGCGAGTCGTTGCAGGCGCGTCATCACGCGCGAGTGCACGCCGTAGTGCGGCAAGCGACTGAACGCGGCGATGAACGGAAAGTGCGCGAAGATCGGCACGCGCGCGTGTGCACGGAGGAGTCGCACGCCGCTGAGTCCCACGGGGAGGGCATTGATCAGGACCGCGTTCGCTCCCGCGTTCACCGCGATATCGTGCAGCGCAGTCAGTCGCGCCACCTCATCCGTCACATTCGCCATGTACATCTTGGGCACACCGGTGGCACGCTCGGCGCGCACGCGCGCGGCGCCGAGCAATGCCGCGCGTTCCGCGAGAGGCGACCACGAGGTGTCGCCGAGCATCTCATCGTCCTTGGCGATATCAAGACCGCCGAGCCAGGCCTGCTCACCGATCGCCGAGAAGGGCTCCGGTGCGAGTCCGATGTTGGGCTTGATGACGCCGAGGAAGATCGGGCGGTCGTAGGCGTTGAGCAGTCGCCGAATGCCCGCCACACCGAACTGTGGTCCGTCGAATTCCGCGAGAAACGATGCGGGGAAGCGGATGTCCTCGAGCCGAATGATCGGCACCCCAGGCACGAAGAAGACGCCTTCGCCCATCACGGCGGACATCAGGTTCGGAAGCCGCGGGCCGAAGTTCGCGTGTGGATGCGCGATGGTGACGTGCACGCGATGCACAGGGCCAAGCGGCGGCGCGGGGGGGTCGTACGAGAAGCCGGAGAGTGGCACGGCGTCGAAGGCGACGACCTTGGCGGCGAACTGCGGGCGAAAGTCCTCGTCCACACCGACGCGCTTCCACTGTGCCGTGGACTGCTCGCTGCAGAGGTGCGCCGCCGCGAGCCGCGGATCGCCAGCGCACTCGAACGTGAAGTCGAGCTCGAGGTGCGCTTCGGGATCGAGCACCTCGCGCGTGGTGAAGAAGTGGGGGATGTCGTCGGCGTGCATGGTGGCCGCGGTTCAGGCGACGATCAACTGGAGCTGCACCTCGCGCGCCTCGCGCGGGCCATCGAGTTCCACAAGGAACAGCGCTTGCCAAGCGCCCATCGCGAGTGCGCCGTCAACGACCGGAATGCTCTCGCTCGCCGGCATCAGGAGGCCGAGCAGATGACTGTGCGCGTTGGCGCGACCATCGACGGTGTCGAGGTTGTGGCGGTAGGTCGTGTCGGCAGGGGCGAGGTGCTCGAGGAAGCGCACCATGTCGCCCTGCAGTTCCGACTCCCGCTCGTTCCGCGTGATGCGCGCGGTGGTATGCGGCGAGGTGACGGTCAGCAGTCCCTCACGGACGCCGGCGGCGCGCACCCAGTCGCCGACCTGCTCGGTGAGGTCGATGAACTGAATGGGCGCGGTGGTCGCGAGCGTGAGCGTGTGACGGCGGACGGGCATCGGTGTGAAGAAGGGGGAGGCCGACGCGAGCGGCAAGGGTGTTCGCGTCGGCGGTCGAGCGGGCGTCAGTCTGGGAAGCGACTGCGACCCCAGAACCCTTCCGGTGTGCGCAGCAGCGAGTCGAGTCCGGTGCGGCGTATCGCGGCATCGGCCTCGCGCTGTGCCGTTGTGAGCACCTCGGTCTCGTTCACCGAGAGCACCACGCGGTCGCGCATCAGCACGCGGCCGTTCACCAGCACCGTGGTGACATCGTTCCCGTTGGCGAAGTACGCCACGCGATACAGCGGCATGTTCATCGGCACCATGTGCGGCCGGAACCAGTCAATCAAGATGATATCGGCCTTTTTGCCGACCTCGAGCGAGCCGATCTCTTTTTCCATGCCGAGTGCACGTGCGGCATCGATCGTCACCATCTCCAGCACCTTCCCCGGGGGCAACACCTTCGTGTCGCGCCAGTAGAAGCGGTGATAGCGCATGGCCTGGAACATGTGACGGAACATGTCGTAGCTGCGATCAGGGGCGACGCCGTCGGAGCCGAGCATAACGGTGACGCCAGCGTCGAGCAGTTCGACCATCTGGAAGCGGCGACGCGTGGCCGCGTTGGCGCTCGGATTGTGCACGATCTTCGTGCCGGTTCTGACCAGAATCGCGATTTCCTCCGGCGTGAATTCGGTGGCGTGCGAGAGGATGGCGTCGGGGCCCAGGAGGCCGATCGAGTCGGCGAACTTCACGGTGTTCGTGGTGTGACCGTCCTGCGTGAAGAGGAGCTTGTAGCGGCGCGCGAGCTCACGCGTGGCCTGCGCCTGTTGAACCACCTCGTCCAGCGCGGCGCCGGAAAGCGGCGTCTCCTCCTGCCGATGCGTCGGAAACATCATCGCGATGTGCAGGCGGCCATCACCGGCGCCCTGCCACTTCTTGATGAGTTCCTCGGACACGGCCAGTTGCTGCGCAAAGCTCACCGCGACATCGGTGCTGGAGTCGCCGTTCCACTCGGTGTACGTCTTCGGGAAGGGCGGGCGACGCGGACCGACCGCAAGGATGTACCGGAGTCCCACCTCTTCGGTGGCCTGCATGTAGGCGTTGCCGTACTTCACATCGTCGGTGCGGGTGATCATGTCGCCGCCGCCGAAGTAGCTGAGCGCCGTCGTGACGCCAAAGCGCACGCGCTCGACGCCGGTGAGGAGCGCCTCGGCGCGCCAAAAGTCCACGGTGGAGCCGCGGGCGTAGATGGTCTCCGTGGCGGCATACCACTCGTCGGTATCCATGCCCATGGACTTCACGAGGCCATGGCCGGCGTGGCCGTGGCCATCAATCAGGCCGGGCATGACGATCTTCTTGTCGGCGTCGATCGTTTCGCGGCCCTGGTACTTGGCCGTGATCTCGCTCGTGGAGCCAATGGCGACGATGCGATCGCCTGAAATAGCCACGGCGCCGTCCTCGAGGACGCGGCGTGTGGAGTCCATGGTGATCACCGTCCCGCCGGTGATGAGGATGTCGACTTGTTCGCGGTCGCCGGCGGTGCCGGAGCAGGCGGTGAGCATGGTCAGCGCGGTGGCGCACGCGAGCAATGGGACGAGCAGAGAGTGGCGCATGGAGAGGCGTGGGCGGAAAGGAGAGTGGGGTGGGAGACCCGCGAAACCCGAAAGGGAAACTTGTGCCAAACTCGCGGCGCCGGCGAGTCGTTGAGTTCAAACCCTCGAACGCACCCAGTTGTCTGATTGGCACAAGGTTGCCGACGCTGGACGTCACAATCGCGGCCATATCCCCAATTCAAGACCAGGTCCCATGTCAAACGCCCGCTCGCCCTATTTTCTGCGTATGCGCTGCGCCGTGACGGCACTGCGGCTCGCGGTACGCGCCGTGGCACTCGCCCCGGTAGTCGCCCCGGCACTCGCCGCGCAGTCCGCGGTCGCCGCGCCCACTGGGAGTGTGGAGAGTGCGCTCACCAGTGTGGCCACCGCTTCGGATCTTGATCGCCTCGTCGGCTCCGGGTGGACGGGAACACTCACGTATCGCGACTACACCACCGAGGCGCGCACCACGATCAAAGCGGCGCTGCTCTTCACGCGGTCCAGCACGGTGGGGGATGAAGCCGCGCGCTGGGACTTCCGCATTGCCTATGCCGACGAACCGCACGCGAACAGCGGGGAGATCGTCTCGCTCGCACCGGATGGCCGCTGGTTCCGCGGTGCCCGGGTCGTCGAGCGTACGGTACTCGCGAACGGCACCGTGCGCATCACGACGGAGCAGGAGGGACGGGATAACGATCGGGCGGCCGCGATTCGACTGGTGTATACGATCGGCGAACGCAGTGCCTCGCTCCAGAAGCTGGTGCGCTACGAGGGCGGTGTGTATTTCGAGCGCCACATCTACGAGTGGACGCGCTGACCATTGGCCCTCGGGCCTTGCAGACGCCAACCGGCGGCGCGCCTACCGGTAGAGGTAGATGTTGTCCATGTAGATCACCATTGGGCCAGTGGAGACGAAGAGCAACTGCTGCAGCGCGGTCTTCGCGCTCAGTCCCACACAGCTCGTGAGCGGGATGTTGAGCGAGACCCACGATCCGTTGGCGAGTGCGCCGGCCTGGTACCGACACGAAAGGATCGGTCAGGGTGCTGTTGCCGGCACTCCAGTTGGTCCGCCAAGTCTCGACCGCGCGGTTCGTGTACAGGGTCGTGAAGGGCGAAATGACATCGCCAGCCGCCTCGGTCGGCGCCGGGGCGATGGTGTTCGGTACGGCGAGCGGTGCCGAGACAGTGATGGTAGAGCTGGACGGCACGGCGAGTCCGCCGAGGGTCGCGGTGATGATCGTGGTGCCGCCGCTGAGGCAGGTGATCAAGCCGTCTGGGCTGACGGTCGCCACGGCGGGATTGCTCGACGTCAACGTGTACCAGCGCCACGCGACATCCGGCCGACCGGCAGATTCTCGTACTGCACGTACTGCAGGCAGTATCGGGTCCGGAGCGAGGTGCCGCCAGGTGCGCTACTGCCGCGACCATCCCGCGAAAGGACTAGGCGTGACGTAGTTCCTAAATCACTCGTGCGAGCAGTGCCTCCGAAAAGCATTCCGCGGCATCCTCCTCTTGGGGCTATCGGCGTCGCCGAAGTCGCCCCGTCGCTCACTGGGAGAACCATTTACATGTCACCGCTCACGAATCGCTCGCGCACGTCGCTCGTTCTTGCCACCCTCGTCCTCGGCCTTGTCGCCGTGGGCTGCTCCGACAGCACCGGTCCCGACCCCGTCTCCCCCACCTTGCCTGGTGCTGGTCCTGGGACCGGTGGCGCCGGCGGCAATGGCCCCACGCCGGTATTGCTTGGCGCGGCGGGTGACTTCGTCATCCTCGCCAAGACCGGCATCTCGACCGTCCCGATCTCGGCTATCACCGGAAACATCGGGATCAGCCCGGCCGCGGCGTCCTTCCTCACCGGATTCTCACTGACGCTCGGCAGCGGCGCGGCCTTCGCGACCTCGACGCAGGTGACGGGGAACGTGTTCGCGCCGGGCTATGCCGTCCCGACGCCGACGAATCTGACCACGGCGGTCGGCGCGATGCAGACGGCGTACACCGATGCCGCCGGCCGCACGTTGCCGGATCATGTGGAACTCGCGACGGGCAATCTGGGCGGGCTCACGCTTCCCCCGGGCCTGTACAAGTGGTCCAACACCGTCACGATTCCGGCCAACGTCACGCTCGAGGGTGGCGCGACCGACACCTGGATTTTCCAGATCGCTGGAGGCCTGACTCAGTCGTCGGGGAAGCGCGTGATCCTGAGCGGCGGTGCGTTGGCGGAGAATGTGGTCTGGCAAGTGGCCGGCGTGGTCACGATCGGCACGACGGCGCACATGGAAGGTCGCCTCTTCTCGCAGACGGCGATTTCAATGGGTACCGGCGCAAGGGTCAACGGACGCCTCTATGCGCAGACGGCCGTCACGATGGCCAGCGCGACAGTCGTGGTGAAATAGCCGGACGATGTTCGGGAAGGCCGCCCTCGTTGCTTGGGGGCGTCCTCACTCCCGTTCAGGAACACAAGGCTGTTGAGGAGTGCGACGGTGGCAAATAACGTCACAAATCGTCATGCTCGCCCTTGCGCCTCAATCGTCGGACGCGGACATTCCCTGTCTGCGCACTCAGCTATAGAAATGGGCGCGCGCACGACTCGCACCCATCATGTCAGACGACCTTCCCGAATCCCCAATTCCGGAGCCTTCATCGGCCGAGGATGTGCCCAGTACGCCGCGCGGATCCCGCTCCGTGGACCCGGTCATGGTCAAGCTCGCCGAAGCCACGGGGAGCGAGTATCGAGTTGAACGCGAACTCGGTCGGGGTGGAATGGCGACGGTGTATCTCGCGCACGACCTGCAGCTCGAGCGCAAGGTCGCCATCAAGGTCATGGGCGCGGATCTGTTCGCCGCCGGCGATATCCTCGTCGATCGGTTCCTGCGGGAGGCCCGGACGGGGGCGCGGCTCAATCACCCGCACATCATCCCCGTCTACGCGATCCGCGAGTCGAAGGAGCTGATCTACTTCGTGATGAAGTTCATCGACGGGAAGCCGCTCGATGACGTGATCAGCAAGTACGGCCCCCTCCCGATCGCGCTCGTCGCGCGCGTGATGGCGCAGGTCGCCGACGCGCTGGCGTACGCGCACCGCAACGGCATCGTGCACCGGGACATCAAGCCCGGCAACATCATGCTGGACAAAGAGGGGTGGGTGGTCCTCACCGACCTCGGCATCGCGAAGGTCCAAGAAGCCTCGATGCTCACGGCCACGGGTTCGGCGATCGGGACGCCGACCTACATGAGCCCCGAGCAGAGCAGCGGATCGAAGGAGACGACCGGCGCGTCGGACCAGTACTCACTCGGCTGCGTCGCCTTCGAGATGCTCACGGGGCGTCCGCCCTTCCAGTCGGACTCGATGATCGGCCTGATCTTCCAGCATCACGCCGATCCGCCGCCGCCGTTGCACACGCTGCGCTCGGATGTGCCGGGGGACATTGCCGCGGCCGTGATGAAGATGCTCGCCAAAGGTCCGGAGGATCGGTACGCGAGTATGGAAGAGTGCGCGCAGTTCTTCCGCGATCGCTCGATGGGGGACGAGGAGGAGTTCCGACTCCTGCTCCGCGCCTTCGCCACAGGATCGGGCACGGAGGAGGCGGCGGGGCGAGTCAACACGCCACGGACGCCGATGCCGACCAAGAACCCCGCAGTTGGAACGCCGCGTCCGCCGAATCGGCCGAGCCGCCGCGAGGTCGCGGTCTCGACGACGGGGATGGTGCCGGTGGCGCGTGAGTTCACGACCGGGAACACTCCGGTCGTCGGCATGGCGACCGTAGCGGGAGGTCCGACATCGGATGCGGCCGCCGCGGCGAAGGCCGCGTGGCCGCGCACGCTGATTCGTCCCCCCGAGCAACAGAAGATCACCGCCCGGAGTTTCCGCGCCCCCGGCATCCTCACGATGCTGTTCGTCGCGGCACTCGTGTGGTTCCTGTTCTTCCCGCAGCTCGGGGATCTCGAGACAACGGTCCCGCAGAGCACCGCACTGATGCTGATGCGACAGACCGAGGCCGAGGCCGCGGTGCGCCGTGGGTCGGCGCCCGGGGCCGAGGGAAGTTGCGAGGGAGTGCGCAACGATCTCCCGAACTGTCGGAAGCAGACGCCAGTCTCGCTCGACAGCATCGCGCCGGCGATGGTCGACGCGGTAAGGTTCGCGACCGACTCGCTCTTCAACGCGCGTCAGGGCGCCGATTGGATCGCGATGCGTCGGGCCGCGGGCTACCCGCGCGATGCCTTTGAGTGGGGGAACAGCGTCGATCGGTCGGATTTCTTTTCGGTGATGCCCACGCTGCTCAACCACATGGACGTCGTGGGGCAGTCAGGTTCGTTGACGCAACGCGTGGTGCAGACGATCTGGTATCCGGCGGACAACGGCCTCTTCCGCAAGGCGCGTGAGATTCGTCTGGCGAACCGGTTGGCGGGAACGCTGACGAAGGATCGGATTCTTGAGCTCTACCTGAACGTCGCGGAGTTCGGCCCTGGGCTGTACGGTGTTGAGGCCGCATCGCAGTCGTATTTCGGCATTCCGGCGAGCAAGCTGAGCAAGGCGCAGGCTGCGACGCTCGCCGCCACGCTGGCCACGCCGCGGACCTCGACGCCTGCGCAGGAGCCCGAGGCGATGACGCGGCGGCAGCGGCTGATCCTCCGCCGACTGAATGGCGAAGCGGTCAGTATCCCCGTCGCGTACGTCGCCACGGATTCGGCGCCGCGTGCGCCCTAACGGCACTCCGCGCCGGCTCCTGCTTGCGGCGCTCTGCCTCTTGGGCGTCGCCGGGTGTGCGGCGCGTCCGAAGCTCTGGCTCTTCACGGCACCGTGGGATGTGCGGAGCGATTCCGCGCTCGCCTCTGGGGTCGCGCCGAGGGCGACGATCATCTCGGGCTGGATCAGCCTAGACTCTGCGGGTGGCCTGCCGGTGACGCTCTTCGAGGATCCGCCACGCGACCCAGATGAGCGTCGCGGCGATCGCTTCGCCCTGATCACGAGCTATCGCGTCGACAAGTTCCACCCGGAAGCGGTCCGCGCGCTGGCCCGCGATGTGGCGGCCCGCCAGCGCGCCGCCGATGCCGTGGAGACGCTGGTGCGCGCCGGTACCTACGCGGGTGTGGTGCTGGATCTTGAGGCACTCGAGATCAGCGACACCACGGCGCTCGCCGTCGTCACGGCGTCGTTGAGCGCCGCGGCACGACGTGGTGGCGCACGCGAAGTCGCGATCGCGGTCCCTGCGCTCGATACGGTGGCGTACGCGGCGCGGGTGCTGCTGCCGCATGTCGATCGCCTGTTGGTGATGCTCTACGATCAGCATTGGACCGGCTCCGAACCCGGCCCCGTGGCGGCGCGCGCGTGGGCGCGTGAGGCGCTGCAGCGCTGGGTCGCGTCGGCGGGAGCCGACCGCGTGGTCGCGGCGCTGCCGGTGTACGGCTACCACTGGCGCACTGGCGTCGCGACCGATGTGGTGGGGTGGAGCGATGTGCAACGTTTGGCTCGCGAGTCCGGGGCACGCGCCGCGCGCGACACGGCCTCGGGCTCCCTGCGCCTGCAGATGGGCGAGCAGGGAGAGGCCTGGCTCGCGGACGGCCCGCTCTTGGCCCACATGGCAGAGGACGCGCGCGCGCTCGGCGTGCGCACCGTGGCGCTCTGGCGCCTCGGCCTCGAGGATCCGGCGGTCTGGACCGCCTTGGGAGTGCGATGACGACCTTTGTGAAAAGTGGGATCGCGCCGCTCGATCGCCAGATTGGCGGCTTCGTCCCCGGGCGCCCCTACCTGATCTCCGGCAATCCGGGCACCGGGAAGAGCACCGCCTGTCTCGAGTTCATCGACGCGGGCGTGCAAGCGGGAGAGCGTGGATTGATTCTCACCCATGATGACCCAGGTGACCTGCTCGATTCTGCGGAGTTCCTCGGGATCGATCTCGGCGAATCGCTGCTCACCGATCGTGTCCGTATCGTCACCTTCCAGCTCGACTTCGTGCGCCGCTTCATGCGCGCCGCCACGCCGATGCAGGCCTTCGAGGAGCTGCTTCGGCAGATCGGCGACGAGCCGGTGCAGCGGATCAGCATCGATTCCATCGTCCCCTTCCTCGAGGGCGGAGGCGCGGGATCGCAGTCGATCTTCTCACTCGTGGATTTCCTCGACGCGTTGCAGGCGACCGCCATGATCACCTACCCCGGGGATCTCGCGGGACTCTACGATCAGCGACTGGAACCCTTGCTGCAGCGGGCGGGCGGCGTCTTTCACCTCGCCGCCTCCGAGCACGGCCGTCGTCGCGGCAACCTGCAGATCCGCAAGCTGCGTCATCAGGCGCGGTCGGTCGCGCCGGTGCGCTACAAGATCGATCCGGGATTCGGCTACGCGCAGGACGGTGAGCCGAACGTGAAGGAAGACACGATGATCGAGGAGCTGCGCCGGCGTCTGTTGATCGTGCGGCTGAGTGCGCCGTTTCCGGAAGGGTTGTTGGCGACGCTCCAAACCAGCTTCTCGGTCACGGTGCGTGCCTCGATGCCGCCGCAGTTCGCTGAGTCGATCCGCGACGGGATGGGCGCGCTCATGTTGTGCGTGCAGCGCGACACGCTCGACGATGCCCTGCAAGGCGTGCGGCAACTCCGCGCGGCGGACGTCCGGACGCCGGTCGTGCTCGTCACGCCATTTCATCTGCGTGCGAGTGATCGTACGCGTGCCCTGCGTGCCGGTGCGGACGACTTCCTCAGTGCGAATCTTTCCGAGCCCGAGTTCGTCGAGCGGTTGCGCGGCATTGTGCGGCGCGGGCGCTCGAAGGCGCTGGCGAGCCGCGACCAAGGCATTCCGACCGTCCTGCAGCCGATGGACGATCAAGGCCGCTATCAGTTGTTCGACGAAGATGGCTTCGCGTCGACGGTGCAGTCGGTCCTGACCTCGGTGCGCGATCCCTTCTTTGCTGTCCTGCGTGTCTCCTCTCCCGGCGGCGATCAGAACGCGCTCGCGGCATTGATGATTCGCGTGCTCCGCGTGGACAGCGGAGACTTCGCTGGCGTGTTGGGCGAGGGGGTGACTGCGTATCTCGAGGGGGCGCGACCGGCAGACCTCACGGGGCTACTCGCACGCATCGATAAGCAGTGGGCCGATGAAGGCGGGCCACCGCTGCACGCCGAGACCATGGGCTTCCCTTCGGACGGCGAGCGTCTCTACGCGCTCCTTGGGCTTTCGGTCGCCTAAGTGAGCATCAAGAAGACCTCGTCGCTCGGCTATGCGATCAGCTTCGCGGTCGGACTCGGCGGGCTCACGCTCGGGGCTATTGGCGCGTTCTGGCAGGTGACGGGAGGCGAAGTGCGCCGGAGCGCGGCCGAAGCCGCCGAGGCCACGCAGCCGCGTCCGGTGTGGGTCGATACCACCACGCCATGGCAGCCGTCCCCGGAGGTCGCGCTCCTCGACACGTTGTACATGCTGCGCAACGAGGGACGTCTCGAGGAAGCGCTGGAGGTGGTGGAGCGATGGCTGAGCGATCATCCCGACGATCGCCCGATCCGCCTCGACGGCGCGCGGATTGCGTTCGAAGCGAAGGTGCGCGCGCGGGGCGTGTTCCACTACCGACGCTATCTCTTCGGTGGTGAAGACAACGACGTGCTGCGCGAAGCGGTGAGCCGGATCCTCGCCGAGCTGCCACCGCCGGAGGCGCGAAAGGCATTGACGACGTTGCTCCGTGTGGACGATGCCGCGTACACGGCGAGAATCGGACTCGCGCGGGCGACGGCGGACGCCAGTGATCCCGTGGGCGCCGATACACTGCTCCGGCCGATTCCACCCTTTGCAGACTCGACGGTCGATCAACTGCGCCTGCTCGTGCGCCGTGCGCAGAATCCTGATATCTCGACGGCGCAACAGTGGGTGCGCGAGTATCCCGACGAGGGGCTCTACCGGCTCGTGCTCGCGCGCGCACTGAGTCGGGCGGGGCAACCGAGAGAGGCGTTGCAGCATTACGTGGCAGCGTTCGCGGTGGATACCTCGTTGGCGCTCCGCCACGAGGCGTCCGATGTGGCGGTGGCGGGAGAGAATCTTGATATCGCGAGCGGCATCCTGGCAGACATCCTCGCGCAGGAGCCGGAGAATCAGCGGGCGCTGCTTTCGTATGCGCGCGTGCGCGCGAGGCTCGGCGACAACGCCGGCGCGGTGCGGACTTTTGAGCGCTTGATGGCCCTGAACCCGGATGAGCAGCGCTATCGTGAAGCGCGCGGTGTGCTGTTCGAGGTGACCGACACGGAGCTGACCATTCCCTTGCTCGCGCGGCTGGTGGCGTTCCGTCCGGATGATGACGTGTTGCGCTTCCGGTACGCGCAGGATCTCGAGGGTACGCGGCAGTTCGAGAAGGCTGAAGTGCAGTACGACACGCTGCTACTCCGCGTGCCGACGGCGGCGTTGTACCTGACGCGTGCTCGGCTACGTTCGGCGCGGAATGATCTTGCGGGTGCGATCACCGACGCGGCCGCCTCCGAGCGTTTGGAGCCCTCGGTGGACGCCGCGTTGATTCAGGGTGACATCCACCGGTGGCGGCAGGAACGCGAACTGTCACGGGTGGCCTATGCCCGGGCAGCGGCGCTGGCGCCGGATGATGCCCGAGTGACTGAGTCGCGTCGGTTGTTGGGGGTACAGCGTCGTGAGGCGCTCGCCTTCGAACCCGAGTATGGCAGCGCCATGACGTCCAACGGGATCACGGACTCCGATGGATTCGAGTCGGTGACGATCCGCGCGCAGGAAGGGTTTGCGCCGCTTGTGGATGAGTCGGTGATCATCGTGGGTGGCGAGGTGCGCCGCACGAGTGGCGCGAACGGCGCGCTTCTTTCGGGGTTCGGTGGCGATGTCGGTATAGCGCGCCCCGTGGGTGGACTCCAGATGCTTGGCCGCGTTGGCGCGGTGACATTCGGCGGCACTCCGGCGCTCACTGGCCTCTTCGAGGTGACGAAGCGCTCGCAGCTGCTCTCGCTTCGTGGTGCCCTGACACGGACGCTCGCGTATGAGTCCCTGCGTTCCGGCAACGTGGTCGCGGCGGACAGCGCCATGGCGGCGACGACGCTCCTCGGCAGTATGAGTGCGCAACTGTCGCCGCGTGTTGATCTCTACGTGCAGGCGGACCACGCGCGACTTGGTGACGGCAATGCGCGCACCGTGATTGCTGGCGCGGCGCGTCGAAAGGGTTCTGGGCCATTCTCGCTGCTGTACACGGCGAGCGCGGCGACCTTTATCACTGGGACGGCCCGGTACTTCTCGCCCGATCTGTTCATCACGCAGGGGCTTGGAGTCGATGCGCGTCGCGATCGTCGCGAGGGTTGGTCGGTGGGTGCGCGCTTGGCGCCATCGTACGCCTGGGTCCGCGAGAGTGCGCCGGGGCGTCCCGCCGGCATGCAAGGGGCGCTGCAAGGGACGCTGTCCGGTGATGCGACCTGGCGTCGGCCCGGCTGGGAGGTCGGACTCTTCGGTGGCTACGGCCAGGATCGTGCGGGCACGTACCAAGCGGCGTACGGCGGATTGCGTGCGCGGATGACCCGATGATCGGCGGCGGAACCCTCAAGGACACGGTGCGCCTCGCGGCCGGCGTCTCCACGCTGATCACGGCCGTGGTCGGTGGCGTCTACCTCGCGTGGCGCATTCTCGGGCAGACCGAGAGCCTGATGTACATGGGCACCTTCCTGCTCAGCATCATGGTGCTGATGGGATTGGTGGTACGGTATCTCTCCTTCATGTGGCTGGGCTATCTGCATCAGGTGGAGCAGACGGCACGGACCGATGCGGTGGGGCAGGTCACCTGGCCTCCGGTGACGATCATTGTGCCGGCGTATAATGAGGGCCCGGTGATCGTGCCGGCCATCCGCAGCCTGTTGCAGATCGACTACCCCGCGTACGAGATCCTCGTCGTGGACGATGGGTCGACCGACGACACGGCCGAACGGGTCGCGCCGCTGGAAGGACGGCATGGCGACGTCACCGTGCGATTGGTGAGCAAGCTGAATGGCGGAAAGGCGGCCGCGCTCAATACCGGAATCGCGCTCGCGCGGCACGACTTTGTGCTGTGTATGGATGGCGACTCCAAGCTCGAGCCGCAGGTCCTCCGCGTCTCGATGCCGCACTTCGCAAAGGACCACGTGGCGGCGGTGGCCGGGAACGTGAAGGTGATCAATCGCGATTCGCATCTCGCCCGCTTTCAGGCGCTCGAGTACATCGAAGGGTTGAACATGGCGCGGCGCGCGCAGGGATTCGTGCGCGTCGTGAACATCATCCCAGGGCCGATCGGGGTCTTCCGGCGGCGGGTGTTGCAGGAGGTCGGCGGCTATGACCGCGACACCTACGCCGAGGACGCGGATCTGACGCTCAAGATCCTTTCGTCCGGCTACCATATCGTGTACGAGGACCGAGCGGTCGCGTGGACCGAGGCCCCCGAAACGATCAATGACCTGATCAAGCAGCGGTATCGCTGGACGCGAGGGATCCTCCAGGCGGTGCGGAAGCGCAAGTTGGCGCTGTTGAATCCCGTGTCGCTCTGGGTCTGGCTCTCCCTCATGATGATGATCTTCGAGGGGATCGTGATGCCGGCGGCGAACATCATCGTGAACGGGATGTTCACGGTGACGGCGCTGGCCACTGGCGAGTTGGGGGCCTTCATCGTCTGGTGGTTCCTCCTGTTCAACTTGCTCGACCTGATCGCGGCGATGTACTGTGTATCAGGCGAGCAAGAGGAACTCCGGCTTGTGCCGTACGCGCTCCTGATGCGGTTCTTCTACTTCCCGCTCATCGACGTCACGAAGCTCATGGCTACGGTAGATGAGTTGCAGAACGTCGAGATGAACTGGGGCAAACTTCAGCGGCAGGGACGCCTGTGACCGTCGGCACGATTCTCGCGCTCGTCATCCTGATCTCCTTCATGGTGACGTTGATTCTCGCCATCGGCAGCTACGCGGCGTACAAGATCCGCGAAACGCGCCGCCCACGCGCGATCTTCACCGCCGATACGGAATTCCAGTTCTTCGAGCGCTATATCCACACCCAAGAGGCGCAGGCCTCGCGTGAACGCCGTGTGGCGGAGCGCGAAGCGACGGGCGAGGTGTATGACAACCTCACGACGGAGTACCGTCCGCCGACGTTGCCGTGACATCGTTGATCGTCCTCTGACCGGAGCGACACCATGAGCAAGAAGATTCCTGATTTCTCGAGCCACAAGCCGCAGTCCAAGGCGTCCGCGCCCAAGGGCAGCGACGATGCCGCGCTCAAGTCCGCGATCAAGCCGTCGCCGAAGGTAGCGAGCAAGCCGCAGGCGACCTCGGCGAAGTCGGGACGACGCGGATCGTAGAGAGGGTGCCTGCGGGTGCCTGCGGGGTGCGATCGGTGCGATCGGTGCGCGGGTAGCCTAGTGCCCGCGGACGCTCAGCCCCACATCGCCCGAATCGCAGCGGGGGCGGCCGCCAAGAGCCCGAATCGCACGAGACGTCCGCCGAGGCAGATCACCACGAATCGGCCGAATGGGAGGTGGGTCATCCCGGCGGCAATCGATGCCAGATGAAACGGCGGAACACTGGTCAACGCGCTCAACGCGAGCACGCCGTTGCCGTACGTTGGACGCGCCGCGAGAAACGCCCTGGTGCGGTCGACATACCGCTGCGTCCACCTATGCATCACGCGGTCACTCTGGGTGCCGAGCCAGTACCACGGCATCTTGGCGGTGACGTGCGCCAGGGTGAAAACGGCCCACATGGCGACCGCGAGCTCCGCGGGCAACACCACGCCGATCGCCACTGCGAGCGCTTCGGCCATCCCAATGGGAAGAATACCGGCCCCGAATCCCGCGAGTGCCGCGGTGCCGAGTGCGAGGACGGGCGAGGAGAGGTCAAAGGTCGGCACACTTGGAATCTACGAGAGGGTGGGTGGGGGGCGCGTGTAGAATTACAGTATGCGATTCGCGCCTTCTCTCCCCCTGCTCTTCCTCGGACTCGTCGCGTTGGGCGTCGGTTGCTCGCGGATGCCGGCGCGGGCGGACTCCGCGCCCGTCGTGTTCCCGCTCGACACGCTGTTCTACGTTTCAGCCCGTGCGCGTGAGCTTGGGCGTGATACGCCGCGACTCGCGCCGGCTCTTGAGTACGGGCTGGTGATCACCAAGCGGTCGACGGTCGCAGATCCGACCGAGGCCCACGTGAACTTCACGGTGCTCGACACGCTCCTTGTTTCCCGCGAGGAGTTCGTGGCGCGGTTGCGCGTGCGAGTGCTGCAGGCCTCCGAGCCGGGCGCCTTTGCGGTCCTCTACACGCATGGCTACGGGACGGGACTGAGCGAGGCGTGGGAGCATAGCACCAGTTCGCGGACACGGTCGCGGAGCACGCAACCTTGGGTGGTCTTTGCGTGGCCGTCAATCGGCTCCGGGGTCGCGTGGCCCCGCGGCGGCGAACTCTTCGCGACCGCGTACCTGCAGGACTCGGCATCGGCGGTCGCGAGTCGCGGCGCGTATGCCCAAGCGATGCATGCGGTCCATGAAGCGGTCGGTGGTGGCCGGGTACTCGCGGTCGCGCACTCGATGGGTGGTCAGCTGGTGGGCGAAACGCTCGCGCAGGATTCCACCCTTCGTGCGGTGCTGCTGGCGGATCCGCTGCGTGCACTCGCCTTCGTCTCTCCCGATGTCGAGGCGTCCCGATTCGGCGATGTGATCGTCCCCGGGGTGCGTGCCTTGACTCGGCGCCTCCTGCTCTACGCGTCGTCGGATGATCGCGTGTTGGCGATGTCGGAGATGTACAATGACTCAGAGCGAGCGGGCCGCATCGTCGAGGCGCGCTGTGGGCCGATTGTCCGCGACGCACTGGAGACGGTCGACATGACCGCAGGCGTGTACGCGGACTCGCGGCTGATTCACGCCTTCGGGACGCGACACGCGCTTCGTCGGAAGAGTGCGGTGCTGTTCGATCTCGTACATGTCGTGGGCGAGCAACGCGAGGCGTCGTGTCGGGTGACGCTGGGAACCGGAGAGTTACTTCCGACCGGCGTATGGAAGCTGACGGCCGCCTCAATCCCGCTGGCCGACGACGTCCTGCTCTGCGCGGCCTTGCCGCCCATGAAGTAGGGGCGCGGTCATGTCCACTCCGCCTACTCCAGCCGCGGTACCGCGCCGAGTCGTTGTCATTGGCGCCGGGGCCGCCGGCACCATGGCCGCGATCTTTGCGGCAGGCACCGGCACCGAGACGATGCTGCTTGAACGCACCAAGGATGGCGGCCGCAAGATCCTCATCAGCGGCGGGGGACGGTGCAACGTCCTCCCGCTCGAGGTAGATGAATCGCGCTTCGTGACCGATTCCTCGAAGAACACGATGCGCCGCATCCTGCGCTCGTGGCCGCTCCGTGAGCAGCGTCAGTTCTTTGAGGACGAGGTGGGGATTCCGCTCTCCGAGGAACCCGAGCTCAAGAAGGTCTTCCCCACCTCGCATAAGGCGCGCGACGTGCGCGATGGACTGCTCGCGCTCGCGGTGAAGCGCGGCGCGCGCGTGCACATGGAGACCCGCGTCCTCGACGTGCGTCCGTGGAATGGACGGTGGCGGATCGATATTGCCGACCGTGAACCGCTGATGGCGGACGCGGTGATTCTCGCGTGCGGCGGCCTGTCGGTGCCGAATACCGGCAGTGATGGCACGGGGCTGACGATCGCGCGCGCGCTCGGGCATGAGATGCATCCCACCTACGCGGCGCTCACGCCACTCACGGATGAGGCGGGAAGCTTTGCCGCGCTGTCGGGCATTTCGCTGCCGGTCACGCTGACCGCGCGCGGAGGTGAGCGGACCGCGGCGCATACCGGTGGGTTCCTCTTCACGCATCAGGGCTACAGCGGTCCCGCCGTGCTGAACATTTCACACGTGGCGGTGCGCTCGCGCATCGAAGAGGGCACGCGCGCCAAAGTGCAGGTGCAGTGGACGGCGCTCGGCGAATCGGCGTGGGAGGCGGCGCTCAAGCCGCAGGGCGCGCGCACCGTGCTCGCGGCGGTCCGTGCGCATGTGCCGGATCGGCTCGCAACGGTGCTGCTCGTCAACGCGAATGTGGATCCCGCGCGCACGCTCGCGGAACTTCGTCGCGACGAACGGCTCCGGCTGATCGAGACGCTCGTGCGCGGCACACTCCCGTGGTCAGGCGACGAGGGCTACAAGAAGGCCGAGGTGATGGGGGGCGGGGTGAGTCTCGCGGAGATTGATCCGCGGACAATGGAGAGCAAACGACATCCCGGGCTGTATCTGTGCGGCGAGATGCTCGACGTCTTCGGCCCGATCGGCGGCTACAACTTCTTCTGGTCCTGGGCAACCGGGCGCGCGGCCGGCGTGGGCGCCGGATTGGGCGCCGGCGTCGCACCGGCCGCCGCCGCCGCTGCTGCCGCCGCGGCCACACCGGCGAGCGACTTGTCGCCCGGCCTGCCGCCCGGCAACCGGTAGATCGAGACCACCGTCTCGCCGAAGTCGAGGCGCTTGGCGCCATTGGGCAACGAGTGGTGGCGCTCGTGCTCACAGACGAGGATGCGCGAGAATTTCTTCTCCTGCCACGACTTGATCACGTGGTCGAGCATCTTGGAGCCGTAGGGCGGATCGACGAACGCCAAGTCGTACGCCCCTTCGCTGAGCGCCGCGGCAAAGGGCACCGCGTCGCGCTTGAACACGCGCGACCGTTCCTTCATGCGCACCGTGACGATGTTCGCCTTGAGCGCATGCAGGCTGGCCGGGCGGGTCTCCACGAAATCGCAACGCTTTGCTCCGCGCGAGAGCGCCTCAAGGCCGAGGGCTCCGGTACCGGCGAAAAGATCGAGCATGCTGATGTCCGGCAAGTCGGGCGCGAGCGCGTCGAGGACTCCCGCACGCACGTGCTCTGCCGTCGGCCGAACGCGAAAGTCGGCCGGCGAGGTGAGGTCACGACCGGCGTACTTTCCGCCGATGATTCTCACAGGCTGAGGCTCCAGGTGAATCTCATGGCTGATAGGTAACTGATTCGCTCGTTCAACGCACCATAATGGTGTATCCGTGCGGTGGGAGCGCCAGCGAGCCGGTGGCGCCGAGCTCGACGCTCCGCCCCGTGAAGATGTCGCGATAGGTGCCCGGCGCCGCGAAATCGCGGTAAGCATACGTCGTCGCCGTTGCCCCCATATTGACGGCGACCACCACGTGGCTTTCCCCCGTGCTACGGGTGAAGGCGTAGAGATCGGCACCCCCATCGCCGACGAGCTTGACCTGCGGGCCACCATCGGCGCCGTTCCACAGCGCCGGCGTATTGGCCTTGGCCGCGAAGATCGCGCGATAGAACGGCACGAGCGTCGTGTCCGCAAAGGAGACGGTGTCCTTCTCAAAGAAGCGGAGCCGCTTGTTGAGGCGTGCTTCTTGGCCCGTGTAGAGGAGCGGGAAGGAGTTCACGAGCGTCGAGGAGAGCACGAAGGACGCCAAGTGGTTCTCGCCCATGCGCTCGAACTCGGTCCCCTGCCAGCTGTTCTCGTCGTGATTGCTGGTGAAGTACATCCGGTAGGCATTCGCTGGGTACTCGGCGGCTCCCTTCGCGAGGTAGGCGTCGAGTGAGCTGACGGGCTCCTTCCCCTGGGCGATCCGGTTCAGTTGGTGATGCAAGGTCCAGCCATAGGAGGCATTGAATGCGGAGTGCATGGCGGGGCCCTCCTCCTCGGCGAGGAGGAAGAGGTCGGGGCGGACCGTGAGGAGGGCCGCGCGGGACTCGAGCCAGAAGTCGAGGGGGACGCCCCAGGCCACGTCGCAGCGGAACCCATCCACCTGCATGTCGGTGAGCCACCATTGCAGGTCGGCGATCATCGCGGCACGCATCGCGGGCTTTGAGAAGTCGAGTTCGGCGACATCGGTCCAGTCGGTCTCCTTGCCATCTCGGTCGATGGGCAGGGAGATCGTGCCGTCGGCCTTGCGCACGTACCAGTCGGGGTGCGCGGAGACCCAGGTATGGTCGTGCGCGGTGTGATTGGCGACCCAGTCGAGAATGACCTTCATGCCGAGGGCGTGGGCGGAGTCGATCACCGCCTTGAGGTCGTCCTGGGTCCCGAACTCCGGGTTCGTCGCCCGGTAGTCGGCGATGGAGTAATAGCTGCCCAGTCCTCCCTTGCGGCGTTCGACTCCAATCGGCTGCACCGGCATCAGCCACAGGATGTCCACGCCCAGGTCGTCGAGACGGGTGAGGTGGGGGAGGAGGGCGCGGAAGGTGCCTTCGGGGGTGAACTGCCGGACGTTCACTTCATATATGACGGCATCTCGGGCCCAGTCGGGCTGCACGGCGATGGGGGCCGGCGCCGAGGCGGGGGCGTCTTCCGTTCCGGCGCAGGCGGCGAGGGAGAGAATGGAGAGAAGGGAGAGGGCGGCGAGGAGACGGTGGGCGCGCGTCATGTGGGCGGGACCGGAGTGCGGAGGGGGACCTGGACTGTCAGGGAATCCTAGCCAGCGTGGGTCGCCCCGCAACGGTTCTTCGTAACGTCCTGCCCATGGTGGGGCGGCGAAGCGTCCGAACGACGGTCCCGCTGTCCAGTGGGCCTTACACAACGTGAGCTAAAGCAATGCTGGACATGGACCAAAAGTCCTAATACCAGATTGTAACTTGTTCTTGACAGACTCCAAACCATGCCGGATAATCAGGGACCTTCGAAGTCCCCCTCCCGCCTGATTTGGTCGTTGAGCGAGTTCAAGCCGACTGCCTTTTCATGACGGGGTCTCGTAGTCCCTTCATATATCTCGGAGTTGTTCCATGCGGCGGTTCGGCGTTCTAACGCTGGTCGCGTTTCTCTGTGTGAGCGAACCGGCGCTCGCACAATCGGCCCGAATCACGGGCATCGTCCGATCCGGCACTGGCGACGCACCGATCGTTGCTGCTGAAGTTGAGGTGGTGAGCGCCTCCTTCCGTCGTGTGGTCTCCACTCGTGAGGACGGACGCTACACCGTTCAGGTGGAGCCTGGGACGTATCAGGTGCGCGCGAAGCGCATCGGGTTCTCCGCCGACTCTTCGAGCATCACCATCTCGGGCACCGAAACGAAGACCCTCGACTTTTCGCTCACGGCGCGTGCCTTCCAGGTCGCGGGTGTGACGGTGACGGGCTACGGCACGCAGGACGTGCGCGACCTGACGGGTTCGGTGAAGGCCGTGACGGTTGAGGACTTCAACCCGGGTCGCATCGTGAGCCCCGAGCAGCTCATCCAGGCGAAGGTGCCGGGTGTGCAGGTCGTGGACAACAACGAGCCGGGCGGCGGCATCTCGCTGCGTATCCGCGGCGGCACCTCGGTGAACGCCTCTAATGAACCGCTCTTCGTGATTGACGGCGTGCCGCTCAATGTCGGTGGCGGTCTCTCGTCGGGACGCAATCCGCTCAACTTCCTGAATCCGGCCGACATCAAGGAGATCACCGTCCTGAAGGACGCGTCGGCCACCGCGATCTACGGATCCCGCGGCGCGAATGGTGTGGTGATGATCACGACGCGGTCCGGCTCTTCGACAGAGCCGGCTTTTTCGTATGGCACCTCGTTCTCGTCCTCAACGGTTGCGGCGCGCCCCGACCTTCTGAATGCGCAGCAGTTCCGCAACATCGTGACGGCGAATGTGCCGTCGAACGTCGGCCTGCTGGGCTCGGCGAACACGGACTGGTACGACCAGGTCCTGCGTTCGGCGGGCGGTGCGGAGCACAATCTCGCAGTGTCGGGCGTGCGTGACGACATGCGCTACCGGCTCTCGTTCGGCCTCCTGAATCAGGATGGCATTCTGCAGGGCACGAACGCCCAGCGCATCTCTGGCTCGGCGACCTACTCGGACGTGCTCCTGAACGACCGCCTTGAACTACGCGCGAACTTCAAGGGCACGCGCAATCACGACATCTATACCCCGGGTGGCGTGCTGGGCAACGCCGTCAGCATGGATCCGACGCAGGCGCCGATCACTGGTGGCACGTACTTCCAGTGGCTCAACCCGCTCGGTGCGAACAACCCGATCGCCGACCTGAATCAGCTCTCGGACGAGGGCACGACCTTCCGAAGCCTCGGCAACGTGGAAGCGAAGTGGTTCTTCAGTGATTTCGTGGAAGGGCTCTCCGGCACCATGCGGACCGGCTACGACTACTCCACGTCGACGCGCACCTTTTTCTCGCCGTCGACGGCCCAGCAGGACATCGAAAGCGGCCGTAACGGCCGCATCGACCGCAACATGCCGCGTCAGTTGAACACCGTGCTCGAGCTCTTCGGCAACTACAACCGCGAGCTCGGCTTCATGGAGTCCACGATCGACCTGACGGGTGGGTACACGTACGAAGAGCAGACCGGCGATTACGCCTCGTATTGGGCGGAGGACCTCTCGACCGACCTGCTTGGCGCCAACGGGATCCCGCTCGCGGGCGAGGCGCAGAACAACCTGTTCGTCGAAGATTCGAAACTGATCTCGTTCTTCGGTCGCGCCAACTGGTCGATTCGCGATCGCTACCTCGTGATGGCCAGCCTTCGTCGCGACGGCTCGTCGCGCTTCGGGCCCGAGAATCAGTGGGGTGTCTTCCCGTCGCTCGCCGTGGCGTGGCGCGTGAATGAGGAGCCTTGGTTCGGGGACCGCCTGAACCTCTCCGAGCTCAAGGTTCGCCTCTCGTGGGGCGTGAATGGCAGCCAGTCGTTCGGCAACTATCTGTACGTGCCGACCTACACGCCCTCGGGCGCGCAGGCGACCTACCAGTTCGGGAACCAGTTCGTCTCGACGCTCCGCCCGAGCGCGGTCGACCCGAACATCAAGTGGGAAGAGACGAGCTCGCTGAACTTCGGCATCGACTTCGGTTTCCTGAACGACCGGATCACCGGCACGCTCGACATGTACAGCAAGGACACGCGTGACCTGATCTTCTCGGTCCCGGTGGCGGCCGGCACGGCGGTTGGCAACTTCGTGACGACGAACATCGGCTCGATGAACAACACCGGCATCGAGCTGGGTGTCTCCGCCGTGATTCTGGACGGCGCGGGCGGTGGCTTGCGCTATGAGGCGCAGTTCGCGATCTCCTCGAACCGCAACGAGATCACCTCGATTTCCTCAGATGCGTCGGACCGCATTCTCACCGGTGGCATTGCTGGCGGCGTTGGCAGCCGCGTCCAGGTGTTGCAGCCGGGTTCGCCGATCAACAGCTTCTACGTCTACGAGCACCGCAAGGGCACCGACGGCAAGTTCGTCGTGACGGGCGCGGACACAGCGCTGTACGTGGACCGGAACGGCGACAACATCATCAACCAGGACGATCTCCGCGCCTACAGGAATCCGGCGCCGAGGATGATCATCGGCCACACGTCGAATCTCGGCTACGGCAAGTGGGACTTCTCGGCGACGGCGCGCGCCTATCTGGGCAACTCCGTGTATAACAACGTGGCGTCCAACCTTGGACACCTGAACGGACTGCTTGGCCCCAACCCGGCCAACCGTCATGCGTCGATCCTCGAGACGCCGTTCCAGAACCCGCAGTACTTCTCCGACATGTATGTCGAGGACGCATCGTTCTTCCGCCTCGATAACATCTCGGCGGCGTACACCTTCCGGAACCTTATGGGTGCACGGTCGGTTCGGTTGTTCGGCACGATTCAGAACGTCTTCACCACCAGCAAGTACTCCGGTGCCGACCCGCTCGCGGGCGTGAACGGCATCGACAATAACCTGTTCCCGCTCTCGCGCACGTACACGTTCGGCGCGAACCTCGCCTTCTAACCCCACACGACCATGAATCGCTTCATTCGTTCAACTCTGGTCACCGCCGTCGCGCTCGTTGCGGGCGTGGCGTGCACCGACCCAACGGTGGCTCCGAAGTCCACCATCAACTCCGAGACCGTCTTCTCCGAGGTCTCGGCCTATCGCTCCCTGCTCGCGAAGGTCTACGCGGGGCTCGCGGTCTCCGGCCAGCAGGGACCCGGCGGCTCGCCCGACATCTCCGGGCTCGACGAAGGCTTCTCGCAGTACTGGCGCCTCTATTGGCAGATGCAGACGCTGCCGACCGATGACGCCGTGATCGCCTGGGGTGACCAGGCGCTGAGCGAACTCAACACGCAGCTCTGGTCTTCGTCGAACCCGTTCCTGAATGCGATGTACTATCGCGTCTACTTCCAGGTCGCGATGGCGAACGTACTGCTGCGCGAGACGTCGAATGCGAAGCTGGACGCCCGCAACGTGCCGGGTCCCGTGCGTACGGAGATCGCCACGTACCGCGCCGAGGCGCGCTTCCTGCGCGCGCTCAGCATGTACCATGGCATGGACATGTTCGGCAGCATTCCGATCGTGGATGAGAACACCACGGTGTCCTCGCCGCCGGATCAGGCAACGCGGGCGCAGGTCTACGCCTTCATCGTCAGCGAGCTCAATGCGCTCCGCAACGAATTGCCGGCTGTTGGAGCCGCCGAATACGGCCGCGTCGACCAAGGCTCGGTCGCGATGCTCCTCGCCAAGGTCTACATGAACGCGGGCGTGTACACGGCGACGACCCGCTACACCGAAGCGATGGCCGAAGTGCAGACCATCATTTCCAGCGGCGCGTACTCGATCGACCCGAGCTACCGCCGTATGTTCACGCCGGACAACCACAACTCGCCTGAGATGATCTTCGCGATCCCGCAGGACGGGCTCCGGATGCGCAACTACGGCGGCACGACCTTTCTCATTCACGCCAATGTCGGTGGCCCGCTGAACGCGGCCAACTTCGGCGTCAACGGCGGCTGGTGGGGCCTCCGGATGCGTCCCGAGACGCGTGCGCTGTTCACTGGCGGGATCGGGGCGGGCGCCCCGGACGGTCGTGCTTCCTTCTGGGCGAACATGAACACGGTGAACATCACCAACATGTCCGACTTCCAGGAAGGCACTGCCGCGCCCAAGTACACCAACCGGACCATCGGTGGTGTCAACGGCCAGGATCTGGAGTTCACTGATACGGACGTTCCGATGTGGCGTCTCGGTGACGTGTACCTGATGTACGCCGAGCTGCAGCGTCGCGGCGGTGGTGGCGTCGAGGCAACAGCCGTCGGCTACATCAATGCGCTGCGCCAGCGCGCCTACGGCAACGCCACGGGCAACATCGTGGCCGCCACTATGACGCTCGACTTCATTCTCGCCGAGCGTGGACGTGAACTGTACATGGAAGGACACCGCCGTCAGGACATGATTCGCTACGGGCTCTTCACCGGCGCAACGCGGGTCTGGACGTTCAAGGGTGGTCCGGCGGCCGGTACGTCGACCGCAGCCTTCCGCGATCTCTACCCGCTCCCCGCGAGCGAGCTGATTGCCAACAAGAAGCTGACCCAGAACACCGGGTACTGATCGATGTAGGTGTCGTACGCCCGGTCCGAGGAGGTCTCTCGGGCCGGGCGTATGCTTTTTCCCCTTAGCAGTCCCTGAGGTCCCGTGCGTATATCCGTTCTTCTGCTCGGACTCGCCCTCACGGCGAGTAGCATCGCCTGCAGCGGCGATTCCACCGGTGTCGGAACCGGGACGAACCCCAATCCGACCAATCCCACCGCGCCGACGGTCCGCCCGACGCTCCCGTCCAACTACACCGCGACCGGGCGCGCTGCCGCGGGTGATGTGGCCGTTCAGCTCTTTGAGTGGGGATGGGCCGACGTCGCGCGCGAGTGCGAACTGCGTCTCGGACCGATGGGCTATAAGGCAGCGCTCGTCTCGCCGCCGCAGGAGCATATTACCGGCGGCCCGTGGTGGACTCGCTATCAGCCCGTGAGCTACTCGCTCGCCCAGAATCGGTCGGGGACGCGTACGCAGTTCGTCGACATGGTCTCCCGGTGCGCCGCGGTCAACGTCGACATCTATGTCGATGCGGTCATCAATCACATGACCGCCGGCAGCGGCACCGGAAGCAACGGGACCGTGTACACCAAGTACGCGTATCCCGGGCTCTACAACAGCGGGGACTTTCACTCGGCTTGTGGCATCAACGATTGGGACAACCCGGCACAGGTGCAGGACTGCGAGCTCGTCGGTCTCTCGGATCTCGCCACGGGCAGTGCCTCCGTTCAGCAAAAGATCGTCGCTTACCTCGCCGAACTCGTCGACCTCGGCGTCCGTGGCTTTCGCATTGACGCGGCCAAGCATATCCAGCCGGTGCAGCTCGACAGCATCGTCACGAAGCTCAATCGAGCGGCCGAGGCGTCGGGTGACGCGAAGCCGTACATCTTCCTCGAGATCATCGACATGGGGGGCAGTGGCGTGCGAGCGACGCAGTACTACGGCGTCGGCTTTCAGGGCGGCAGCGGCTCTGACGTCTCGGAGTTCAAGTTCCGCGGCATCGGCGACAAGTTCCAGGGCGTCGGCGGACAGAAAGTCGCCGAACTGGCGAGCTTCTCGCCGGGCATCTGGGGACTGATCCCCACGGACAAGGGCATGTCGTTCATCCAGAATCACGACACGCAGCGCACTGGCGGGTTGCGATGGAGTGATGGCGACATGGCCCGCATCGCCAATGTCTTCATGCTCGCTGAGCCGTACGGGTATCCGATGATCATGTCGGGCTACTCCTTCAATGCGACGTCAGGCGCCGGACGCGACGCGGGCCCGCCGCCGAATACAGGGACCCCCGCTGGACAGACCTGCACGACGGACCTCGCGACTGCACCGGTCGGCGTCTGGCTTTGCGAGCATCGCGACCCTTGGCTCGCGCAGATGATGCGCTTCCGCAAGGCAGTGATTAGCACCGCTCGCACGAACAATTGGGACAACGGCAGTCACGCCGTGGCCTTCTCGCGCGGGAATATGGGTTTCGTGATCATCAATAACGCGACCGCGCCGATTACCGTGACGATCCAGACCGGCCTCGCGGCCGGCACCTACTGCGACCTGCTCTCGGGCGGCGAAGTCGCCAGCGCCTGCGTAGGCACTTCGCATGTCGTGGCTACGGACGGTCGTTCGGAAGTCACCGTTGGCGCACGTCGCGCCGTTGTCCTGCTGCAGGGAGACCAGCTGTGAGGCGAATCACTCGCGTGGTTGCCGCGCTCGGCATCCTCGCGCTCATTGGCGCCACGCGGCAGGGACCGCAGGCTCCAGAGAGGCCGCAGGCTCCGCAGCGACGGCAGGTTCCGCAGGTTCCGCAGTCTCTGACGGTCGCGTCGCCCGATGGCCGTACGGTGGTCACGGTCGCAGCGAATAACGGCCGACTTGTGTGGTCTGCCACGCGTGACGAACGACCAGTGGTCTCTCCCTCGCGACTCGGCTTCACCTTCCGCAACGCGCCGGAGCTCGGCGCCGACGTGCAGCTCGTTGAGCAGGCGCGTCGTGAGCAGGATGAATCCTTCACGCTGCCGTGGGGCGAGGTCGCCCGCGTCCGTGATCATCATCGTGAACTGCGGGTGAAGGTGGCGGAACGCGACGGGCTGCGTCGTGAACTCTGGATCGCTGTGCGCGTCTTCGACGACGGACTCGGCTTTCGCTACGAACTCCCGCAGCAGCCGAACCTCGGTGAGTTCGAAATTCTGGAGGAGCTCACGGAGTTCTCCATGAGCGAGGACATGAAGGCCTGGTGGATTCCCGCGGACGTATCATCGCCCGACCGGCAGGAGATGCTCTGGTCATCGGGGCCGGTGAGCAAGTTGCGCCTTGTGCACACTCCGCTGACGCTCCAGAGCTCAACTGGACTGCAGGCGGTAATCCACGAAGCCGATCTCACCGACTATGCCGGCATGTATCTGCAGGGGCGCAGTGAATCGCGGACGCTCACCGCGTCGCTCGCGAAGTGGCGCGATGGCGCCGCCGTAAAAGGTCGCACTCCCTTCCGTTCGCCCTGGCGCACGCTGCAACTGGCCGATGCGGCGGAGCAGCTGGCCCCCAGCACACTGACGTTGCGGTTGAACCCGCCGAGCCGGATCGCCGACACGCGGTGGATCACGCCGATGAAGTACAACGGCATCTGGTGGGGAATGCACGTCAACACGATGACCTGGGGCAGCGGTCGGTTGCATGGCGCGACGACGGCGAACACGCGTGCGTACATCGACTTCGCCGCGGCCAACGGGCTTGGCGGCACGCTCGTCGAGGGATGGAACCTCGGCTGGGACGTGGATTGGATGAAGCAGGGCGACGGTTTCAACTTCACGACGGCGTACCCGGACTATGACCTGCCGGGCATCGCCGCCTACGCGCGTCAGAAGAACGTGGCGCTGATCGTGCATAACGAGACAGGGAGCTTCGTCGAGAACTACGAGCGGCAGCTCGACTCGGCGTTCGCGTTGTATCAGCGGCTGGGTGTGCGCGCTATCAAGACCGGGTACGTGGGAGATACGACGAATCCAGGTGGACACGCCCACCAAGGGCAGTACATGGTGCGCCATCACCGGAGAGTGATCGAGACGGCGGCGCGCCACGGGATCAGCGTCGTGATGCACGAGCCGATCAAGGACACTGGTGAGCGTCGGACCTGGCCGAACATGCTCTCGCGCGAGGGAGCACGCGGGATGGAGTTCAACGCCTGGGGCGGGGAGGGGGGCAACCCTCCCGAGCACGAGACCATTCTGTTCTTCACACGGATGCTGTCGGGGCCGATGGATTTCACCCCGGGGATCTTCAACCTCACCATCACGCGCAGTGGCAGCAATGTGCCGCGCACTCCGCAGGATTCACGGCCGCGCTCGACCCTGGCGCGTCAGCTCGCCCTGTACGTCGTGCTCTACTCGCCGGTGCAAATGGCGGCGGATCTCATTGAGAACTACGAGGGGCAGCCGGCCTTCCAATTCATCCGCGATGTGCCCACCGACTGGGACACCACGCGTGTGTTGCACGGGCGCATTGGCGATGACGTGGTCGTGGCGCGCAAGGCGAAGGGGAAGGATGAGTGGTTCATCGGCGCCATCACCGACGAAGAGGCCCGCGAGATCACCGTGCCGCTCGACTTCCTGACGGCGGGGCGTGGGTACGTGGCGGAGATCTATCGCGATGCACCGGCAACCGACTGGATGACCAATCCGACGGCGCTCACCATCACACAGCTGCCTGTGACGCGCGGCGAGGTGCTGCGCATTGCGATGATGCGTGCGGGCGGACAGGCGATTCGTATCCGCCCGGCCCGCTGAGCGGTGTCCGCGTGACGATACGTTCGCAGGATGTGCTGGAGCTCCTCGCGCCGCTCTCCGGCGTGCTCGTGGCGCTGGACAATGTGGCAGATGAAGCGTTCCGTCAGCGACTCGTGGGCGATGGAGTCGCAGTGGACCCCATCAGCGATACGGTGCTGGCACCGTGCGACGCGCGTGTCCTGCAGGTGCATCGGGCCAAGCATGCCATCACGCTTGAGGTCCGTGGGATCGAACTCATGGTTCACGTGGGCCTCGATACTGTGAAGTTGGACGGTGCCGGGCTCACGCCGCTCGTAACGGCGGGAGATGTCGTGAAGGCGGGACAGCCCCTTCTGCGTTTTGACACCGATCTTGTAGCGCAACGGGCCGTGAGCCTCGTGACGCCGATCGTCATTGCCAACATGGCGAGCGTGGCGTCGCTAGAGGTGGCGCAGGGCGTGATGGAGGCTGGGCGCACGGTGATGCTTCGAGTGCGGCTCGCACCGAACACGGCGCAGCGTAGCGAAGGCGGCCATGAAGACAGCAGTCGTGGGCTCGTGGTGCGTTCGCGTGCGATTCGCGTCGCGGATCCGACTGGGCTCCACGCGCGTCCCGCGGCAACGCTCGCGGCAGCGGCCAAGCGCTTTGGCGCCGACTTACGCCTCGAGAAGGGCGCACGCGAGGCGAACCTGCGGAGCGTCGTGTCGATCATGGCCCTCGAAGTCGGAGGGGGTGACTCGGTGACGATCGCCGCGCGCGGCGAAGACGCCGATGCCGCGATCGCGGCGTTGACGGCCTTGCTGGAGCAGGCGGCGGGGAGCGCAGAGCGCGCAGCCGCGCGCACCGGCGCGACCAGCGCGACCAGCGCGACCGTGCCGGCCACGCGCTCGCTCCCCCTCACCGACGGGACACTCGTCGGCGTCGCGGCATCTCCGGGCGTCGCGCTCGGGCAAGTCGTGCACCTCCGCTACGACGATGCCGTCGCCAAGGCGCGAGCGAACGACCCCAACACAGAACGCCGTGCATTCGACGCCGCCATTGCCGCCGCGCATCTGCAGCTCGAGGCGCTCCGCTCACGTCTCACCGATGAAGGACATGGCGAGCGCGCGGCAATCTTCGCCGCGCATCAGGAGCTCTTAGAGGACCCGGAGATACTCGATCTCGCCGCTGAAGAAATGCGCGCCGGGTGGACTGCTGCCTGGGCGTGGAAACAAGCTTTTACTCTACAAGCCGACCGACTGCGTGCACTGAAGGATCCACTCCTCGCCGCACGCGCCACGGACCTGCGCGACGTCGGGCGCCGGCTGCTGCATCTGCTTGATGGGCGCGATGAGGGTCCGCGTGCGCTTCCCGACGACGCCATCGTGATCGCCGAGGACCTCACGCCGAGCGACACGGCGGGGCTCGATCGCACAAAGGTGCGCGGACTCTGCACTACGATGGGCAGCTCCACCTCGCACGTGGCCATTCTTGCCCGTGGGCTCGGACTCCCCGCCGTGGCCGGCATTGATGTTCGTGCCCTCGATGTTCCCGAGGGAACGCGTGTGGTCATCGATGGCGATCGCGGCACCCTGCGCGTGGCGCCCACGGCCGCCGAGGAGGCGGAGATCGTCACGCGACGCGCGCGGCAGGCGGCGCGTCGCGCCACGGCTTTTGCATCGGCCCACGAACCCGCGGTCACCCGTGATGGCGATCGCGTAGAGGTGGCGGCCAATATTGGCGATGTCCGAGAGGCGGCCACCGTGGTGACGATGGGCGGCGAAGGGGTCGGCCTGCTGCGGAGCGAGTTCGTGTTCCAGGAACGCGCCACCGAACCCACCGAAGACGAGCAGACGGCGCTCTACAGCGAAGCAGCGCGCGCGCTCGGCCCAGAGCGTCTCCTGATCATTCGCACGCTCGATGTCGGCGGCGACAAGCCGCTCGCGTACATCCCGATGGAGACCGAGGCGAATCCCTTTCTCGGCGAGCGCGGTATCCGATTCACCGCGACGCGTCCGGCGCTCTTTCGTGCGCAGGTGCGGGCGATTCTCCGCGCGTCGCGCGAGGGCAAGGTGGCGATCATGTTCCCGATGATCGCGACCATCGCCGAATGGCGCGCTGCGAAGCGCGTCGTTGACGTGGAGCGCGCCGACCTCAAGCTCGCGCCAATTCCGGTCGGCATCATGGTGGAGACGGCCGCCGCCGCCGTGATGGCGGAACAGTTCGCGCGTGAAGCGGACTTCCTGAGCGTCGGTACCAATGATCTCACGCAGTACACGCTGGCCATGGACCGTACCAATCCGCGCCTCGCGCCGCAGGTGGATGCTCTGCACCCCGCCGTGCTCGGACTTATCGGGATGACGGTCGAGGGCGCGCGCACGCATGGCCGGTGGGTCGGAGTGTGTGGCGCGCTGGCGGGGGATTTGAACGCCGTGCCTGTACTCCTCGGACTCGGCGTACACGAACTCAGTGTGGACGTCCCGCTCGTGCCGAGCGTCAAGGCGCGGGTCCGTGAACTCTCCATTGCCGAGTGCCGCGCAACGGCACAACTCGCGCTCCGGTGCCTCGATGGCGCTGAGGTGCGGGCCTTGGTGGCCGCACGGCATGGGGAGGCGTCGTGAACGCGCTCAAACAGTTCTTCGCCACCGCATTCGGCATTCTGCAGAAGATCGGCAAGTCGCTGATGTTGCCGGTGAGCGTCCTTCCTGCTGCCGGCATTCTCCTTGGGGTCGGAAGCGCGAAGTTCGCGGTGCTACCACCGCTGATGAGCAGTGTGATGGCGCAGGCGGGGGGTGCGATCTTCGGGAACCTGCCGTTGATCTTTGCGGTCAGTGTCGCGCTCGGGCTCACGGCAGGAGAAGGCTCCGCCGCGCTTGCCGGCGTTGTAGGGTTCGCCGTGCTCGTCGCGACCATGGGCGTGATGGCGCCGGTGGTCGGGTACGAGCCGCAGCAGATCCTCGGCATGCCGAGCATCGAGACGGGAGTCTTTGGGGGGCTCGTGATCGGCGCGGTGGTGGGCTTTCTGCACCAGCGCTATTCGCGTACGCAACTTCCCGCCTGGCTCGGCTTCTTCTCTGGCTCGCGCCTGATTCCGATTCTCACCGCGTTCGCCGCGGTGCTGACGGGCATCGTGATGGCGTACATCTGGCCGCCGATCGGCGAGCAGATTGGTCGATTCTCGCACTGGGCGGCCGAAGGGTCGCCGGCAACGGCCTTTGGACTCTATGGCCTCGTGGAGCGAGCGCTGATTCCTTTCGGGCTGCACCACATCTGGAATGCCCCCTTCTTTTTCGAGGTGGGCTCGTATCTCGATCCCGCGACAGGGAATGTGATCCGGGGAGAGATCTATCGATTCACCGCGGGGGATCCGACGGCGGGAAATCTTGCGGGGGGATACCTCTTCAAGATGTGGGGCCTTCCGGCGGCGGCCGTGGCGATCTGGCGGACGGCGCGCCCAGAGAACCGTGCCAAGGTCGGTGGCATCATGATCTCCGCGGCGATGACGTCGTTCCTGACGGGAATCACAGAGCCGATCGAGTTCTCGTTTCTCTTTGTTGCGCCCCTGCTGTACGGCATTCACGCGATCCTCGCCGGCGCCGCCTACGTGATCGCGATCAAGTTGGGTATCCATCACAGCACGACCTTCTCGCACGGGCTGATCGATTTTGTCGTGCTGTATCCCAACTCGCAGCGCGGGTGGTGGTTGCTCTGGTTGGGGCCGCTCTATGCGCTCCTCTACTTCGGCATCTTCCGCACGGTGATTCTTGCGCGCGACCTGAAGACCCCGGGGCGGGAAAGTGAGGACGCCCCGAGTGCGTTGGGCGCGACGGTTACGGGAGTGCGTGCGGGGATCGCGACGGCGGGGACATCCCTGGCCGCGAAGCTCGTTGCCGCCTTCGGCGGCGCGTCCAATATCAAGAGTCTCGATGCGTGCATCACGCGGCTGCGCGTTGAGCTGCAGGATCTCTCCCGCGCGAACGTGAGTGCGCTCAAGGCGCTCGGCGCGACCGGGGTACTCACGGTGGGCACGGGAATGCAGGCCATCTTCGGCACGCGATCCGAAGGGTTGAAGAATGAAATGGCGGACTATATGCGGACCCTCCGCCCGGCCCCGACGCGTGAGGCGCTGCTCGGCGCCCTTGGTGGGGATGAGAACGTGGTGGCGGCGAGCGCCGTTGCGATGACACGGCTCCGCGTTCGGCTCCGGAGTGACACCGCGGTGGATGACGCCGCGCTACTGCGCGCGGGTGCGGGCGGCGTGCAGCGGGTGGGCGACGGGATCGTGCACGTGATCGTGGGACCTGACGCTCCACTCTGGGCGTCGGTGCTCGGTCGCTCCGGTCAGTGAGACTCGACTCCGGAGGACGCGTGTGTCGGCAACGCCGGTACTTGGCGTTCGCGCTCTCCTCCCTGAGTGTATTCGCGAGCGACGTGGCGGCCCAGCGGCCCCTCTTCACCTCGCCGCAGTACGAGATCACGACGACTGGGGTGCGGCAGGGTCGATTCGAGGCGCTGGCGCTCGGGCGTGACACCATTGTCTCCACGTATCCGCGCGCCGCGCGCGAGATACACTTCAAGTTCGCGATCAACGGCCGAGACAATGAGTTCCCGTCAGGCATCGAGCAGATGATTAATCTGCGGCCCCGCGATGGCGCGATCGTGACGCCCGTCTTCGTGTTCGGGCTCGAGCCTCGCGCGCAACTACCACGGCCGGAGGACGCGGGCGAAGGCGAGAGTGGCGATGCGCGAGTGACTATCCGACTCGACCTGCGGCACGTGAAGCGGGCACTCGCGCAGCGCGGCTGGTATAAGCCGCCGCAGGGCGACACCATCCGCTCGCTCACCAGAGTGACCGTGATCGGCGACACCGATCCTCTCCAGTGGGACGTCAACGCCATCCCGGTGGGCGGGCCACAGGATCTCACGGATCGCGATGGCGATGGTATCTATGAGGTCGCGTTGCCGTTCCGGACCGAGTATTTGCGCGCGATCGATGCCGGCGGGCGTGCGATCTGGGCGCGCTCCCGTGACCTTACGAGCTTCCCTGAACTTCGGTCGTCGTCCCCCCTGCTCGACGCGTTGTATCGCCTCTCGCTCGAGGAGCTCACGCAACTGGTGCGCGATGACGGGGCCCTGTCGGCAGGCGCCAAGTGGCCCGGTGTGTGGACGCGCGATGTCGCACTGAGCTCGCTGCTCGCGTTGGCCATCATCGTCCCCGATGCAGTGCGCACGAGCCTGATGAAGAAGGTGGACGCGCAGGGGCGCATCATTCAGGACACTGGGACTGGTGGCTCGTGGCCCATCTCCACCGACCGCATGACGTGGGCGCTTGCCGCGTGGGAGGTGTACGCGGTCACCGGCGACAGCACGTGGCTCCGTACGTCGTACGATATCATCAAGAGGTCGGCCGAGGCGGATGCGCATGCGGCGCTTGATCCCGCCACGGGGCTCTTTCGCGGTGAGTCGAGCTTTCTCGACTGGCGCGAGCAGAGCTATCCGCGGTGGATGCAGCCGGCGGACATCTATCAGTCGCAGGCCCTGGGCACGAATGCGGTGCACTATGGCGCGTATCGGATCCTCTACGCGATGGGGACGGAGCTCGGGGCCCCCGCTGCCGAACTGAACTCGTGGCAAACGCGGGCGGCGGGAGTCCGCACGGGGCTCGCCAGCGAGCTCTGGATCGGCAGCCAGAATCGTCATGCACAGTTCACCTATGGACGCGTCTCGCTCGCCCGTTCACCGCGGTACGAGGCACTCGGCGAGGCCCTCGCCGCGCTGACCGGTGCGGCCACGCCCGAGCACGCGGCACTGGCATCGGCGGCGGCCCCGCGCGTGCCGTTCGGTACCCCGACCTTCTGGCCCTTTATTGCCGGCGTGCCGTTCTATCACAACGCGACCATCTGGCCCTTCGTGACCGCGTATGACACCTGGGCCGCGGCCGAGGCACGCTCCATGGGCCCGGTGGAGCGAGGACTCGCCTCGATCACGCGCGGCACGGCGTTGTTCCTGACGAACAAGGAGAATCTGGTCGCCGCGACAGGGCACTTCGAAGGAACGGCGCTGAATTCGGATCGCCAGTTGTGGAGCGTTGCTGGCGCGCTGGCGATGCAATACCGCGTGCTGTTCGGCATGCGTTTCGAGCAGCAGGGTCTACGCTTCGCGCCCGTGGTGCCGGAGTCGTACGCGGGGGAGCGTGAGCTACGTGGGCTCAAGTATCGTGGTGCGACGCTCACGGTGCGGGTGCGCGGCTGGGGGGCGTGTGCTACTCCTACCGCGACGCTTGATGGAGTGTCGTTGCCGAACGCCGTGGTGCCCACGACGCTGACGGGGAGCCATGTGGTCGAACTGACGCTGGGGGACTCGTGCCATGTCATGAGTACTCCACCAACGCTCGTCGCAACGCGTTCGGCGCCGGCTACGCCGATCGCGACCGTGCAGGGCGAGGGGATGCACCGTGTCGTACGGTGGGATGCGGTCCCGGGCGCGGCCCGGTATGTCGTGCATCGCAATGGACGTCCTGTCGACACGCTCCCCGTGCTCGCCACTCCGGTGGTCGCGTACGACTCGCTTGCGGAGTATCAGGTGGAGGCGATCGACGAGGGTAACACCGGGTCGTTTCTGAGCGAGCCGCTTCGGGTCATCAGTTGGCTGGGGACGCAGGAGTTCAGCCCCCGCGGGGGACAGGCGGCGCTCGATCGTGGCAGCGCCCCGGTGACCTTTCGGGTCCGCATCGCGAGTGCCGGGCGGTACGCCGTCGACGCGCTCTACGCCAATGGCAGTGGTCCCATCAACACTGAAGACAAAGCCGCAATGCGCACACTGGACATCGATGGTCGCGAGTCCGGCGTGCTGGTGATGCCGCAGCGCGGTGCCGGGTCGTGGGACGTGCGTGGGTACACCAACAGCGTCGTCCTCTCGCTCTCCGCGGGTGAACACACCTTCACCATCCGCTGGGATGCGCTCGATGAGAACATGAATGGTGCAGTCAGCAAGGCCATTCTCCACCAACTCCGCGTCACGCGGCTCTCCAACGGGCATTGAGCTCCGAGGTTCGTATGCGACGTGTCGTTCCGCTTTCGCTCGCCATGGCGCTTCCTGCGGTTCTCGCCTCAATGCTCGCTGTTGTGCTCGCTGTTGTGCTTGCTGTTGTGCTCGCTTTTGGGCTCGTTGCTCATCCGCTGCTGGCGCAGGGGCCCACGGTGACGAAAGTGGAGCCCCCCAATTGGTGGGTCGGGCACTCGGTGAATCCCGTGCGCCTCTTGGTGCGCGGCACCGCCCTCGCAGGCGCTAGGGTGACGTGCGGTGCGTTGCGGTGCGGTGGTGTGCGCATCAGTACGGCTGGCACGAATCTCTTCGTGGATGTCATGGTCCCGCCGGGCACACGCGCTGGCACGTACCCGATCACGCTACGGACGAGCGCCGGAAGCGTTGCCTTCGACTTCGCCGTCCACGCGCCGCTGGCACGGACGGGGCGATTCCAAGGCGTCGGGGCGAGCGACGTGATGTATCTGATCATGCCGGACCGCTTCGCCAATGGTGATTCCGCCAACGATAATCCGGCGCGCTCACCCGGCTTGCACCGCCGCGACGATCCTCGCCACTATCACGGCGGTGACATCGAGGGGGTCCGCCAGCGGCTCCCCTATTTGAAAGAACTCGGCATCACGACCGTCTGGCTGATGCCGATCTACGACAACGTGGACTCCATTGCGCACCGGCGACCCGAGTCGTGGGCGCCGAATGGGTTCACCGACTATCACGGCTATGGTGCCGTCGATCTCTACGCGGTCGAAGAGCACTTCGGAGATCTCGCCGCGTATCGGCAACTTGTGGACGACGCGCACCGACTCGGCATGAAGGTCGTGATGGACATGGTGGCGAATCACACCGGGCCGGAACATGTGTGGGCGCAGGATCCCCCGACGCCCACCTGGTACAGCGGCACGCTGGCGCAGCACCTGCCAAACAATTGGCGGATGAACGACCTCGCCGATCCGTACGCCGCACCGGCCGTGCGAGACTCGACCCTCGCTGGCTGGTTCGCGAATATCCTCCCCGATTTCAACCAAGCGGACCCGGAGGTCGAGCGATATCTGATTCAGAACACGCTCTGGTGGGTCGCCGCCACCGGCATTGACGGCATTCGCCAGGACACCTGGCCCTACGTGCCTCGCTCCTTCTGGCGCCCCTGGATGGCTGCCATCAAGCGCGAGTATCCCACGATGACCGTTGTGGGTGAGGTGCTGAGCGAGGATGCGACTGTCGTGTCGTTCTTTGAGGGCACGAAGACCAACTTCGACGGCATCCGCACTGGCATCGATCAGGTCTTCGACTTCCCGTTGCAGGCCGCCATGCGCCGGAGCTTCTTGCAGGGCGGATCGGTGCGCGAGGTCGCGCAGACGCTCGCGCGCGACCGGCTGTACGATCACCCCGAGCGACTCGTCACGGTCACCGACAATCACGACATGTCGCGACTCCCGTGGAACGCGCCGGCGGGCGATGCCGGGCTGCTCCTCGCGTACACGGCGCAGTTCACGATGCGCGGTATCCCGCAGCTCTACTACGGCAACGAGATCGGGATGGACGGCGGCAACGACCCGGACAATCGCCGTGACTTTCCTGGCGGCTGGCGGGGGGACCCGCGCAACGCGTTCGAGGCCAGCGGTCGCGAGCCACGTGAGCAGCGCATCTTCACGCATGTACAGTCCCTGCTCGCGTTGCGACGTGCGCGGCCCGAACTCCGCGATGTGCCCACCGAGCACCTCCTCGTGGAGGAGCAGCAGTACGTGTATCGGCGCGGCACGACCGTTGTGGTCATCAACAACGCACAGACCCCAACGACCGTGAGGGTGCCGGGGCTGCGGGTCACGTCAGCGGCGGTGATCGGCGGATGCGGTGCGCCGACAATCGACGGCAACGTGACTGTGATTGAGCTCCCGCCGCGGACGGCGTGCGTGTACTGAGGGGCGCGAGGACCTCAGCGCCCCAACAGGAAGATCAACGCCTCGTCAATGCGCACACGCCAGGACCGCTCGTTGTGCTCTCCCCCCTCGAACACCCGTGTCCGAAAGTTCACTTCGTCGCGGTACCCTCGCGCCCGGAATAACGAGTCCGCACGAGGCTGATAGGGCGCGTAGGTGGAGTCGAGCGTGGCGGTCCCACGATCCATGTAGATCCGATGCGTTGCCGGATCGGGCATATGCCCCGCGAGATAGTCGATCAGCGCCCCATCGCCGGCGGGGAAATGCGTGGAAATGGCACCCACGGCGCCATAGACGTTGGGGTACTCGGCCGCCGCGTAGAGCGAGGCGATGCCGCCCATGCTCGAACCCATGATGAACGTGTCGGAACGTCCGCGACGCGTGCGGTAGGTGCGATCGATGTAAGGCTTCAGCTCTTCCACAAAGAAGCGCGCGTAGGCGTCGCCGAGGAGCGGTCCGCGCGCCGCCTCCCGAACGATTCCCAACGAGAACACCGTATCACCCGCGGGGACCGCCTTCTGCGCCATCAGCTCTTGGGGCCGACGGGACGTGGTCCAGACCGCCACCACAATGGCGGGCCTGATCTTTCGCTCGGCGATCAGACGCGTCATCCACTCATCGATGCCCCAGTCCACGCCGCCATAGCTCGTGGCCGGATCAAAGACGTTCTGCCCGTCGTGCATGTATAGGACCGGATACCGCACGGTGTCGCGTCCGTAGCCAGGTGGGAGCCAGATCTCCACCTGCCGCGCGGCGACCTGCTGCGACGGGAACGAGGGAATGACCACGCGCCTGCCGCTCACGCCGAGGGCCGGGCCAGGAACCTCGACGGATTCGACCGGGAAGATGCAGCCAGTGCGCGCGGGAATCCGTACGGCGACCACAGCACCCTGCGCCTCGGGCCTTCCGCACAGCGCGAGGAGGTCGACGCCGAGCAGTCCGATCGGCACCCGCGCCGTGATCGCGACCGTATCGTTGTTCAAGGCCACGAGCGTGTTCCCACGTCGGTACACCCACAGTTGCGAACCCACGACCAGGTTCTGTGTCGGCGCGCTCCGCAGGTCGGGGCGCGCCGCACGGATGCGCAACAGTGTCTGCACGTGACTCCAGAGGGCCTGTTGCTCCGCTGTTCTTCCTGATTGCTCGAAGGCATTACGCGCGTCGCCGGAGAAGCCCCCAGGAAAATCGCGGCGATTCTGCGGGTCGCTTCCCCCTTGCAGTCCGATCTCATCGCCGTAGTAGATGAGCGGTGCGCCGCGCGTCGTCAACTGAAAGGTGTATCCGAGCTTGAGGCCGTCGAGTGTCGCACGCGGATTGCCCATGAAGCGATCCACATCGTGCAGCCCCAAGAAAGTCACCAAGGAATTCGGTGCCTTGTACAACCGGTCGCGCGCCAGCGCCTCGGGCAAGGCCCGAATCGACTGCCCTTCGGCGAAGACGCTCCGCGAAGGGAAGAAGAGCGGGAAGTCGAACAGCGCATCCACGCCGGCATCGATCCCGTCCCACTGCGTCACGCCTCCTTGGTGGAAGGCGAGAATCGACGCATCACCATCGAACACTTCCCCGACCACGCGCAGGGTCGGGAACTCCCGCTTGATTGCCGCCATCCAGGGCTTCCAGAAGCTACGAGGCACGTACGGCCAGGTATCCTGGCGAATGCCGTCCATCCCCGTCATCGCCACCCACCAGATGGTGTTCTGGATGATGTAGCGCGCGACTTCGGGATCGTCCTGATTCAAGTCCGGCAAGATGTCGATGAACCAGCCGTCCATCGTCCCCTGCTTCACGGAGGGCGCCGAGTAGGGGTCAGCGATGGACCAGGTCTGCCAAGGATTGTTCGGATGCTGCGCCGCCGTGCCGTGGAACCAGGTCGGGGTCGGAGGATCGTTCACCCACGGGTGATACGGCCCCGTATGATTCGCGACCATATCTGCAACGATCTTGATACCGATCGCGTGCGCTTCATCGACCAGCGCGCGGAAGTCGGCGAGGGTGCCGAAGTGTTCTTCGACCCCATAGAAATCGGTCGCACCATAGCCGTGATAGTCGGCCATCGGCTGCCCCTCCGGCGTCTCCTTGTGATTCAGCCCGTTGTTGTTGTCGTAAATAGGATTCAGCCAGATGGTCGTGATGCCAAGCGACTTCAGGTAGGGGAGTCGCTGCCGGATCCCCGCGATGTCGCCGCCGTGGTAGTAGCGTGGCTTGTTGCGGTCCACGAGTCCGCGTGAGACGGCCGGATCATCGTTGGAGGGATCGCCGTTGGCGAAGCGATCCGGCATCAACAGATACCAGACATCGTGCTCGTTGAATCCCTGAAAGCGTCCCGTGCGCGCCAGAGGCCGCGTGATCTCGAAGGTGGCGTCGGCAGATCCGCCACTCGTACGCACGGTCAGGGGATGACGGCCGGTAGTCGCGGTCGCCGGAATGTGCACGTCGGCGAACACATAGGTGCCCGCCGCATTCACCGAGACATTCGTGCACCGCAGGCGCGGGCAGTCGAGCTGCGCACCGGTGAGGTGTTTGCCACGAATCATCACGCGGACCGGATTCACCGTCGCGTTCGTCCACCAACTCGGCGGGTCAACCTTCTCCACCACGGGAACCTGTGCGGCGAGCGGTCCGCCGAGGCCGAAGAGGAGAACAACGCGGAGCATTCGCAGCGCAGGGCGGAGCATCAGGCGTTCCCCTCTGAGTCGTCGGTCACGCGCGTGACGAGCAAGGCGGCAACAGCCATTGAGATTCCGCCAGCCGTCACCGCCGCCATGCGGTCGTTGTTGAGGAAGGTGTTCATCACCCAGCCGAAGCCAAGCGCGGCGACGATCTCCGGAATCACAATGAAGAAGTTGAAGATGCCCATATAGATGCCAGTCTTTCCCTCAGGGATAGCGCCGGCGAGAATTGAATAGGGCATTGAGATCGTGCTGGCCCACGCAATGCCGACGCCGATCATCGAGAGCATCAGCATGTTCGGATCGGTGATGAACCGCACCGAGATCAGCCCGGCCGCGCCCGCGAGGAGGCAGAGACCATGCGTTCCTTTGCGGCTCGCACGCTTGGCGATCGGCGGCAGGAAGTGTGCGAAGAGGAAGGTGACGAGCGAGTAGGCGCCGAAGCAGAGCCCGGCCCATTCAATGCCCTGCTGGTAGCGCGGGTCACTCGAGTCCGCCGCGCCGAAGATATCGGTCGCCACAGCAGTGCCGAAGTAGAGCCACATGCAGAAGAGGCCCAGCCAGGTGAAGATCTGCACCCAAGCCAACTGTCGCATGGTTGGCGGCATATGCGTGATGGCGTGGAGGATCTCCTTGGCCACATTGCCGACGCCTGCGCCGGCCTTCTTCTTGGCGAGGAATGCCGCCATGTCCGCTGGGGGCTTTTCCGGCGTTGTGAGGATGGTGTAGAGCACCGCACCGAAGAAGGCCGCCGCACCGACGTAGAACGACAGCTTCACCGTGAGCGGGATGCCTCCTTCGCCGGATCCGACGACGCCGAACCAGTTCGTCATCATCCAAGGCATCGCCGAGGCGATCACGGCACCGAAGCCGATGAAGAACGACTGCATCGCGAAGCCGCGCGTCCGTTCCTTGGGCGGCAGGAGATCGCTCACGAAGGCGCGGAACGGCTCCATCGAGATATTGATGGACGCATCGAGGATCCAGAGTAGTCCCGCCGCCATCCAGAGCGTGCTCGAGTTTGGCATCGCGATCAGCGCGAGCGAACTGAGAATCGCGCCGATCAGGAAGAAGGGACGGCGCCGCCCCAGCCGAGGATGCCAGGTGTTGTCGCTGAGGTGGCCGATGATCGGCTGCACCAGCAAGCCCGTGAGCGGCGCGGCGAGCCAGAGCATCGGGATCTCGTCCGGCTTGGCGCCGAGATACTCGTAGATCGCGCTCATGTTCGCCATCTGAAGTCCCCAGCCGAACTGGATCCCCAGAAAGCCGAAGCTCATGTTCCAAATGGTCGAGAGCTTCGTGGGCGCGTCGGAATTCTTAGCTACTGTAGGCATCGGCTTAGCGCTGGTAGAGGTCGACCAACTCACGGAGGCGCCGAGTGATGTCCGGCGTCACCTGCTGCCACGTGAAGCGGAATCCCCAGTTGCCCGCTTGGCGTCCGGGGAGGTTCATGCGTGCCTCACCTCCGAGGCCCAACAAGTCCTGCATCGGCAGGAGTGCCGTATTCGCAACAGACGCGAGTGCGGTGCGAATCAACACCCAATGCATCTCCTTCCCATCGGTGGCGAGATAGCGGCGCGCAAAGGCCTGCTCGGCCGCGATCATCTCCGTGGTGCGCGTGGAGTCACCACCGGGCTGTGAATTCCACCACCCCATCGTCGTATCGTTGTCATGTGTGCCGGTGTAGACGACCCGCTCGCGCGGATACCGATGCGGCTGGAAGTCGTTCGCACTACCATCGCCTCCAAAGGCGAACTGGAGGATGCTCATTCCCGGATACCCGAACTTCTCGCGCAACGCCTCGACCTCTGGCGTGATCAGTCCCAGATTCTCAGCGACGATCGGGAGCGGTCCGAGCGCCCGCGTGATGGCACTGAAAAGCTCGTCACCGGGCGCCTTCACCCATCGCCCGTTGATGGCGGTGGTGTCTTTGCCCGGCACCTCCCAAAAGGCCTCAAATCCGCGGAAGTGATCGATCCGCACGACATCGAAGTGTCGGAACATCGCGCGCATCCGCTTGATCCACCAGGCGAAGCCATCGGCGCGCATCGCCTCCCAATTGTAGATCGGGTTGCCCCAGAGCTGGCCCGTTGCGCTGAAGTAATCCGGCGGGACGCCGGCCTGTACTTTCGTGTGCCCCATGTCATCGAGCTGGAAGTAGCCGGGCTCGGCCCAGACATCCGCGGAATCGTGCGCGACGTAGATCGGGAGGTCACCCATGATCTGAACGCCGACCCGGGCGCAATGCTGGCGGACATCGCCCCACTGCTGGAAGAAGAAGTGCTGCACGCGGCGATGGTGCTCGATCTCCGTGGCCAGTTCGTCTCGCCAGTGATGCAGGGCCACGGGATCGCGACGGCGTGCCCCGTCATCCCACTTTGTCCATTGCACGCCACCATGCGCGTCCTTGAGCGCCATGAAGAGGGCAAAGTCCTCAAGCCACCACGCATTCTCGCTCACGAAATGCCGGTACGCGTCGTCGGGCTGGAAGGTATCGGTGGCGTGCTTGAGGGCCGAACGCTTTCGCGGGATGACGCGGCCCCACTCGATCTGATGTGCATCGAAGTCGCCCTCGCACCCTGGGACGTGCACGAGCATCGGGTTGCCGGCGAATGCGGAGAAGCACTGATACGGCGAATCGCCGTAGCCGGTGGGTCCGATCGGCAGCACCTGCCACAACTTCATTCCGGCGGCGGCCATGAAGTCCACAAAATGGTGCGCGTCGGGGCCGAGGTCGCCGATGCCACAGGGGCCGGGGAGCGAGGTCGGATGGAGCAGCACACCGGCGGAACGTGGGAAAGTCATAGAGGGGTAGGCACGCCCGAGGGGCGTGTGATCAGTGGAAAGAGACAATGAATCAGGCGCCTCGTCCGTCTGCGGTTCCTCAATCAGGAGCACGACAGAACGTGCCGACAGCGGGAGTGGACGACGTGCATCGATCGGCACATCGGGTTGTGACGTAGATGGGGCATCGGTGGCGATCACATGGCGCCAGCGATGGCCGGGCCGAGGTGTCGGCACGCGCAATGCCACGTCGTGCGCCGCGCCGTGGAGCGCCACGAGGGCACGATCATCTGCGGGACCGGTGAGGAGCGCAATCAGCGTCCGCACGCGCCCCGACGACCAATCTTCGAACGACATCTCGTGGCCGTCGGGATGCAGCCACTGGACGTCGTCGAGTCCTCCAGACTGCCGCGGCTCGCCGACGAGCCAGCGATCCTCACGAAGTGCTGGATGCTGCCGACGTATGGCGATGAGACGCGCGGTGAACTCGGCGAGCCCGAGATCGGCCTGCGCCCAGTCGATCCATGTTGTCGGGTTGTCCTGCGCGTAAGCGTTGTTGTTGCCCTGCTGCGTATGGCCGAGTTCGTCGCCCATGGTGAGCATCGGCGTGCCGCGCGAGCAGAGGAGGGTGGCGAGAAGCGCGCGGACATCGCGTTCCCGCTTCTGCCGTACGAGGGCGTTCGTGGTGGGACCCTCGACGCCGTGATTCCACGAATGGTTGGCGTTGGTGCCGTCACGGTTCCCCTCGCCATTCGCATCGTTGTGCTTACGCTCGTAGCTCACCAGATCGGCAGCCGTGAAACCATCGTGCGCAGTGATGAAGTTCACGGAGCGCGACGGGCGGCGCTGACGCGTACCGAAGAGATCGGGAGAGCCGGCGATCCGTGTGGCGAGATCGCCCACGTGCTCACCGTCGCCGCGCCAGAAGTGGCGCACACGGTCGCGATACCGATCATTCCACTCCGCCCACGCCGCGGGAAACTCCCCGAGCCGATACCCGCCTTGGCCGATATCCCAGGGTTCGGCGATATGCTTCAGCGAACGGAGCACGGGGTCCTGCGTGATGGCCTCAAGCAGCGGCGCGTGCGGATCGAAGCCTGTCTCACGCCGCGCGATGGTCGTGGCGAGATCGTAGCGGAACCCATCCACCCCGGCCCACTCCACCCAATGCCGCAACGTATCGATCGCGAGTTCGGCCACCGGAGCACGGTCGAGCGCGAGCGCGTTGCCCGTGCCGGTGTCGTTGACGTAGCGCGCCGCGTCGCCCGGGACGAGGCGATAATACGTCGCGTTGTCGAGTCCGCGTAGGGAGACCGTCGGGCCACGCTCGTCCCCCTCGGCGCTGTGATTCAACACGATGTCCAGCAGCACCTCGATCCCGGCGGCATGCAACGCATCCACGCAGGCTCGCAGTTCGCCGATGCCGCCTGGAGCAAGCCGCGGATCGGGGACCATCCAGCCGACCGTGTTGTAGCCCCAGTAGTTCGTCAGTCCGAGTTGGACGAGATGCGATTCGTCCATCGCGGCAGCAATGGGAAGCAGTTCGACCGCGGTGACGCCGAGTTTTACGAGGTGCTCGATAGCGGCAGGGTGCGCGAGTCCCGCGGCGGTGCCTCGGAGTTCGACCGGGACATCGGGATGCTGCTTGGTGAAGCCCCGCACGTGCATCTCGTAGATGACCGACTCGGCGAGCGGAACGGGAGTGTGTCGCGAGACGGATCGCCCGCGCGCCGAATCTTCTGCAGCGAGCCAGGTCTCGAGCCAAGCATCGAGTCCGGGGAGGATGATCCCCTTTGGGACGTGATCGGCGCTGTCGCTGCCGGTACAGGATCCGTCGGCGTGCTGGCCCCGCTGTGACTGGTGCAACTGAAAGGGGCGATCAACGGCGCGCGCGTACGGATCGACGAGCAGCTTGGCATGATCGAAGCGATGCCCTTCGTGAGGCGCCCAGGGGCCCTGTGCCCGCAGCCCGTAGCGCGCACCGGCCGTGATGCCTTCCACGAGGCCATGAAAGACCGAGCCAGTGCGTTCCGGGAGCGCGAGGCGCGCGACCTCACGTTCGCCGCGCTCGTCGAAGAGACAGAAGTCGATTCCCGCCGCGTACTGCGAGAAGACCGCGATGTTCGCGCCCTGCGCCGTCAGCGTCACACCCAGTGGGGCTGGGCTTCCCGGGAGGACGCGAGGCACGGTCAGACGGCCGACATCGGTGCGGCGGTGCCGCGTGCCACCAGTGCGCGGAAGAGTGCGGCGTATTGCGCGGCCGGCCGGGTCCAGCTCACGTCCATCGCCATCGCGCGTCGCTGCAGATTCCGCCACACGGTCGGCTGTGCCCACAGTCCGGCCGTCCGCTCAAGTGCGTAGAGCAGGCCGTCGGTCGTGACCGGGGAGAACATCACTCCGGTCCCCATCCTGGCCGCGAGCGCCGCGTCATTGGCATCCACAACGGTATCGGCGAGTCCACCCGTCCGCGCGACGACGGGAATCGCGCCGTAGCGCTGCGCGTAGAGTTGCGTGAGTCCACAGGGCTCGAATCGCGATGGCACCAACAGGGCGTCCACACCAGCCTGCATGCCATGCGCGAGCGCTTCGTCGTAGCCGATGCGCACCGCGATCTGCTTGGGGTGCTGCATCGCCAGGTCCAGCAGTGCGGTCTCAAGGAGCGCGTCACCTGAGCCGAGCAATGCGAGTTGCGCCCCCTGCGCGACGAGCGACGGAAGGACTTCGATCAGCAGATCGATGCCTTTCTGCCCCGTCAGCCTGCTGACCACGCCGTAGAGCAACGTGCTTGCCGAGACGTCGAGTCCGAGGCGCCCCTGCAGCGCCAGCTTATTGCGCACACGATCCTTCAATCGCTTCGCGTCGAATGGCGTGGCGATGTAGCCATCGTGCGCCGGATCCCAATCGAAGGCATCGATCCCGTTGAGGATGCCAGAGACCGCCGCGCCGCGCTTGCGGAGCAATCCGCCAAGTCCCATGCCGCCGATATTCGTGCGAATCTCCGCCGCGTAGGTCGGAGAGACGGTGGTGATGTGATCCGCGAAGACGAGTCCGGCTTTCAAGAAACTGATTCCGCCGTAGTACTCGAGCTCTTCAAGCGAATACGCCTCCGCCGGAAGACCAAGCGGCGCAAGCAACTCGGCGGAGAACTTTCCCTGGAAGGCGAGGTTGTGCACGGTCACGACGGTCACTGGGCGCGGCCCGTCGGAGTACGCGAGGTACGCCGGGACCAGTCCCGCTTGCCAATCGTGGCAATGCACGACGTCTGGCGTGTAGCCAAGCACGAGGCCACGGCCGACATCGGCGGCGGCGCGACTCAATGCCCCAAAACGAATCGCGTTGTCGGGCCAATCCTTGCCATCGGGGCCGAGGTAGGGATTGCCTGGGCGGTCGAAGAGATGCGGCGCGTCGAGCACCATGAGGTCGAGTGCCCCCGCCGTGCCGGCGAGCAGGCGCGCCGGTCCCCCCATGAGCTGCTCGTACTCGTGGGCGACGTGCCCGTCCTTGAGTGCCTTGAGCACGCTCGGATAGCCAGGTACGAGGGTCCGGACCTCGACGTCTTCGGGCGCGAGGGCCGTCGGCAATGCGCCGACGACGTCGGCGAGCCCGCCGGTCTTCACGAGGGGATAGACCTCGGACGTGACCGAAAGAACAGTCAGCGATTGAGAAGTCGTCACAGCGAGAGTCGGTCGATCATCTGCTGAGTGATGAGGCAGACCCCGCCCTCGGACCGGCGGAAGCGTTGCGCGTCGAGCTCGGGATCGGTACCGACGATGAGCCCGGCGGGAATCTTCACGCCTTGGTCCACGACGACGTTCTTGAGGTGCGAGCCACGCGCGATGTCCACGTACGGCAGAATCACGCCATTCTCGACGCTCGACCATGAGTGGACCTGCACGCCCGTGAAGAGAAGCGAGCGGCGGACCGTCGCGCCCGACACGATACAGCCACCCGAGACGAGCGCCGAAACGGCCTCGCCGCGTCGGCCTTCAACGTCATGCACGAACTTGGCCGGTGGAGTGATCTCGCCGTACGTCCAGATCGGCCAGTCCTGGTCAAAGAGATCGAGACGTGGGACGACGTCCGTGAGATCGACGTTCGCCTCCCAGTAGGCATCGATCGTGCCGACGTCACGCCAGTAGGCTTCGGTCTCCGTCTTGCCGCGCACGCAGCTCTCGGTGAAACGGTGCGCCACGGCCGTCCCATGCTTGACGAGGAAGGGGATGATGTCCTTTCCGAAGTCGCGCGAGGAATGCGGATCGTTCGCATCGCGCACCAGTTGTTCGTTGAGGAAGGTGCGCTTGAAGACGTAGATGCCCATGCTCGCGAGCGCGAACCCCGGCTTGTCCGGCATCTCGGGAGGCTGTGCGGGCTTCTCGAAGAAATCAACAATGCGATCGTTCTCGCCCACATGCATGACCCCGAAGCCCTTCGCCTCGGCGACCGGCACCTCGATGCAGGCCACCGTCACATCGGCGCCTGAGTTCACGTGCTGCACGAGCATGCGCTCGTAATCCATCTTGTAGACGTGGTCGCCGGCGAGGATCAGCAGGTACTCGGGAGCATAGCCATCAATGATGTCGATGTTCTGGTACACCGCATCCGCCGTGCCCATGTACCAGCGGTCCTCGCTGACGCGCTGCGAGGCCGGTAGGATATCGAAGCTCTCGTTGCGCTCGGTCCGCAGGAAGTTCCAGCCGCGCTGCATGTGGCGGATCAGGCTGTGCGCCTTGTACTGCGTCGCAACGGCAAGACGACGAATGCCGGAGTTGAGCGCATTCGAGAGCGTGAAGTCGACGATACGCGACTTGCCTCCGAAGTACACCGCCGGCTTCGCGCGCCGATCGGTGAGTTCCATCAGGCGCGAGCCTCGCCCGCCGGCGAGAACATAGGCCATGGTGGAACGAGAGATCGGCGTGGAGTAGGTGACGTGTGACACGGGTGCTCCGAGAGTGAACTCAGCCTTCGTGAACTCAGCCTTCGTGGACAAACCAAAGTGTGGCGAGCGGGGGCAGGACCACCGTTGCCGAGTGCGGGAACCCATGGCTCGGTGACGGCGACGCATGCACGCCTCCACCATTGCCGACATTCGACCCCCCGTACAGCGCGGAATCGCTGTTGAGCACTTCGCGCCATCGCCCACCCTCAGGAAGCCCAATGACATACGCGGGACGAGGGACGGGAGTCATGTTGACCAGTGCGACAAGCGGGCGAGTCCCCGCACCACCGTAGCGGACCCACGCGTAGACCGAGTGCGCGCTGTCATCCACGGTGATCCACTGGAAGCCTTCGCCTTCGCAATCGCGCGCATGCAGCGCCGGCTCGGCGCGTAGCAGAAGATTGCAGTCGCGCACGAGTGATTTCACGCCATGGTGCCACGGGATATCGAGCAGGTGCCAGTCGAGCGACTGCTCGTGGTTCCATTCGCGACCCTGGCCGAACTCGCCTCCCATGAACAGCAGCTTCTTGCCGGGATGCGCCCACATGAAGGCGAGGTACGCCCGCAACTGGGCGAACCGCTGCCAACCATCGCCCGGCATGCGGTCGAGCAGCGACTTCTTCCCATGCACGACTTCATCGTGTGACAGCGGCAGCACGAAGTTCTCGGTGAAGGCATACACGAGCCCAAAGGTCATCTGGTCGTGATGCCACTGCCGATGCACTGGGTCCTCACTCATGTACTCGAGGGTGTCGTGCATCCACCCCATGTTCCACTTGAAGCCGAACCCGAGTCCGCCCTCTGAGGTCGGTCGCGAGACACCGGGCCACGCGGTGCTCTCCTCCGCGAGCGTCACGACGCCGGGAAAGTGCGCGTAGACCGTCTCGTTCATGCGCCGCAGGAAATCCACCGCCTCGAGGTTCTCGCGTCCGCCGAGGCGGTTGGGGATCCATTCCCCTTCCTTCCGCGAGTAGTCGAGATACAGCATCGAGGCGACCGCGTCCACGCGCAAGCCGTCGATGTGGAACACCTCGAGCCAGAAGAGCGCGTTGGCGATCAGAAAGTTCGACACCTCGCGCCGACCGAAGTTGTAGATCAGCGTGTTCCAGTCGGGATGAAACCCGAGTCGCGGATCCTCATGCTCGTAGAGCGCCGTCCCGTCGAACCGCGCCAGGCCATGTGCGTCGGAGGGAAAGTGTGCCGGTACCCAGTCGATGATCACGCCGATGCCGTTGGTGTGGCAACGGTCAACGAAACGCGCGAACGCTGCGGGGTCACCGAACCGCGAGGTCGGCGCGAAGAGCCCGACCGGCTGATAGCCCCACGATGCGTCGAAGGGATGCTCATTGATCGGCATCAGCTCCACATGCGTGAAGCCCATGTCCCGCACGTACGGCACGAGTTCGTCGGCGAGCTCGTCGTACGTGAGCCAGCGATTCCCGTCGCCGCGGCGCCAGGAGCCGAGGTGCACCTCGTAGGTGCTCATCGGAGCGCGGTGCTTCGCGACGCCATCGCGATGCTTCATCCACGCGTGGTCATGCCACTGCAGTCGCGACGGGTCGAACACGCGCGAGGCCGTGGACGGACGCAACTCGGCGGCGAAGCCCACCGGATCGCTCTTCAGCGGCAACAGCGTGCCGTCTGCGGCGGTCAATTCGTACTTGTAGAGCGCCCCCTCATGCACGCCGGGAATGAAGATCTCCCAGACACCGGTGGCATGTCGCAGGCGCATCACATGACGCCGGCCATCCCAGTCGTTGAAATCACCCACCACGCTGACACGCCGTGCGTTGGGCGCCCAAACGGCGAACTGCACCCCCACGGTCCCTTCATGCGGAATGAGGTGCGCGCCGAGTCGCTTGTAGAGCTGGGCGTGCGTCCCTTCGCCGAAGAGCCAATCGTCCGTCGGGCCGAGCACGGGACCGAACGCGTACGGATCATCGACGGTCCAGGTATCGGTACCGCGGGTCGCGCGCAACCAGTACCGAAGGCGGCCGTCCACGGGGCCCTCAAAGAAGCCAGCGTCGTGCGTGCGCTGCAGCACCGCCACCACATGCTCGGCCTCGTTGATCGCTTCGAGCCGCTCGGCACCGGGAATGAAGGCGCGCAGCACATGGGATTCGCCGACCGCGTGGATGCCGAGGATAGCGAAGGGGTCGCCATGCGTACCGGCGACGATCGCTTCGATCGCCTCGCGATGGAGTGCCGCTGCCTTATTCGGCGCGATCTTCTTGACCGCGACCTTTTTCACCGTCGCCTTTCTGGCGACGGCCTTCTTGCGCTGGGGTTCCTCGTCGTCACCGCTTCGGCGCGGCATCCCAAATCTCCGTCGCGTACTCGCGAATCGTACGGTCGGACGAGAACCAGCTCGTGCGCGCCGTGTTGAGCACCGCCTTACGCCACCAGAGGTCGCGAGTGCGCCACTGCTTCCCCACCTCGTACTGCATGCCGTGGAAGGCATCAAAGTCGGCGCAGACCATGAAGTGGTCGCGGTGACGCAGGTTGTTCACGAGGTCGCGGTACCGTCCACGATCGTCCGGCGAGAAGACTCCCTGCTCCAGCTCGTCGAGTACCTGTCGTAGCGCGGGGGAGCCAGCGATCGTCTCGGACATGTCGAGCCCCTGAGCACGCCGCGCCGCGACCTCTTCTGCCAGCAAGCCGAAGATGAAGATGTTGTCGCGCCCCACATGCTCGCTGATCTCGATGTTGGCACCGTCGAGTGTACCAATGGTCAGGGCCCCGTTCAGGGCGAGCTTCATGTTGCCCGTGCCCGACGCCTCCATGCCCGCCGTCGAGATCTGCTCCGACAGGTCCGCGGCCGGGATGATCGACTCGGCGAGGCTGACGTTGTAGTTCGGAAGAAAGACCACCCGGAGCCGGTCGCGGATGACGGGGTCGCGGTTCACGACCTTCGCCACATCATTGATGAGCTTGATGATCAGCTTGGCGGTGTGGTAGCCGGCCGCCGCCTTCCCCGCGAAGATGCGCACGCGCGGCACCCAGTCGTCGTGCGGACGCGCGCGCATCGCGTTGTAGGTCGCGATCGTCTCAAGGATGTTCAGCAGCTGTCGCTTGTATTCATGAATGCGCTTGATGTGGACGTCAAAGAGCGCATCCGGATCGAGGCGCAGGCCGAGCCGGTCGGTGACGATCCGCGCGAGCGCGATCTTGTTCGTGCGGCGCACTGCGGCATACGCGTCGCGAAAGCCGGCATCCTCGGCGAAGGGTTCCAAGTCGCGCAACCGCTCGAGATCGTCGCGGAAGGCGGGGCCGATGGTGTCGCTGATCAGGCGAGTGAGGCCAGGGTTCGCCTCAAAGAGCCAGCGGCGGAAGGTGATGCCGTTGGTCTTGTTGATGATGCGGTCGGGATAGAGCGCGTGGAAATCCCGAAAGACCGTCTGGCGCATCAGCTCCGTGTGCAGCGCGGACACGCCGTTCACGTGACGCGCCGCAAGGAAGGCCAGGTTCCCCATCCGCACCGACCGGCTGCCGTTCTCCTCGATGAGCGAGATCGTCGCCAGTTGCGCGGCATTCGACGCGCCGCGGCGGCGCAGCGCGTCCAGATGCTCGGCGTTGATGAGATAGATGATCTGCATGTGCCGCGGGAGCAACGACTCCATCAGCGACACCGACCACTTCTCCAGCGCCTCGGGGAGCAGCGTGTGGTTGGTGTAGTTGAACACCGACCGCGTGATCTCCCACGCCGCGTCCCACGCCATGCCGTGAATGTCCACCAGCAAGCGCATCAGCTCCGGAATCGCGATCACCGGATGCGTGTCGTTCAGTTGGATCGCGGCATGGTCGGGGAGCGAGGTCAGCTCGCCGTACTGACGCAGGTGCCGACGCAGCAGGTCCTGCAGCGACGCACTGGCGAAGAACATCTCCTGGCGGAGACGCAGCTCGTGTCCGGCGGGAGTTTCGTCGCTCGGGTAGAGGACGCGCGAAATCGCCTCGAGGCGCACGCGGTCCGCCAGCGCGCCCACGTGGTCGCCACGATTGAAATCCGCGAGGTCAATCGGATCC
>CAYUMN010000001.1:57391-60870 GCA_964445835.1 uncultured Gemmatimonas sp.
GCACGTCAACACGCTGCGCCTCTGGTCCGCACGCGCGATGGATCCGATTGGCCTCGCGGATTTCAATCGTGGCGACCACGTGGGCGCGCGTGCGGACCAGAGGCGCAGCGTGTTGACGTGCGCGCCACGCCATCCCGTCATCGGCGTGTCGTACGCGACCGCCTTCACTTGATCGACGGGGTTCCACACCGACTTCGCGTTGCCATTCGCGTCCTCGACCACGTCCACGTCGCCGCCGAACCCGATGGTGTACGCGACCTCGGGACGCTCGAACTCCCACGGGAAGCCCGCCGAGAGCCATTCCTCGGGGAGCTCGATCTGCCAGCCATCGCGGAGCTGCTGACGAAAGATCCCGTGGTCGTAGCGGATTCCGTATCCGTACGCCGGGATCTGCAACGTCGCCATGCTCTCCATGAAGCAGGCGGCGAGTCGTCCGAGGCCGCCGTTGCCGAGTCCCGGATCGGGCTCCATGATGCGCAGCTTGTCGAGATCCACGCCGAGCCCCTGCAGCGCTTCGCGCGCGATCTCGGTGAGGCCGAGGTTGCCCAGCGCGTCCATCAGCTGTCGCCCGATCAGGAACTCGAGCGAGAAGTAGTAGACGCGCTTGGACCCCGCGGCGTAGGTGCGCCGCGTCGAGTCCATCCAATGGCGCGAGACGTGGTCGCGGGTCGCGAGCGCCGTCGCGACATACCAGTCGCGCTCACGCGCATGCGCGGTGTCCTTGCCGACGGAATACAGAAGCTTGTCTACGACGGAGGTACGGAAGGCGGAAACAGCACCCGCGACCGTCTCGGCGGCCGTCGGTTCGGTGATTTCGGCAGGGCTCGTGGTCATGACAAAGCGTGGAGGGAGCAGATCAGCGTCAATCTTGGAAATATGCAGGCACGTCACGCTCTGCGCCCCCCCGTGCGATGCTCGGGTCGCCGTTCCCTCAATGGGCCCCGTACGGTATCGTTTCGGGGGACACGCGCTGGCGTGTCGTTCGCCGTCCGACCCCTTCGTCCGCCCCCTGCCTCCGATGCGTCCACACTGGCACTTTGCCCCACGTCTCGCGCGGCTCGGGCTCCTCAGCGCCGCCGCGGTCGCCCTCGGCGCCTGCAACCCGACCCAAAGCCTCGACGGCGGCACCAATGTGGTGCCCACGCGCCCGAGCCTGCCGGCCGCGTATCGCCCCACCGGCCGTGCGGCCGCGGGGGACGTGTTCGTGCACCTCTTCGACTGGCGGTGGGCTGAGATCGCGACCGAGTGCGAGACGGTGCTGGGCCCGGCCGGCGTCGCCGCGGTACAGGTCTCGCCCCCGCAGGAGCACAGCATCACGCCGAGCTTCGATTGGAGCGAGCGATACCAGCCGGTGAGCTACAGCGTGGCCCGGAGTCGCTCGGGAACGGGAACCGAGTTCAAGAACATGATCGACCGCTGCCTCGCCGTTGGGGTGGGCATCTACGTCGATGCGATTCTGAATCACATGACCAACTTCCCGAGCCCTGGGGTCGGGTCGAATGGCACGGCTTACACCAAGTACGAGTATCCCGGGCTCTACACGGCAGCGAACTTCCACACGCCCTGTAGCATCTCGAATTACAACGACGCGAAGAACGTCCAAGACTGCGAACTCTTCACTCTGCCGGACCTCGACACCGGTCAGCCCGCCGTGCGGCAGAAGCTTGCCGATTATCTGATCGCGCTGGCCCGGCTCGGCGTCGCCGGATTCCGCGTGGATGCCGCCAAGCACATCCAGCAGGTCGAGCTCGATGACATTATCGACCGCGCGAACATCGCGCTGGTCGCCGAGGCGCGGCCGATTCCCTATGTCTTTCTCGAGGTGATCGCCGGTCCGGGCGAGGCGCTCAGCGAAGCAGACTTCTTCGGCGTCGGCTACAGCAGCGGCGGCGCCAGCGATATCATCGAGATCACCTTCACGGGAGTCGGCGACAAGTTCCGGAAGACTGGGGGGCAGATGATCTCTGACCTCGATCCGAACGGTCCACCCGGGAAGCAGTTCTCGCAGGCGGCGTGGAACATGATCAGCTCCGACAAAGCGGTCGTCTTCCTGCAGAACCATGACTCGCAGCGCGAGTGCGGGATCGGCTATCAGCATGGGAATGCCTTCCGCCTCGCGAACGTCTGGATGCTCGCCCAGCCCTTTGGCCATCCGACCGTGCTCTCGGGGTACGCCTTCGAGTGCCCGGGGCAGCGCACGCTGGGGCCTCGCTCCGACGCACAGGGGTGGACGCTTCCGCACAGCTGTATCGCCAACTTCGACAATGCGGTCACGGGCGACTACACCTGCGAGCATCGCGATCCGCACATCCTCAAGATGATCGGCTTCCGCCGTCGCGTTGCCGGGACGCCGATCGCCGCCTGGTGGGACAACGACGCCAATGCGATTGCCTTCTCGCGGGGCGACAAAGGATTCGTTGCCATCAATCGCGAGACGACCACGCTCACGGCGACCGTGCCCACGCCAATGGCACCGGGGACCTACTGTGACCTGATCACAGGCGGAAAGGTCGGGGCTGCATGCGCGGGCACGACCGTGACGGTCGTGAGCGCGGGAACCATCACGCTCTCACTGCCAGCGGACCGCGCGATCGCGATCGACATCAGCACGAAGTTGTAGCGCGCGCCTGACGCGTCCTACGAGTCCTACGAGTCCTTGGTGCCTGGGAGCTGCGGAATGTGCGTGCCCGCGTTCCCGCGCAGCAGCCCAGTCTCGGTGTAGAGCTCGAGCTTCGCGCGGGTATCCACGATGTCCAAGTTCCGCATCGTCAGCTGCCCAATACGATCCAGCGGGGTGAAGAAGGCTTCCCCCTTCTCCATCGTCAGCCGCTCGGGCTTGTACGTGAGGTTCGGGCTCGACGTATCCATGATCGAGTAGTCGTTCCCGCGGCGGAGCTCGATCGTGACCTCGCCCGTGATGGCCCGCGCGACCCAACGCTGAGCGCTCTCCCGAAGCATCAGCGCCTGCGGGTCGAGCCAGCGCCCCTGATACAACAGGCGGCCGAGCTTACGCCCGTGCAGACGGTACTGTTCAATGGTGTCCTCGTTATGGATGCCCGTCACGAGCCGCTCGTACGCGATGAACAACAGCGCCATGCCAGGAGCTTCATAGATCCCGCGACTCTTCGCCTCGATGATCCGGTTCTCGATCTGATCCGTCATCCCGAGGCCGTGCCGCCCGCCAATCACATTCGCTTCAAGAAAAAGATCGAGCAACGACGCGAACGTCTGCCCATTCAGGGCGACCGGAGTGCCTTCCTCGAACCGCACCGTCACCGTCTCGCGCTTCACCACGCGATCGTCCTTCCAGAACGGCACGCCCATGATCGGCTGGACGATATGCATCCCCTTATCGAGGAACTCGAGGTCCTTCGCCTCGTGCGTCGCGCCGAGGAGGTTGGAGTCGGTCGAGTAGGCCTTCTCGACGCTCATCTTGTAGGCGAAGCCGTGCTGCACCAGATACTCCGACATCTCCGTGC
>CAYUMN010000002.1:0-6031 GCA_964445835.1 uncultured Gemmatimonas sp.
CGTTCGCGCATCCCCAGAGCAAGGGCGAGCTCGTGGCGTCGCTCGTGCGGCAGTTGGTGCTCGGACAGGGGGCCTCGCTGCAGCTGCCGATCAGCAGCGAGCTGGCGACCTGGCTCGAGCACGAGCTCACCGGCAGCGGCGCCCGCTTGTCGATGGCCATGGGTGGCGCCGGCGCCTTCGCGGCCAACCTGATGTCGGCCTTGCCCAACGTGCGCCCGCGCTTTTTCTCCAAAGATCCGCTGCCCGAAAAGATCGCCGATCGCTTGATCGCTCACCATCACGCGCGAAGCGCCCAACTACTCGGTGTAATACATGGGACTCTGGACCACGAAGCCGCTCTCCCTCCTCATGAAGGAAGCGGACGGCGACGGCGAGAATTCGCTCAAGCGCTCGCTGACGGCAATGAATCTCACGTTGCTCGGGGTCGGCGCGATCATCGGCGCGGGCATTTTCGTGCTCACGGGCACCGCCGCGGCGCAGCATGCGGGGCCAGCGATCGTCCTCTCGTTCATGATCGCGGGGCTGGGGTGTGCCTTCGCGGGACTCTGCTACGCGGAGTTCGCGTCGATGATCCCTATTGCTGGCTCGGCGTACACCTACGGGTACGCTACGCTCGGTGAGTTACTCGCGTGGATTATCGGCTGGGATCTGATCCTCGAGTATCTCTTTGCGGCCTCTACGGTGGCGGTCGGCTGGTCGGGCTACTTTGTGCAGTTCTTGGGCGATCTCGGCATCGATCTGCCGACGGCGTTCACGAACGCGCCCTTCGGGGTGGAGGGCACGCACACGTTGGTGCGGACCGGGGCGATCGTGAATCTCCCCGCGGTGCTCCTCGTGCTCTCGATGACGGCGCTGCTGGTGGTGGGCATCAAGGAGTCGGCCAAGCTCAACAACCTGATTGTGTTCGTGAAGGTCGGGATCGTGCTGTTGGTGATCGGCTTCGGCTTCTTCTATGTGGATACCGCGAACTGGAGCCCCTTCATTCCGGCGCAGTTGACCGACGCGGGTGGACAACTGCTGGACGGGAAGTTCGGGTGGAGCGGCGTCTTTGCGGGCGCGGGGGTGATCTTTTTCGCCTACATCGGATTCGACGCCGTCTCGACCGCGGCGCAGGAGGCGAAGAATCCGCAGCGTGACCTGCCGATCGGGATTCTTGCCTCGCTCGCCATCTGCACGGTGCTGTACATCCTGATGGCCCTGGTGATGACGGGCATGGTGCCGTATCCGCAGCTGGATGTCGCGGAGCCGGTCTACGTGGCGCTCGACGCGGCAGGGCCCTCGCTGGCCTGGCTCAAGTACCTCACCGGCATTGGCGCGATCGCGGGGCTCGCCTCCGTGGTCCTCGTCATGCTGATGGGGCAGCCGCGAATCTTCTACGCGATGTCCCGCGATGGGCTGTTGCCGGAGATCTTCGGCCGCGTGCATCCGAAGTTCAAGACGCCCTGGCTTGCGACCATCATCACGGGCGCGTTCGCGGCGTTTTTCGCGGGCCTCTTTCCGATCGGGATCCTCGGGCATCTGGTGTCCATCGGGACGCTGTTTGCCTTCATGATCGTCTGCGCGGGGATCTTGGTGCTTCGCTACAAGCGTCCCGAGCTTGAGCGCCCCTTCCGCACGCCGTTCGTGCCGTTCGTGCCGATCGGCGGGCTCGTGGTCTGCGGCTATCTGATGTACAGCCTCCCGCGGGATACCTGGGTGCGCCTTGGTGTGTGGATGGCGCTCGGGCTCGTTCTCTACTTCGTCTATGGGCGCCGCCACTCCAAGCTGGGGCTGGCCGGTGAGTGAGTTACTGGCGGTCCCCGCCGCGCGCCGCGCCGCGATTGCCGCGGTCGCCGCGGAACTGCGCCCCGGCATGAAGGTCGCGCTCTCTACGCACATCAACGCCGATGGCGACGGATGCGGGTCGCAGACGGCACTCGCGCGCCTGCTCGGGCAGATGGGCGTGCGGGCGATCATCGTGAATCCGACGCCCTGGCCCGAACTCTTTCGCTGGCTGCTCGGCGATGACGTCGAGGAGCGTTCCTCGGAGGGGGCGAAGGCGCTCAAGGGAGTCGACCGTCTGATCGTGCTGGATATCAGCGACATCGGCCGGCTCGGGCAACTCGCCGAGGCGGTGCGGGCGATGCCGCAGGATGCGTTGGTGATTGATCATCATCTCCCGGGGAACGAACCCCCAGGCAAAACGATGCTCAGCGATACCGCGGCCTGTGCCACGGCGGAACTGGTGTTCGATTTTGCGCGCGAGCGCGGGCTGAGCATCTCGACGCCGATTGCGAAGTCGTTGTACACGGCCCTCGTGACGGACACGGGGGGGTTCCGGTTCGGGAACACCTCGCCGCGCTGCTTGGCGATTGCCGCGGAGTTGCTCACGATCGGGGTGGATCCGGAGCAGATGTACGCCCGTATCTATGGAAGCGTCCCGCTCGGCCGACTGCATCTGCTGCGTGACGCGCTTGAATCGCTCGAGGTGGACCTGGCGCACGGGATGGCGTGGGTGCGAATTGCCGCCGGGGCCCTGGAGAAGCACGGGGTATCGAGCGAGGACTTGGATGGGGTGTCCGAGTACCCGCGGAGCGTTGCGGGCGTCCGGCTGGCCATCCTGTTTCGTGACCTAGGGCATGGCAAGGTGAAAGCCAGTTTTCGTAGCTTGGCGGGGGTGAACGTGAATACGCTGGCCAAGCAGTTCGGCGGGGGTGGGCATGCGCGGGCCTCCGGGGCTCTGATTGCTGGGACCGCCGTCGAGGTCGAGGCGCGGGTACTTGGTGAGGCGCGTCACCTTCTTGAGACTGGCGCATTGGCCGACTGACTGTCACACTGTGATGTGCTGACTGGCGGGTGCGGTCAGTCGTCAGAAGAATGTATGTCATCCAGGAGCTTCGTAGTGGTCGCTTTCGCATTGATGCACCGGCCGGCTCGCACGCGGACCGGCTTCACGCTCATCGAAGTCCTGATCGTCATCACGATCGTCGGGATCCTCTTGGGGACGGCGTTGCCGCGCGTGGGCAGGTCGGTACGGTTGGATCGCGTGAACCGCGCGGCCACGGTGGCGCAGGGGATGTTGGACGAAGCGGGGCAGCTCGCCGCGCGTCGTCGCACCCCAGTGACCGTGACGGTGGCGAGCGGCTGGTTGCGTATCAACGACCGGGCGAGCGGGACGGCGATCAAGCAGCGCAATTTCGCCACGGGGCAGGATATGCAAGCGGCGCTGGTCAGCAATCCGACCGCTGGAATCACGGTTTTCCCGAATGGACGAGGGTCGGAGGCGCTCACGCTGACGCTTTCCACTTCGGGCAAGTCGGTGTCGGTCAGTCGAACCACCACGGGCATCGTGAGGCGGCAATGATCAAATCGCGTCGAGGAGTCTCTTTGATTGAAGTGATGGTCGCGCTGACGCTCTTCGGGCTCATTGCGACGGTCCACACGGTCGCGACGATGCGTTTTGGGTTGCGGACGCGCCTGTCCGCGGTCCAGTCGTCCCGCTCCGCGGCGTTATCGTCGGCGGTGCAACTGTACTCGACGATGCCGCGGGCGAGCATCGCGTCGAATCTGGGGTGCACGACCATCTCGACGCTTGAGGGCTACGCGCATCAGCGCTGCGTGACGACCACTGTCGTGACCGGCACCACGAATCGGATTCGCATCATCATCCGACCGACCAACATCGCATTCCGTGCAGATACGCTCTGGGTGGATCGCGTGACGTCCGCCGCTACTCCGGTGTTCCAATGACGCGACGCCGCGGGCTCTCCTTGGTCGAAGTGCTGATCGCCGTGGTGCTCCTGGGCATCGTCGGTGTGGGCATCACTCGGCTCTTGCAGTCACAGATGCGGTTCTTCTCGCGCTCCACCAACTCACGCGATGCGCGTACCGTGACCCGCAACGCCGTCAACTTGGTGCGCACCGAGATGGCGATGATCGAGCCGCGAGGCATTGTGGTGGCCAGCGCCGATTCCCTGATGGTCCGGCTTCCCTACGCGACCGGCATCTACTGCGGCGCGAACACGGTGACTTTTGCTCCAGTGGACTCGCTGGTGGGCGCGCAAGCGGTGTACGCCGGCTACGCATACCGCGATACGACGAGCGGCGCGGTGACAACGTACGTCCCTAATGGAGGCGACTCGCTCACGAACGGAGCAGCGGCCACGTGCACTGGGAACGGAATCACCCCCGTACCGAATGGCCGGGTGCTTGTGCTCTCTCCGAACTATCCGGTGGCAACCATCGGGACTCCGGTGCTCCTGTATCAGACCGTGACGTACAAGTTCGCGGCGTCAACGCTCGTGAGTGGACGCACGGCACTCTGGCGGCGCGTGGCGGGCGGGGCGAACGAGGAGATCGCCGTGCCATTCGGTACGGGTTCTCGCTTTCGGTTTTTTGTAAGCGGCGGTGTGACCCCTACAGACACCGTGCCGACGTTGTTGAGAAACATGGGTGGCCTCGAGGTAGCGCTGATGGGCGAGAGCGAGCGGACCTCGCCGGGGACCGGATTGGTGGAATCAGAGCCGACCCGCGTTTCCATCTTCTTCCGCAACGCGGTGCAGTGAAATGACGAAGAATCGGTACGGAAATCGGATGGGGTTCGCGCTCCCAGTGGTGCTGATGGCGCTCTTTCTGCTCACGGGCGCGCTCGCCGCGGGCTTTGCCATGCTGCGCGGCGAACGATCGGCCGACGATGCCACGTTGCGCGCCGCCGCCGCCGCCGCGCTCGCGGAGACCGGACTGCAGCAGGGCCTCAGCAACCGCGCCGGGAATGGCCTTTCGGGCACCCCGGCCGGGACCGACTCCGTTCGCATCACCCTGACTGGTGGTTACGCCGACGTCGTGACGAATGTCGTCCGCGCCGCGAGTGGCACCACGATCTCCGGCATCTACTACGTTCGCTCGCGCGGCGTCTCCACGCGGACCGGCGTTGCGGGCGTGGGGAATGCAGTCTCGACTGCTTCGAGCTTCGCCACCTTCAGGACCGTCAATATGTCGGTCCAGTCGGCGATGACGAGCGCCAATGGGATCAGCAAGGCGGGCAATTCTGGCGCCATCTCTGGGGTCGATCTGTGCTCCGCGGGCAACGGCGGCGGAAAACCACCGCTTCCTGCGGTCGCAGTACCGACTGTGCCGGGCTACTCGGGTCAGCAGGGTCCGCTCGTGGGCAACCCAAAGATTGCCTACATCGGCGCCACGGAAGCCGCAGCGGCGAATGCCATTCCGATTGACTGGAATGGGATCGTGAACAACAATGCGCTCCCGGCGCAGTTCGACCTGCCGGCTTCTGGCGCGGGATTCCCCACTTCGGCGTGGTTCGCCGCGGATACCACGCGTTTCCCCACCATCATCGTTCGGAACGGCCCGAACCCGGAGTCTGAGTATGTGCTGGGCGCGTTCGGGCGCGGATTGCTCGTCGTCTTCGGAAGCCTTCGGTTGAACGGAAACACTGCTGCGTGGGACGGAATCATTATGGTGGGCGGGAGGCTTCGCTCGAACGGCTCCAACCAGGTTCGAGGCGCGACGGTCACCGGCCTCAACATGAAGCTCGGTTTCAATCTCGGCGAGAACGAATTGACGGACCTCAACGGCACGAAGGAGTTTCACTACCACTCCTGCTTCGTCACCCGGGCCCTGCAGAATGTCAGTTCGGGCGGGCTCTCGACCATGCAGAGCACCTTCGCCAACAGCTTCCCGACGTACTAACGCACTTTGAGTGGAAGCGCCGAGGGCCTATCCTTACGGGGTTCCCCCACGATAGGCCCTCGAGCAATTCCATGACCGAACCGCTACAGGCACGCCTCGCCGAGGCGCTCGCCCCCATTGCCAACCCCCGCACCGGCGCGTCGCTCTACCAGACCCAGCAGGTGCGTGACATCGCCACCACCACCGACGGGAAGGTCCGCGTCACCCTCCTGCTCTCCGCGCAGGATGACCCCACCCTCGCGCGCCAGGTTCGTCAGGCGCTCGAGAAGGTCGCCGGGGTCACCGATGTCCGCGTGGACGTCAAAGACGCCACTGCGCCCGCCGCTGGGGACCTCTACAAGCCCCC
>CAYUMN010000002.1:6041-23329 GCA_964445835.1 uncultured Gemmatimonas sp.
CACCTACCCGCAGCTCGGCAAGATCATCGCCGTGTCATCGGGCAAGGGCGGCGTCGGCAAGTCCACCGTCACCACCAATCTCGCCATCGCCCTCGCCAAGATGGGCTACCATGTCGGCCTGCTGGACGCCGACATCTACGGCCCGAACATCCCGCGCATGATGGGCGTGGACGAAGCCCCGCCGGTGAAGGACGACAAGATTCAGCCCCTCGTCGCGCATGGCGTCAAGCTCATCTCACTCGGGTTCCTCATTGAACGCGACCAGCCCGCCATCTGGCGCGGGCCCATCGTCATGAAGATCATCACGCAGTTCCTCCGCGATGTGAACTGGGGTCGCCTCGACTTCCTCCTCGTGGACATGCCGCCGGGCACTGGCGATGCGCAGCTTTCGCTCGTGCAGGCGACCACCGTCGCGGGCGCGGTCATTGTCACGACCCCACAGGAAGTCGCGGTGGGGGATGCGCTCCGCGGCGCGAAAATGTTCCAACGGGTGGGCGTCCCAGTACTCGGTGTGGTGGAGAACATGAGCTACTTCGAGTCGCCGGAGACGGGGAAGCCGATGGCGATCTTCGGCACGGGGGGCGGCAAGCGCCTCGCCGATGAGATCAACGTGCCGCTGCTTGGTGAGATCCCGCTCTATCCCCCGGTCCTTGAGGGAGCGGATAATGGGTCGCCGATCGTCGTGTCGGGCCCGGAGTCGTCGGCGGCGAAGAAGCTCACGGCGGTGGCGGCACTGTTGCCCGCCGCGGTCGGAGTGGGTGCGCCGGCTTAAGGGAATGCCGCGAGTGATTGACTGATCTGAAAGAGGGCCGCCCGGCGTTGCGCAGGGCGGCCCTCTTCGTTTCACCACTTTCTACTTCGGAACCGCGCCCGGACGCGCCGGAATCGGGCGGCGTGCGGTCGCCACACCGGCGACCGGGGTCGGCGTCTGCCATCCGGCGCTACTCGGTGCGACCGGCGGCTGCGCTCGGCGGCTACGCCCCGTTCCGGCGCGGGAGAGCATCGCGCCCCCAAGACCCGCCGTCGCCGCAACCCAGGTGATGCCGATCGCGACGGTGCGTACGAGGAGCGCCCCAGTGCTCGGCCCCGGCATCAGCGCCGCGATCCCCCACGGCGCCATGAGCACCACGACCCCCGGAACCAGCGCGCGAATCATTGCCGCGCGATCATCACGTGCCGTGCCCCGCAAGAGCGCATGCCCGATCAAGAGCGCCATCCCGAGCCAACCGAGCGTGACGAGCCCCGCGAAGGCGATTGGAGCGGCGACGAGGACGAACGGCACGAGGAGCACACCGAGCACTGTGACGCACAGCGCGACGATCGTGAGAATAAGCAGTGGCAAGAATCCCAACTGCCCCGCGACACCCACGAGGAATGCCTTCCCGAAGTCCTGCTCGAGCAGCCGTGCGGTCCCATCGAGATTGCGCGACGCGAGCACCAGCGCGATAAAACCGATGGTGAGCAACATCGCGAACCAGCCGAGCGTCAGTCGCAACGCCTCGGGCCGCGTCATCGGTACAGCCGCGGGCCGCGCTGCTGCCACCGGTGACGCACGCAGCTCGCCCCGCACGCGTCCCCCTTCGACCATCACGCGGCCACGCCACGCGGTCGCGCCACCGCGTACGTCGGCGCCGTCACGCACGATGACATCTCCCCAAATGGCCGTCACGTCGCCGAGCACGACGCCGCGGATCTCCGCATTGCCCTGCACGACCACGAGCGGGCCGCGGATGGTATCGCCCGCGGCGACTTCGTAGGTGCCGCGCACGTATTTGCCATTCACGGAGAGCCCGTCTGCATCGATGCGCAGCGCCCGAAGCGCTTCCGCGGCCGAGTCGGCGGGGATGGCCACGGTGCTGACCTGCGCCTGAATGGCGGCCGGCGCCAGGAGGCCAAGAATGGCGGTGGCGAAGACCCGTCGAAACTGTCGGCGCTGACGCATGGTCAGCTCCGGTTGGCGCGCGCCGTGGCGGCGAGTCGGCGGAAGGCCAAGCCGGCGCCAAGCGCGGTAATGGAAAGCGCCGCCGCGCCGAGGGCCATCACCCCCATATCGGTGCGCGCCGCGCCGAGCTCCCGCGCCGTCGCGGCCAGTCCGGCCCAGAGCCCCTGCGAGCCTTGGTCGACGACCGAGCGGTAACTCCAAGCGAGCAGGTCCGCGCGGAAGGCGAGCCAGAGCGCGCTTCCCGAGATGGTCATGGCGACCAGTCCCGCGCCGACGGCTGCGAGCACGCGAAGGCCGGTGCGTTGCGGGACGAGCGCTCGGGCCTGCTCCGTGAGCGCCACGTGCCAAGGTTCGATCACCTGCACCTCCGACATCACGCGATCGGCAAAACCGTGGCGCGGGACGAAGTGCGGGAGGGTGTCGAGCCGTGCCGCAACGGCGCGAAGCGCTTCGAGCCGGCCGCGGCAGTCGTCGCAGGAGTCCACGTGCGCACGCAACGGTGCAACGCCGAATCCGACGTCGCCGTCGACCAACAGGTCGAGCTCTTGGGGAAGTAGATGCCGATGGTTCATTGAATAGGTCTCCTGCGGTGGTCTACGGGCTGGGGCGGGCGCGAGTTTCACTGGACTACTGGGGCGATGGACGCTGAGGGATGGAAGCAACTTCGGGCTCTCTTCGGTGACTTTCATCCTTCAGCCTCCATCTATTCCCTCAGATGCTCCAGCGCCTCTCGTAACTGATGGCGCGCCCGGTGGATGTAGGTCTTCACGGTGCCGAGCGGGAGGTCGAGTGTGGCGGCGATCTCCTCGTAGGACCGGCCTTCCACATGGCGGAGCATGATGCAGTTGCGGTACTCGGGGCGGAGCGAGCCGATGGCCTGCTCGATGATCGCGCCCAACTCCTTGCTGGCGAGTTCGTCGAGCGGGGACTCCGCTTGGTCTGCCAGCTCGAACGAGGACTCCGCGGCCTCGGCCGCGTTCGAGGCGTGCGGGGACCCGTCCATGGAGACCGTGTTCAACTGCCGCCGCCGGAGGTGATCGATCGCGACGTTGTTCGCGATCTTGAACAGCCAGCTCGAGAACTTGAACTCAGGCCGGTATTTGTCGAGGTGATTCAGGACCTTGATGAAGGTGTCCTGCGCCAGATCCTCGGCCATGGTGTTGTCGCGCACCATGCGGTAGATCAGCGAGAACACGGGACGCTCGTAGCGCCGGATCAGCTCACGGAACGCCGGTTCGCGTCCCTGCTGTGCCAGTACCACGACGTCCGCGTCGGGGAGATTGGGGAGATCGAGTGCGGGGCGCGCCATTTCTAGAGCAGAAACTTGCCCGCAGTGAACGCGCTGGGCAACTTTCAAGGCTATGAACACAGCGCTGGACCAAGAGGCGCGTGAAGCCGACGCAGCCGCCGAGGGGGCTTCGGCCACGGGGAAGCGGACGTACGTGCAACGGATCTTCTCCGAGATCGCGCCGCGCTACGACTTGCTCAATCGATTGCTCTCGCTCGGGATCGACCGTCGGTGGCGGAAGGTCGCGCTCGAGCGGTTGAATTGGCGACGGGTGCCGCGCGGGCTGTATCTCGATCTCTGCGCGGGAACGCTCGATGTGGGGACCGAGTTGAGCCGACGGGCGGGATTCGCGGGGCAGATCGTCGGGGCGGACTTCGCCCAACCGATGCTGCAGGCGGGGGTCGGGAAGGCACCGCGCGAGGTGCTGTTTCCGGTGGTCGCGGATGCACTCGCCCTTCCGGTGCGCGATGGGGTATTCGACGGTGCGATTGTCGCGTTCGGGATACGCAACGTGGCCGATCTCGATGCCGGTCTTCGCGAAGTGCATCGCACGCTGAAGTCCGGCGCGCGGTTCGTGATCCTGGAGTTCAGCACCCCACGCATGCCGCTCGTGCGTGCGGGGTATCTGTTCTACTTCCACCGTATTCTGCCGGTGATCGGCCGCCTCATCAGTGGCCATCGGACGGCGTACACGTATCTGCCGCGCTCCGTGGCGAACTTCCCGGAAACCAACGTGCTGGCCGCCGCGATGTCGCGCGCCGGATTCCAGGATGTCCGTTTCGAGACGCTCACCTTTGGGATCGCGGCCATTCATCTCGGTACCAAGTAGACCCTGTGACCAAGACACTCGACACACTGCAGGAGTTCATTGACGCCATCGACGCGATGGGTGAGCTCGTGCGCATCAAGGAACCGGTAAAGGTCGAACTCGAGATGTGCGAGATCGCCGACCGCGTGATGAAGCTTCCCGGCGGTGGCCCCGCGCTCCTGTTCGAGCAGCCGATCCTGCGCGACGGCTCCGTCTCGAAGTTCCCGGTGGCGATCAATCTCTTCGGGTCGATGTCGCGCATGGCGATGTCGCTGGGCGTCGAGAAGCTCGACGACCATGGCGACCGCATCACCAAGTTGCTCGATCTCAAGGTCCCCGAGGGATTCCTCGGCAAGCTGCAGCTCCTGCCGCGCTTGATGGAGATCGCGAAGTTCCCGCCGCGGATGGCGTCGGGGACGCCGTCGTGTCAGGACATCGTGTGGCAGGGTGCTGATATCGATCTCGACCAGTTGCCCGTGCTGACCACCTGGCCGGAGGATGGAGGGCCGTTCCTGACGATGACAGCGGTCGTCTCCAAGGACCCCGTACGTGGCATCCGCAATGTCGGGATGTATCGTGTGCAGCAGATGGGGAAGCAGCACGTGGCGATGCATTGGCAGCGTCACAAGACCGGCGCCGCGCACTTCGCGGAGATGGCCAAGCGCGGGGAGCGGATGCCGGTGTGCATCATCATCGGATCCGATCCGGCGTCGATGTACTCGGCGAGTGCGCCGCTTCCGCCGAACATCGATGAGTTCATTTTCGCGGGCTTCCTGCGGAAAGCGCCGGTGAAGCTGACGAAAGCCGTGACCTGTGATCTTGAGGTGCCGGCCGATGCGGAGATCGTGATCGAGGGGTATATCGATCCCGCTGAGGCACTCGTGATGGAAGGGCCCTTTGGCGACCATACCGGCTACTACTCCGAGGCGGATCTGTATCCGCGCGTGCATGTCACCGCAGTGACGATGCGCAAGCACGCCGTGTACTGCGCGACGATCGTCGGGCGCCCGCCGATGGAGGATTTCTATCTCGGGCATGCGACCGAGCGGATCTTCCTCCCGCTCCTGAAGCTCACCAACCACGAGATCGTGGATTACCACATGCCGGCGGAAGGCGTGTTCCATAATCTCGTGTTCGTCTCGATCAAGAAGACGTATCCGGGGCAGGCGTGGAAGGTGATGAATGCGCTCTGGGGTGCGGGGTTGATGTCACTCGCGAAGGTGCTGGTGGTGGTGGACGACTGGGTGGATGTGCGCAACCCGCAGGAGGCGTGGTGGGTCGCGCTCAACAACATCGATCCCGAGCGCGACACGCGCTTCACGATGGGGCCGGCCGATGTGCTCGACCACTCGAGCCGCGCGTTCACGTATGGTTCGAAGATGGGGATCGACGCCACGAAGAAGTGGCCCGAGGAGGGCTTCACGCGCGACTGGCCGAAGGTCATCGTGATGGATGACGCCACCAAGGCGACGGTGGATGCGATGTGGCCGAAGCTGGGGCTTCCTTCAAAGTGAGCACCAAGTGAGCGCGACGTGAGCACGTCATCCGCGGTGGGCGGGAAGGGGCGCGAAGGGCAGACCTACGCAGGCGAGTCGCGGCTCGCCCGCTGGATGAGCTTCGTGAAGCTTCCGCACACGGTCTTTGCCTTGCCGTTCGCGTTGGTGGGCGTGACGCTGGCCTCGAAGGTCGTGCTGCCCACGCTCGAAATGATCGCCTGGGTCGTCATTGCCTTCACTTCCGCGCGCTGGGTGGCGATGGCGGTGAATCGGATCGTCGATCGCGAGTATGATGCGCGGAACCCACGCACCGCGCAGCGCGAGATTCCCCGCGGCGCCATCAACGTGCGCGATGCCTGGATCACGGTGGCGCTCGCCGCCGCGCTCTTCCTGTGGGCGGCGTGGTCGTTGAACCCGCTCTGCTTCATGCTGTCACCACTCGCGTTGGCGTGGGTCTGCTTCTACTCGTTCACGAAGCGGTTCACGCGCTACGCACACCTCGTGCTGGGTCTTGGTCTGGCGATGGCCCCCGTGGGTGGCTATCTCGCGGTGACGGGTGTGTGGAGCGAGCCGTGGTGGATGTTGATCGTGCTGACCATCGCGGTGATGACCTGGTCGAGTGGGTTCGACGTGCTGTACGCGTTGCCCGATGTGGAGTTCGATCGTTCGCAGGGACTGCATTCCATTCCTGCAGCGGTCGGTGTGCCGACGGCGATCACCATCGCACGCGCCCTGCATGTCACCACCGTGCTCACCCTCGGCGCGACGGTGTGGGTGACGGGCGGGCACTGGCTCGCGTGGGCGGGAGTCGCCACGGCGGCGGTGCTGCTCACGTATGAGCATTCGCTCGTGAAGGATGACGATCTCTCCAAGCTCGACGCGGCGTTCTTCACCCTGAATGGCGTCATCTCGCTCACCTTTTTCGGCTGGATGCTGGCCGACCGGATCTTGCTCTCATGACGCCTCTCCTGACGCGTCCCGCGGCATCCGATGCGCCGCTCGTCATGGCCATCACCGGCGCCTCCGGGGCGCCGTACGGTATTCGCCTCCTCGAGCAGTTGCTCGTCGCGGAGCGGCGGGTGTCGTTGATCGTGAGCTCGCACGGATTCCGTCTGCTCCGCACGGAGAGCGAGGTCGGTGATCTGGCCGGACTCCGGACCACGGTCGGCGCCGAGCGATTCGATCGCTTGGTCACGGTGTTCGATGACGGCGATCGTGGCGCCGCGCCCGCTTCAGGGTCGTCGTTGGCGGGGGGTATGGTGATTTGTCCCTGCTCGATGGGCACGCTGGCGAGCATTGCTGTCGGGACATCGCGCTCGCTGGTGGAGCGCGCCGCGGATGTCGCGCTCAAGGAACGCCGCCCGCTGTTGCTGGTCACGCGCGAGACGCCGCTCAGCCTCATTCATATTGAGAACATGCGGCGCGTCACGCTCGCCGGTGCGACGGTGATGCCGGCGGCCCCCGGGTTCTACAATCGACCAACGACCATTGCTGAGATCGTCGACTTCATTGTGGCGCGTGCGCTCGACCATCTCGGCGTGCCGAACACGCTCGCGCCGCGTTGGGGCGAGCCGGCGGACGAGTGAGCGGCCAGCCACTCCGCATCGGACTCATCTCCGATACGCATGGGCTCCTACGCCCCGAGGTCCACGAGGTCTTCGCCGGTGTGGCGCGGATCCTTCACGCCGGCGACGTGTGCAGCGACACGATCCTCGATGAACTCGCGCTGATTGCGCCGGTGCAGGCGGTGTGGGGGAACTGTGATTCGCCCTTTGAGCCAGGCCTGCGCGAGGCCATCGACGTGACGATCGGGGGCGTGCGCATCCATGTCCAACACGGGCATGAACTCGGCCGTCCGCGTCCGGCGCAGGTCGCCGCGGCCTACGACGCCGATGTCTGCGTGTATGGCCACACGCACCGACAGATGATTACGCGCGTGGATGGGCGGCTGATCGTGAATCCCGGTGCGGCGGGGCCCCGTCGATTCGACCTCGTGCCCTGTGTGGCGATCCTGACGATCACTGAGGGCCGGGCAGAGGCAGCGTTGGTCCCGCTCGCCGGTTGAGCGCTCGCTACCGTTTGGCCGGTGGAGGCTGCAACGCGTCAACGGCCGCGAGAAGTTGCTCGGGCTCGAAGGGCTTCTGCAGGAAGGCCTCCGCTCCCAGTGCGGTGACGGTCCCTCTGATCTCCGATTCAGGCACGGCCGTCAGGACCATGACCGGGATCGCGGCGGACTTGGCCGCCGCCTTGAGCTTGGTCAGCGTGGTCTGTCCATCGCCGGCCGGCATTCGCATGTCGAGAAGAATAAGGTCGGGCTGAGGAACGCGCATGGCCGCCATCATCGCGCTGGCGCCGTCAAATACCGGGATCGGCCGATGCCCGGCACCCATCAGTATCTTGCAGATGAGTTGAGAAAGTTCTCGGTCGTCGTCGGCTACTAAGATGCGCATAGCTTGAAGATTCCCTCAGGGCGTTACCGCCGCAAGGTGCGGACAGGGCGGCAGGGTACCTGCATGACCCGCTCGCCGAGGCGCTGCCGGCTATCAGCTTCGCGGCGGCGGAGATTCTGCAGGTCGGCCCCACCGGACTCGGACTCCTGCGCGCGTCGCCGGCCGTTGGGGCGGTGGTCACGAGCGTGATTCTCGCCCGTCGAACAGACTGGGACCACACCGGGCATGTGCTGTTGCTCTCCGCCGCGCTCTTTGCGGCGAGCGGGATGGGCGACATGGTGAGCGTGGTCATTCGTAGCACCTTGCTCCAGGCGCGCACGCCGGAGGGGATGCTCGGGCGGGTGAGCTCGGTGAATCAGATCTTCATTGGTTCGTCCAGTGAGATCGGGATGTTCGAGTCTGGGGTGACCGCACGCTGGTGGGGCCCGGTCGGCATCATCGCGCGGTCAGTCGCCAGGCCATCCCGCCGCTGTGATGTCGCGTGTGGGCGCTGAGCATCCGCAGCGTGAGCAGGAGGGAGAGCGGGCCGAAGTAGGCGTGTGTGATGCGCAGTTCGGGCCGCTCACGCATCGCTCGGTCGAATGCCGCCAGCGACTCATCGGCCCGCTCTGTCAGCCGCATTTTTGCCTCTGCCTGGGTGAGCGCGGCGGATTCTCCCACATCCGGGCGTACCTCGGCCGGCGCTTTCGCGCCGCGCGCGAACTTCTGGGAGGCAAGCATGCGCGGCAGGATGAACGTGCGTGCCGCCCACGCGATGGGGCGGGGGACGAGGAGTCGCATGCCCCGACCGGTCGTCGCCGCGTCGCGTCCGTACGCGTAGGTGACCGACAGGTGCTCGGTGAGGGTGGCCGCGCTCCACTTGTTCGGTCGCGGCGGGCGCTGCCAGCGGTCGGGTGGCATGCGATCGATCATCGCGAGGAACTCGGTGAGCACCTGAGCATGCTCGCGGCAGGCCCCGGACCACGCGTGGTCGTGCAATACCATCGGGAATGCCCGGGCGAAGTGTTAATCGTGCGGCGGCCAGACATGAATATGACGCGAGGGAGAACAGGGACCCGAGCGGACCCAGCGGGGGCGTTAATTTCTGCCGCTATTTGCCGACACTGAACAAACGACCCCTGGAGACCATCGAACGTGCTCACCCCCGCCGATCCAGCCCCGTTGACTTTCCCCGATGACCTCGCGCCCGACGACACGGTGCTCGCGATGGTGGCGAAGCATACGCATGCGGGTATCGTCATCACGGACGAGGAAGAGCGGGTCGTCTTCGTGAACAAAGCCTTCGAGGCGCTCTCCGGGTACACGTTCGCGGAAACGGTCGGCCGACGTCCCGGTCCGATGCTGCAGGGGCCGGCCAGCGATGACGCGGCGCGGACGGCGTTGCGCAACGCCGTCAAGAATGGCGAGCCGGTGACGCAGGAGATCGTCAACTACCACAAGAACGGCACGCCGTATGCCGTGGAGATCAGCCTCGTCCCCGTACCCGGCGTCGGCGGGCATCGCGGATACATCATCGCGATCGAACAGGATGTGAGCGCACGTCGCGAGGACTCGACGCGACTCTTGTCACGCGAGGCCGAGCTGCGGTCCGTCTTCGAAAGCATCACGGAGCATGCGGTCGTCCTGCTCGATCTCCGCGGCGTGGTGCAGCGGGCGAACGCAGCGGCCACCGCCCTCTCGGGGTGGCCCGTTCCGGCGATCAAGGGGCGACCCATCTGGGAGTTGCGGAGCGGACGCGGCATGCGCGCCCGCTTTCAGCAGCTCCTGCGCGCCGCCGCCCTTGAAAAGCGCACCAGCGCGAGCCGCCTCGTGCGACGCGACGGCACGCGCTACTGGGCCAAGTGGTCGCTGACGCCGCTCCGGGCTGAAGATGGCGGCATTGACGGCTTTGTCCTTGTCGCGCATGACGTCACGCAGGAGCGGCGCGATGCGCGGGCTCGCGAAACAGCGCGTCAGAACGCCGAAGAGATCGCGCGGAGCAAGTCGACCTTCTTGGCGAACATGAGCCACGAGATCCGGACACCGCTCAACGGCGTACTCGGACTCGCGCGCCTGTTACTCGACGAGCCGCTCACGGAGAATCAACGCCGGCTGGCCAACACCCTGCTGGGGTCCGGCGAGGCACTGCTGACGGTCGTCAACGACGTCCTCGACTTCTCGAAGCTTGAGGCCGGGAAGATGTCGCTCGCTCCATCGCCGGCGTCGATTCCTGATGTGGTGCGTGGCGTCGTCAGCATCCTCGACGTGGCGGCGCGGAACAAGGGGGTGCAACTGACCGCTGATGTCGCCAGTGATGTGCCGCCGTACGCGCAGGTGGACGCGGGGCGACTCCGCCAGGTGTTACTCAATTTGGCGGGGAATGCCGTCAAGTTCACGGACTCGGGGCGCGTCTCTATCACCGTCTCGGCCGCGCCCGCGGAGGATGGTCGATTCTTGGTGTCGTTCGCGGTGCGCGATTCTGGTATCGGCATCGCCCCAGACGATCTCGCACGGCTGTTCCGGACGTTCGAGCAGGTGGATTCCTCCTCGTCGCGGCGCGCGGCGGGAACGGGGCTCGGCCTGGCGATCTCCAAGTCGATCGTCGACCTCATGCAGGGCCGCATCGACGTCGAGAGCACGCCCGGCGCGGGGTCCTGCTTCACGCTGCACGTGCCGCTCGCGCCGGCAGATGCGGTCATGGAGCAAGCGTCTGCGCCGCTCCGGCCACGACGCTACGCCGGACGCCGCATCCTGGTGGCCGAGGACAATCCGGTGAATCAGATGGTCGCGAAACTGATGCTCGAGCGACACGGGTGCTTTGTGCAGATCGCAGCCGATGGCGAGGAGGCGCTGCGGGATATCGAAACCGAATCGTGGGACCTCGTGTTGATGGACGGATCGATGCCCGGTCTCGATGGGTACGAAGTCACCCGACGGGTGCGGCTGCACGAAGCCGCGACTGGCGTCCGCACCCCGATCGTCGCCTGCTCAGCGAGTGCCTTTCCCGAAGATCGCCTGCGCGCGCTCGACTCCGGCATGGACGACTCGCTCCCGAAGCCGATCGTGCCGGATTCGCTGATGCGGGTACTCGATCGGTGGCTCCCAGACGTCGAAACGGCGGAGCACGGCCGCATCGCTGAGGCGCCCTCGGTGCGTGTTCCACGACTGGTGCGCACCGCGCTGCTGGATCCCGTGCGCATTGAGACGTTGCGCATGCTCGATGAGAGTGGGGGCGCGGTCACGAAAATCACGGAATCCTTCGTGACGGCGGCACCGCAGCGGATGCAGCGCATGCGCGACGCGCTCAGTCGCGGTGATCGCGAGGAGCTGGAGCTCACCGCGCATGGCCTGCGTGGGTCGGCGGCGCAGCTGGGTGCGACGGCGGTCGAAGAGATGGCCCGCGCGGTGGAAGGTGCGGCGCTCGTCGCCGACGATCTCTCGCTGTATCCGCTCCTTACCGCGCTCGAGCAGGCGCTCGGCGAGACCCTGCCGGCGCTGCGGTCGGCCGCGGCCGCGTAACACTGGGATCCTCGAGGGCGATGGTCCTCGCCAGTTCCTTCGGGTGCTTACGGAACCATCCGGCCACGAGGAGCACTTCGTCCACCTCGCGTCCGGGCACGGTTTGCGGGCCGCGCTTTCCGGTGTTCAAGGCGGCGGCAATGTGCCCCGCGAGTTGTTCGCGTTCCGCGTCGCTCTGCGGCGGCGCGGATTCCGCCAGCACGCAGCCGCGCCGCACGACGTAGACGCGGTCGTTCCCATTCGGGCCCGGAAGCGTGTAGGTGAACGAGAGCGATTCCAGCGCAAAACGCAAACGCGCGAACTGTTCTCTCAGCGCCTCCAGTCGCAGGAGCTTGTCGCGCCAGAGTGCCGCGCGCTCGAAGTCCAACGCCTCGCTCGCCGCCTCCATCCGCGCGCGCAACAGTGCGACGGGGGCATCGTGCGCCCCCTCGAGGAATCCGCGCGCCGCGGTGAAGGCGGCGTCGTACTCGTGCTCGCGCACCGCGCCGACGCAGGGGCCAAGGCAACGGCCGATCTCGTGGCGAATGCAGCCCGGCGTCCGCGACGGGAGCTCCATCAGGTCGGGCTGATCGGCGAAATGCATCGGGGTGTCGAGCGCACAATCGCGGAGCCCGAGCGCGTCATTGAGCTCGCGAATCGCTTCGTCGAGTTGGAAGGCGCCGCGAAAGGGACCGAAGTAGGTGCCGGTGTCGTCGGTGCCGGCGCTGCGGACGACTTGAAAGCGCGGCGCCGGCCCGCGCGAGACGCGCACAAAGGCGTGATGTCGCGCGTCGCGTTTCATCGCGACGTTGTAGCGTGGCCGGAGTTGTTTGATGAGTCGCAGCTCGGTGAGCAGCGCGGCGAACTCGCTCGGCAGTGGTTCCCACTCGAGCGTGGCCGCCTCCCGCAGGATGCGCGCCCCCTTGTCGCGCGGATACTGGGCACGAAAGTAGCTGAGCAGTCGCGTTCGCAGCGCTTTGGACTTCCCCACGTAGATGACCTCCCCCTCGGCGGAGGTCAGTCGATACACGCCCGGCACGTCCTTCGCGCCGTCCTTCACGAGCGCGAGCATGTTGTCGATCCGCATTTCGACATCCTTCGCGGGCTGCAGCGGCCCGCGGCGACGACGGCGACGCGGGCTCATGACTGACACGCGCTGCACCACACCGTGCTGCGCCCCTCCAGCTTGTGCGACTCCTTCAGCGGTGTGCCGCAGCGCGAGCAGGGAAGGCCGCCGCGTCCATACACGGCGAGTTGCGCCGCGAACCCGCCGCGGCCGCCATACGCATCCTGAAAGTCGCGGAAGGTCGTGCCGCGAAGCGCGATGCTTTCGTGCAGAACGGCCTGCAGCACGCGCAACAGCTCCGTGGCCTGCGTCCGCGTGAGCGAAATCCCGCGGCGCGACGGCCGAATCCCTGCGCGCCAGCAGGCTTCGTTCGCGTAGATGTTCCCCACACCGGCCAGCTTACGCTGGTCCATCAGCACCGTTTTCACCGCGCGTCCCGACCCCCGAAGAATACCCGAAAATCGCTCGGCGGTCAGCGCTGCGTCAAGCGGCTCTGGTCCCAGGCTGGCGCTCCAGTGGGAGAACTGCCCCGCGTCAAGCAGCGCGAAGGTGCCCAGCCGTCGGATATCGCGGTACGTGAGGGTGCGCCCGTCGGCGAGGGCGAGAGCCACGCAGTCGTAGGGGTTCGGTGTCGGCGAGGCGGCGTCCGCAACGGCGCCAATCAACAGCGCCCCGGTGAATCGTGGCGTCACGACAATCCGTCCCGCCTCGCCCAGATCAAGCACGATACTCTTCGCGCGCCGCGTCGCGCCGAGCACGGTCGCGCCGGGGAGACGCCGCGCGAGCTCGCGCGCGCTCCGCTCAAGCGCCAGCCCCTTGAGCGCGCGACCGCCGACCGCAGGGTCCCGAAGCACGTCGGCGCGCATCACGCACACCGAACGAATGACGGCGCCCCTCAGGGCGCCGTCCAAGTCGCGCGCGATCGTCTCCGTCTCCGGAAGTTCCGGCACGTTGCGCGGGGCTCAGCCGAGTCGCTGGAGTTCGCGCCAGCCGATATCGCGGCGCAACTGCCGACCGCGGAACTGCACCGCCGCGGCCGTCGCACGGCTGGCGGCTTGCGCGGCGGCAAACGACTCCGCGACCGCCGTCACCGTGAGCACGCGACCCCCGGCCGTCACCAGCGCGCCCTCGGCATTGCGCGCGGTCCCGGCATGAAAGATCGTCACGCCGCTCGGTGCGTCCGGCAGCGTGATCACCTCGCCGCCCTGCACGCTGCCCGGGTATCCCTCGGCCGCCACGACCGTCGTCACCGAGGCCGCCTTCTTCCAGAAGAAGGGATCGAGCGAACGAATCGACCCGCCGTCGGCGATGGCCCGCATCGCCACGAGGAGTGACGATCCCAGCAGCGGCAGTATGGCCTGCGTCTCGGGATCGCCGAAGCGACAGTTGAACTCGACGACCTTGGGCCCCTGCTCAGTCAGCATGAGTCCGGCGAAGAGCAGCCCGGTGAACGCGCATCCTTCGCTGCGCATCGCGGCCAGCGTGGGCGTCAGGATGCGATCGCGCACGGACTGCAGGAGCGCTGGCGTGGCGATGGAGACCGGCGCATACGCACCCATGCCCCCCGTGTTGAGCCCGGTATCTCCTTCACCGATGCGCTTGTGGTCCTGTGCCGCGAGCATCGGGAGCACATTCGTGCCGTCGGTGAGTGCGAAGAGCGAGATCTCCTCGCCCTGCATGAATTCCTCGACCAACACCTCGGCTCCGGCATCGCCGAAGCGCTTCGCGTCGAGCATATCGTCAATTGCCGCATCGGCCTCGGGAATCGACAGCGCGACGATCACGCCTTTCCCCGCAGCGATGCCGCTGGCCTTCACGACCACGGGTGCGCCGAGTCGACGCACCTCCTCCTTTGCTGCGGAGATGGTGGTGAAGGTGCGCGCCGAAGCCGTCGGCACATTCGCCTTGAGCATCAACTCTTTCGCGAAGCGCTTCGAGGTCTCGATGCGTGCCGCCGCCTGCGTGGGTCCGAAGATCGCCATGCCGACTTCGCGAAAGCGATCGACGATGCCGAGCGAGAGCGGAGCTTCCGGTCCGACGATCGTGAAGCTCACGCGCTCCTGTTTGGCGAGTGCCATCAGGCCGGCGATATCGGTCGCGCTCACCGGCACGCACCGCCCGATGGCGGCGATGCCAGGGTTGCCGGGGGCGGCGATGATGTCGAGTGTGGGATCGTCCTGCACCAGCTTCCAGGCGAGCGCGTGTTCGCGCCCGCCCCCCCCGACGAGCAGGACCTTCACCGCGCGCCGCCCTTCATCGCATCAGTGAACGCATCCTTGGCGCGCGTGAATGTCTCACCGACCTTCTCCACCGCTGCCTTCGCCTGATCGGTGTAGTAGGTCGCGCCCTGCCTGATCTCCTCACCGAGGCGCTCCCCGGGTTTCACATCCGCACGCTTCACATACTCGCCCGCGAGAATGCGCGCGTAGTCGCCACCGGCGGTCCAACGCTGCAACTCGCCGGCGCGGATCGTGAAGAACGGATGCTCGCGGAACGCCGTGTTGATGGCCTTGAGCACCGTGTCCCACGCCGACTCGTCCATCTCGTATTCGCGCGCCTGCGCCTTGAACGCCTCAAGGTCCAACGAGTCACGGAAGGCGGGGCCGCCGGCGAGCTTCATGAACGTGGTCAGCACGAGATCAGGGTCCTGCGCGCCGAGGAGCGCGGCGCGATCGCACGAGAGTTCGCTCTTCCGATACCACTCGAGGAGCGCGAGCTGGAACGGGAGGAGCGCGATGCCGGCGAGAAAGGGGAGATTCCCGATCCCGACCAACAGGATGATCTGCGCAACGGTGCGATACGTCACGTGCCCGCTCATCACGTGACCCAACTCGTGGGCGAGGATCACGCGCAGTTCGTCGCGCGTGAGTTGCTCAACGGCCGCCGAGTTGATGACGATGAACGGCTCGGCGAAGCCCACCGCACCGGCGTTGATGGACGGCGACGACGTCACGAAGAGCTGTGGGCGCGTCGGCCAGTCGAGGGTCTGGAGCACTTCGCTCCACAGCGCGTCGAGATCGGGGCGCTGCGTGGGCCCGACGCGCACCGCGCTCGCGGTGAAGAGATGGCGCACGCCGCGTTCGCCAAAGGCCTTGGCGAAGGCATTGACGGCGGTATCGAAGCCGGGGAGCGCGCGCATGCCCGCCAACGCGGCGCGATCAGCGGGATGCTCCCAGCTCTGGGATGCGATGTCGGTCAGCACGGTGCGGGCCATACGTCCTCCTGGGCTCAGAGCCCCTTGAACGCCTGCTCGAGATCTTCGAGCAGATCCTGCGGATCTTCCACGCCACACGAGAACCGGAGAAGACCGTCGGTGATCCCGATCGCCGCGCGGATTGCCGGTTCCACCGAGGCATGCGTCATCCCCGCCGGCTGACATACCAACGATTCCACCCCGCCAAGAGATTCAGCGAGGGTGAACACGTGCAGGCGCGTCACCACCGTGTTGGCGTTCTCCTTCGAGCCCGTCTCCACCGAGACCATGCCGCCAAAGCCGGACATCTGCTGCTTGGCGAGGGCGTGCTGCGGATGACTGACCAGTCCGGGATAAAAGACCCGCTCGGCGCCGAGTCGCTTGGCGAGCCAGTCGGCCATGGTGCGGCCGTTGGCATCATGCTGACGAACGCGGAGCGCGAGGGTCTTGGTTCCGCGGAGCGTGAGCCAGGCGTCCATTGGTCCGGGGACCGCGCCAGCGGCGTTGGCATTGAACTGCAACTTGGCGGCGAGGTCATCACGATTGGTGACGGCGACCCCGCCAATGATGTCGGAATGTCCGTTCAGGTACTTCGTGCTCGAGTGCCAGACGATGTCGGCGCCGAGCGCGAGGGGCTGCTGAAGGATCGGCGACGCGAAGGTGTTGTCGACGATCGTGAGCGCGCCATGTGCCGTGGCGATCGCGGCGGCGGCCTTGATGTCCGTGAGCTGCATCAAGGGATTCGTCGGTGTTTCGATCAGCACGGCGCGCGTGTTCGGCTTCAAGGCGTCCTTGATGCGTTGGACGTCGCGCATATCGACCCACGAGAACTCAATCCCGAAGTTCTGGAAGAGCTTGTCGAGGAGGCGATAGGTGCCGCCGTAGACGTTCGATCCGACAATGACGTGGTCGCCGGCGCGGAACTGCAACATGATCGAGGTGAGGCAGCCCATGCCGGAGGAAAAGGCAAAGCCGTGTTGCGCGCCCTCAAGAGCGGCGACGTTGCGCTCGAGCGCTTCACGGGTCGGGTTCTTCCCGCGGGCGTACTCGTATCCCTTATTGACCCCCAGCGCTTCCTGCGCATAGGTGGAGGTCTGGTAGATCGGCGGCATGATGGCGCCCGAGGTGGGGTCGGGGCGCTGGCCGGCATGGATCGCGCGGGTGCCGATGCGCGCGGCGAGGTCTTCCGGAAAGATCTTGGTCATCTCTGAATCTAGCAAAAAGGGCGACCGACCCGAGGGTCCGCCGCCCTTTTCTGGATTCCGACTTCGGGGTGCCTGCGCGACTATTGGCGGGCCGCGTTATAGAGCGCCGACTTCACAGAATCAGCGGCGATGTTGTAGAGCAGGGAATCGAAGCCCGTGCGGGTCAGGCCATTGGCCGTGAGCACCGAGTCGGCGGCGGCGGGATCTGCCGAAATGCCCTTCGCCACATTGAGCGCGAGCGTGACATCGGAGGGCAGCGCGGGTACTTCCTTCGCCGGAGCGGGTGCCTCTTCCTTCGCCCCACCGCAGGCGGCCGTGGCGAGGAGGGCGATCATCGAGAAGGAACGCAGTTGGGAACGCATT
>CAYUMN010000002.1:23429-38552 GCA_964445835.1 uncultured Gemmatimonas sp.
GGGAACGCATTACGGGCGCCTCACAGAGCCGGGCGCGGGCTTGCCGCGCGTAGAGTCAGAACGGGGACGAGCGGAGCCGGCTGGACGACCAGTCACCGGGGGTGCGCTGGCGGAATCGGCGCGACCGCCGCGTCCATCCGGGCGCGCACCGGCACCTTCTGGACGGCCACCGCGGCCTTCGGAGCGCGCCTCGTCCTGGTCGGGGCGGCCACCACGGCCGTCCGAGCGCGCCTCGTCCTGGTCGGGGCGGCCACCACGGCCGTCCGAGCGCGCCTCGGTCTCGTCGTCCGGACGGCCACCCCGATTTGGACCCTTGCCCTCGGGACGGCCGCCACGCCGGGCGTGATCCGGGCCCATGCCGCGACGCGTGCGCTCGGCGTGGATGCGATCGGCGAGCTCGCGTCCGCGATATCCGGCCTCGACCTGCGACTTCACGAACTGCCCAAAGGCGTCCTTGTTGCCCCCTTGTTCGACGACCTCCACTTCGGTCTCGACCGCGGGGGCTGCGTCCTGCACGGGGATGCCGCGACGGCGCATGGCGTCGATCATGCCGCGGAGGGTACTGTCCGGCGCGCCGGCCGCGCGCGCGCGCTGCATGAAGCGCGGAAGATCCAGGGCGCGGACGAGCGCGCTGTCGGCCGCAGTCGGCACTCGAGACTGCGGTGCCCCGGTCGAGGACTGGGCGGGAAGCACGGAGGCGAACAGCAACGCTCCGGCGAGGATGGAAAGGCGTTGCATTGTTGACCCTGGAGAGAGAAGAGCTGCGGGTCCACTACCCTCGCCCCGCATCAGGGGTCCGGCGTGACCGTCCAGAAAGCTCCGCGAAGCCGGAGATCAGCCTGCGGGCTACCAGAAAGCATAAGCGAATTGGAGCGGACGCGTCGGTCCATTGGTGCGGTCACGCGCGCGCTGACAATCACCCCTTCGCGCCAATGCCCGCCCTCCAGGAACGGCTCGCCGCCGCGGACATCGCAACGTTCAATCCCGCCCGCCAGCAGCGCGAGCCCCGCGAGCCCCGCGACCACGGCCTGCAACTCGTCGTGCGTGGCCTCGCGTGGTACGCCGCGCACGCCGCGCGCCGCTAGGGCCGCATGCCAATGCGCGAGACTCCCCGCCTTCGATTTGCCGGGAATCGGCGGCTCGCCGAGCATCCGCCACGCGTGGGTCGGAAAGCTTTCGATCGCCGCGCGTTCCCCGCGCCACTCCCGTGTGAAGCGGGGCCAGCCCAAGGCATCAAGTGCGTCGAATAGCGCGATGCTGAACTCCGCCATCCGCGTCCACGTGGCGGGCTTCACGATGCCGGGGAGTCCGGTCTTCCCGGGACATCTCGCCTCCTTTTCACACTGACGCAGATGCACCAGCGTGGAGCGCTCTGCTCGCCAGCCCTGCGGTCCATCGAGCAGGAGCAGTCGCACGCCCTCGCGCGCCGCGAACTGGTGCAGCGCGTCGGCGAATGGCGCCGCGCTCGGGGTGCCGCGGAGCCCAAGCGCCTCGGGCGATACCAAGCGGACGCGCGCGCCGGTACCCTCCGGCGTCAGCAGCGCGATGCCATTGTCGCGCCATCGGCGCGAGGCGAGGTCCACGGAAAGCAGCATCGGAGGTTAACGTTGCGCATGCCCGGAACGCTCCCAACTGCCATGGCGCTCGACGCGTTGGACACCCCCGCGTTGCTGCTGGACCCCGCGCGTCTCGACCGGAATCTCCAGCGCCTCGCCACGCGTCTCGCGCAGCTCGGCGTGCCGCTCCGTCCGCACGTGAAGACCGCGAAGAGTCTGCCGGTGATCGCGCGCGCGCTCGTCGGGCAGCCAGGCGGCGTGACGGTCTCCACGCTGAAGGAAGCGGAGGAGTGCTTCCGCGCCGGGATCACCGACATCCTGTATGCCGTGGGCATGTCGCCGCAAAAGATGGCCCGCGTGGCTTCGCTCCGTGGCCGCGGCGCGGATGTCACGGTGATCGTGGATTCGGTGGCGATGGCGCAGGCGTTGCGCGCGCAGGGTGAGATTCCGGCCCTGATCGAGATTGATAGCGATGGCCATCGCGCCGGGGTCCCTCCGGAGTCCGCGTTGCTCCTGGAGATCGGCCGCACGCTCGGCGCCCGTCTGCGCGGCGTGATGACGCATGCCGGCGAGTCGTATCAGTCAAAGACCCCCGAAGCCAAGCGCGCGATGGCCGAGCGCGAGCGCGCGGCGGTCGTGCGCGCCGCCGACCGGCTGCGCGAGGCAGGCCTGCCCTGCGTGACCGTGAGCGTCGGCTCGACGCCGACCGCCATGTTCGCAGAGCACCTCGCGGGCGTCACCGAAGTTCGCGCGGGGGTCCACATGTTCATGGATCTCGTGATGGCGGGCATCGGCGTCTGCGAGACCGATGACATCGCCATCAGCGTGCTCACCACGGTGATCGGGCACCAGGCGGAGAAGGGATGGATCCTCACCGATGCGGGCTGGATGGCGATGTCGCGCGATCGTGGCACGGCGGCGCAGGACGCGGATCAGGGGTATGGCGTCGTGTGCGATGTGGACGCGCGGGTGATTGACGATTTCATTGTGACGGGCGCGAATCAGGAACATGGAATCATTGCGCGCCGCGGAACGGGCGAGGTGGATCTCTCCCGATTCCCGATCGGGACGCGGTTACGGATCCTTCCGAATCACGCGTGTGCGACTGCCGCGCAGTACGATGCCTATCATGTGCTCGCCGCCGATGGGCGCGTGCACGCCCGCTGGCCCCGCTTTGGAGGATGGTGATGCGCCTACTCATGCTCTTGATCCTGCTCGTCTCCGCGCCGGTCGCTGTGCGCGCGCAGGCGGACACTTCGTCGGTCGCCGCGGACAGCACGGTCGAAGTGCGACTCCGCGATGGCTCCGTGCTCTACGGCCGCATTGTTGAACGCACCGACGCCCGCGTGGTGTTGGTGACCTCCAGCGGACTGCGTGTGGAGTTGTCACCGACACAGATCGCGCAGATTCGCCCCGTGACGACGCGCGGGACCGACGGCCGCTACTGGGCCCCCGATCCGAATGCGACGCGGCTCTTCTTCTCGTCCACGGCGCGGCCGCTCGCCAAGGGCGAAGGGTATGTCTCGAGCTATTTTCTGTTCTTCCCTATGGTCGCGTATGGCGTGACCGACCGCATCACGCTCGCGGCGGGAACCCCCATCCTGCCCGGCCTCATGGGTCGGATGTGGTACTTCGCGCCCAAGGTGACGCTGGTGAACCACGAGAAGCTTTCGGTCGCCGTCGGCGCGCTCGGCGTTTGGATTCCTGAGATCGCAGACGGCTCGTCCGTGGGGATCGGGTACGTCTCGAGCACGTACGGTACGAGGGACCGAGCGGTCACGGTCGGGGCAGGGTGGGGCTACTTCTCTGATGGAGGGACGACCGATTTCTCAAGCCGCCCAGTGTTCGTGCTCGGTGGCGAGAGACGGGTGTCGGCGTCGATCAAGCTGATCACCGAGAACTGGCTCGCCTTCAACTCGGGGAGCGTCGGAGGAATCGCGTCGGGTGGAGTCCGGTTCATCGGCTCACGCCTCTCGTCGGACCTTGGACTCGGGGCCGCTGTCGGCGCGACGGGGGGATGCTGCTTCCCGATGGTGAACTTCGTGTACAGCTTCGGAAACACAGGGCGCTGACCCGGCGGGCACCGGCGCCGGAGGCCGCGCATTCACTCCATATGCGTTCCCTGCTGCTGGTACTCGGCGATCAACTGAACCTTGACGCGCCGATCTTCGTCGGCGCCGATCCCGCGCGCGATGTGCTCTGGATGGCCGAGGTGGCGGCGGAGTCCACGCATGTCTGGTCATCGAAGCCGCGGACCACGCTCTTCCTCAGTGCGATGCGGCACTTTCGCGTGGCCGCGGAGTCGCGCGGCTGGCGCGTGCAGTACACGCCGCTGGACGCCGCCGCCAACAGCGGCACCCTTGACGGCGAACTCCGTCGCGCCTGCCTCGCCGAGCGGCCGGAGCGGGTCATTGTCACCGAGCCCGGTGATCACCGAGTGCTGCAGCTGCTGCGCGGCGTCGCCGACGAACTGGCGCTTCCGCTCGAGGTGCGCACCGACACGCACTTTCTCTCAAGCGTCGCGGACTTCCGCGCCCATGCGGCCGGCCGCAAGCAACTACGTATGGAGTTCTTCTATCGTGAAATGCGGAAGAAGCACGGCGTACTGCTTGAGCCCGATGGATCGCCGGTGGGAGGGGCTTGGAACTTTGACGCGGAGAATCGCGGCAGCTTCGGCAAGATGGGCCCGGGGCTCGTGCCGACTGCCCGGCGCTTCCTCCCTGATGCCATCACGCGCGAGGTCATTGCGCTCGTGACAGCGCGCTTTGCGGATCATCCGGGCTCGCTCGCCGCGTTCGACTGGCCAGTGACGCCGGCCGAGGCCACGGAGGCGCTCGATGACTTCATCGCGAATCGGTTGCCGGACTTCGGGCGCTGGCAGGATGCGATGTGGACGCGTGAACCCTGGCTCTACCACTCGCGCCTCGCGGCGGCGATGAACCTGAAGTTGCTCGACCCGCGTGATGCCATCGCGGCGGCGGAACGCGCGTATCACGACAAGCGCGCTCCGCTCGAGGCGGTAGAAGGATTTATTCGGCAGATCCTCGGGTGGCGCGAGTACGTGCGCGGCGTCTACTGGATGCACATGCCGCAGTACCTCGAACGCAACGCGATGGGCGCGCACGAGGCGCTCCCGCCGTTCTACTGGGACGCGAAGACCGAGATGGTCTGTCTTGAGGACGCGTTGCATCAAACGCTGGAGTTCGGCTACGCGCATCACATTCAGCGCCTGATGGTGACGGGGCTCTACGCGCTACTGCTCGGCGTCGACCCCATGCAGCTCCACGCCTGGTATCTCGCGGTGTATGTCGATGCCGTGGAGTGGGTCGAACTGCCCAACACGCTCGGCATGTCGCAGTACGCCGATGGTGGGGTGATGGCGTCGAAGCCCTATGTCGCGAGCGGGAAGTACATCCAGCGCATGAGCAACTACTGTACCGGATGTCGCTTCGACCCGGCCAAGTCCACAGGGGAGGACGCCTGTCCCTTCACGACGCTCTACTGGGATTACCTGCTACGGCATGAGCAGGCGTTGAAGGGGAATCAGCGGATGACGATGCAGCTGAAGAATCTGACCCGTCTGGATTCAGCGACGCGAGCGGCAGTCGGTGCAAGGGCCGAGGTGATCCGGGCGAGTGGCGGCGCGCCGCCCGTGGCCGAAGAGGTCAGCGCCAGAGCGTGAGCGGTACCAGTCCCCAGTAGGCAAGCAACCCGAGCCACTGTGCGGCCATCAGCATCGACAGGAGATCGAGTCTGGCGCCGACGGTGCGGGTGCCGGCCCGGACTCGGATGATGATGGCGCCGATCAGTGCGAGCGGCAACAGCAGCGTCAGCGCGGCAATCGTACCGTTGGCGATAGTGAGATCGCCGATCGCGAGGAACCCTTGCGAGAGATACAGCAGAGGAGACAGTGCGAGGAGGGCGAGCGCGAGCGTCGGCCAGGCCATTGGCTCGGCGCGCCAATCTCCCCTTGCCCGCGCCCGCAACGTCCGGGTGGTGCCGACGACGAGCAGGTGCAAAAGTCCGAGCACGCCGAGGGCGGCGCTGGTCCAGAGTGTGAGGAGGTAGCCAAAACTGACGCGCTCCCATGTGCGCTGACCGTCGCTGATGAACGGCTTCCCCTCGGTCGTCGACGCCAGCACGTGCGAAGCCTCCGACCGCCCGTCCGCGCGGAAGCGGGCGCCACCGACGGGGACGAGGGCGCGTGCGGTGCCTTGGAGTGGGGCGAACCGGAGCGTATCGCGATTCCACGTGACCTGTGTGACGCCGGTGAGCTCGTCGAGATAGGCGAACTGTGCGAAACGCACCGGACGTACGAGGTAGCGTCCCTCCCACCGCGACACGTCGATGGTCGGTGCGGCGACGGGTGTCTTCACTCGCAGCGGGAGATCAAGGGCACGCGTCAGGAGCGCATCGACGCGATCGAAGTTGGCTTGTTCGGGGTCGGTGTTGAATGCGACGAAGAACGCGCGCTGCGCTTCGGGATACACGCAGAGGGCAGCCCGAAAGGTGCCGTTGTTTCCAAAGTGACACCCGCCGATCACGCCATGGCGGTCACGTCGCGACAATCCCAGCGCGTACCCAGCGGCAAGACCAGCGCGGGCGGCCTCCGTTCCCGTCGGCGCGGCCATCGCGCGAAGCAGTGTGCTGTCGACGACGACCACTCCATTCACTACGCCGTCGCTCATCATGAATCGCGCGAGCCGCGCCATGTCTTCTGCGGTCGTGGTGAACTGACTCGCGGGTCGCACGGGAATGGCCATGGCCGCACTGGTCGTGACGATGTCGAAGTGCCCCATGGCGACGGAGGTGTCAGCCTGCCCTCCCGTCTGGCTGACGAAGTGCGATGTGCTCCTGTGCATCTGAAGCGGTGCAAGCAGCGCGGACTCGAGATAGGTCTCGTACCGAGTGCCGCTGACCGACTCCACGAGCATCCCCAGCACAAGGAAGCCTGTGTTCGAGTAAGAAAAGCGCTCCCCCGGCCGATGCCGCACGCGGAGGCGATTCCCCGCTCGCACGAGCCCCTCCGCCAACGGCGCGTCGGGGTCGCCTCTGCGCGTGAAGACCTGCCACAGGCGCACATCATCGAGACCAGCGGTGTGATCGAGCAGATGACGCACCAGAATGGGCGAGGTGGACTCGAACGGATTGTCGATCGGCAGTCCAGGGAGATACCGCGTGAGGGGCGCATCGAGTGCGAGTCGTCCCTCCGTCACCAGCCGGAGCACCCCGAGTGCGAGGATGGTCTTTGCCACCGATCCCAGCTGCACGCGATGCTCAACGCGCATCGGCGCGCCGGTGCGGACATCGCGCGTGCCGGCGGCGCCGAGCGAGACGGTATCGCCGACCACCAACGCAAAGGTCGCGCCCACCAGACCCTCCTCACGGACGGCGTCGGCGATGCGCTGCGCGAGCGAGTCCGAGACTGCGACGCGCACGATTGCCGTGGCGGCCGGTTGCGGCGACGTCGCGCGAGCCACGGCGGCGGCCGCCGCGGCGGGCGCCGCGGCGGGCGCGCTCTGCGCCATCGCGGTATTCCCGGGCAGCGCCAAGGGCAGTGCCGAGTGCAATGCTGAGTGCAGTGCCAAACGCAGTGCAGCCGCGATGAGCACCACCGGTACGCGTGCGCGGTCGAGCAAGGGTCGCACGACCTCGCGGACCGCGCGCCACGCGCGCCCGACCGCGAACCCGGCAATCGCCGCATACTCCTCAATGCTCGGCTTCGCCTCCTCGCCGAGCGATCGCAGGATGCGGCTGCGCATACGCATCACGAGGGGCGTTCCGACCTGAATGGCATTGAAGTACGGGTCGTAGCGCGTCCCGATGCCCTCGATCAGCGCCGCTGTCCGCGCGAAGTAGACGAGATCGCGCGGCAAGATCACGGGGAAGTCGTAGAGCGAGGCCATCACCGTGTCGGCGAGCATCGTCTCGAGACGCTGTTGCGTGGTCGTGCGCGTGACGCTGAGTTCCACAAGAACCTCCGCGAGCCGGAGAATCTCCGCAGGGTCGGCGCCTGGCACGACCAACCCCAACGCGGTGAATCCATCGGAGACGCCACGGGCATCGCGGCGAATGGAGGCAAACACCGTGCGGATCAGGGCGAGCCGCGTGGCCGTGGGCACGCGCACCATCATCCCGAAGTCGAGCAGGACGAGGCGGCCATCGGTAGTGAAGAGCAGGTTCCCCGCGTGCGGGTCGGCGTGAAAGAGTCCGTCCACGAGCATCATCTGCACGTAGACCTCCATCACGAGGCCCGCGAGACGGCCAGCATCGACTCGGCCCTGCAGGCGATCCACGCGTTGGCCGACAATGAACTCGAGCACAATGACACGCTGCCGCGTCATCTCGTGCATGATCTCGGGAATCACAACGCGCGGATTCCCCCGAAAGTTGGCGCGGACTTCGGTCGCGTACTCGCCCTCGAGCCGGAAGTCCATCTCCTCGCCAATGCGTGCCGCGAACTCCTCCACGAGCGACTGGAAACCGAGCACGTGCGGCACGGGCCATCGCCGCGCGGCCCACGCGGTAATAGCTCGCGCACTGGTCAGGTCGCGTGCCACCGTGTGCTCGACGCCGGGACGCAACACTTTCACCGCGACATCACGTCCGCGCCATTGCGCACGGTGCACCTGCCCGAGCGATGCCGCGGCGATCGGGGTGCGGTCGATGCGCTCGAAAACCGTATCGGGCGCCTCGTGATACGCCGCGCGGAGCTCGGCATCGATCGCCTCCCACGAGACCGGGGGCACTTGGTCAGTCAGCGTCCCAAGGGCGGAGAGGTACGGCTCGGGAATCAGGTCGGCGCGCGCGGCGAAGACCTGCGCCAACTTCACGAAGGTCGGTCCGAGTTCGGCGATCTTCGCAATCAGCGCCGAGGCGCGTCGGGCGTGGAAGGCCGGCGTGCGCGTAAGCGGCGCCCCCCACCAGAGCCAACGGCGCTGATCGCGGAGGAGCGAGCCAACAAAGGGCCCGAGGGCCAGAAGGATGCGAAGCGTATGCACGGAGAGTGGGCTACCGAATACAACGTGTCGAGCGGGCCGAAGGTGTCCCGGCCGCGACAGAACACCCGCGCTACCAGCGCAGCAGGGCCGCCGGGCCCGCTTCAAGTCGCGACCGAAACACATCCCGAGGCTCAGGGGTCCGTGCAAGCGTGCGGTCTATCGCCGAGAAGCGGATGACGAAACTCGCGTCCCCCGGGCCGCGGCGAAGCGGCACGCCGAGATCCACGCGATACAGTCGCTTGCCGCCGGAGGGATACGCCGCCTGCACGGAGAATCCCGTGGACGCCATCACCGGGCCGGTCTGACCGTAGGGCACGTCGCCAGCCCAGATGCGGCCCACGTCAAGGAAGGTCCCGACGGCGATGTCCGCCCAAAAACTCTCGCGCGAGACCAGCGTGCGCTCCTCGAATCGCGCGGTGAGGCGTCGCCCGCCGGCGAGCGTCGAGTTGGCGTGACCGATGAGCCCACCGTCGGCATCCGCCATGCTGAGTTGCATCGGGAGGCCGACCCCCTGCACGCCGGAGGCGGAGATCGTGATCTGCCGCGTCCGCGTGTCGCCGATCACTCGGTAGCGAGCCAGCCGCAGACTTCCGACCGCGGCAAGCCACTCACGCGCGGCGGGAGCCGCGCGCCGTCGTCCATCGAACCGCACGCCGAGCGAGGTGAAGATGGCCGCGCTCCCACGGCCGCTGTACAGGTTGAACGCCATGAAGTCGTCCCGAGCATCGCGCCGGGTGCCCATGCTGGGACCGGCCATCATCGTGAGTTCGGCGCCGGTGGCGATGTCCTGCTCCGCGCGCAGCGCATCGAACCGCGACACGGTGCGAAAACGCAGGCCGCGGAGCGCGACGACGCCGGCCACATGATTGGCGCGGTACGTGGGGTAGCGACCCCGCAGCGTGGTATCCGCCACCGGGCGCAGACCGGCGTCCGTGATCTCGCTGAGGTGCTCGTCAACGTTCGCCAGCACGCCGGACGCGACCACGCCGAGCAATCCGATGGTCCGACGTCCCCGGACGCCACCCATGCGGCGGAGCAGGCCCGCTTGATACGTGCTGTGCTCGGTCCGCACGGCCACCGGGTCGAGCGCCCCGCGCAGGATCCGTTGATACTCGGTGTCGGTATCGACGTTCACGATGAACGCCACGCGTTGGCCATCGGTGAGCAAGGGCTGGAACAACGTCGCCCGCGCGCCGCCACCAAGGGGATTCTGCGCGGCGGCGAGGGTGAGGGTCGCGGGACGTCCGAGAAACCCCGGCTGAGCGACGGTGAGTCCGACGCCGTCGCGATAGTTGCCGCCTCGCTTGAGCGATCCGATGATGGTGCGCCCCTTGCCGGCATAGTCGAGGGTGCCGAGCCGCACTTCATCGAGGGTCAGTCCCCGCAGGCCGCCGCCGATCACCAACTCGAATTCATTCACGACATCCACGCGGATGCGCACGCGTCCCGGTCCATCGGCGAGTGGCGTGACGGCGGCCGAGGCGATGAAGCGTTGCGCGCGGAGCAGACGCTCGGAATCAGCGCGGTCCTGCTCACGGCAGGGTCGGCCGACGCGCAGGCGCAGATAGGCCCGCACGACGTCGGTATCGGAGTTGAGGCGCTGCCCGCGCGGCGCGGCGGCCGCCGCAGTGGCGGCATCCGTGGCGGTATCAGTGGCGGTATCAGTCGCGGCCGCCGCGGCGGTCTGCGCGCGCGTGCGTGCGCTCCGACGGGAGGGGGCGTAGCGATACACGTCGATGCGCGTGATCGTCTCGCCCGCGCACGTGGCGCGCACGGCCGAGGCGATAGCGGGGGCGTGGAGCGCACTCGGAATCGGGGGAGGCGGCAAAGTCGGCACGGGTGAAAGGTGTCACGCGGAGGACGCGCGGCGGAACCACGTCGAGGCATCTGGGTCCATGTGGCGCCGCCTTTGGAAGCGGCACGGTAGATTTCGCGCTGGTTCACCCTCTCGCGCACCCTCTCCGAATGGCGCTTCTGAGCGCGTTTCATCTCGCCACACGGACCCCGCAACCCTGCGGGCTCTTCCCTCCGGCTGCCTACGATGCGTTGCGTACGCATGTCGCAGGGCATCCGGAGCTCAAGCCGACGCCGCTGCTGAAGGCCAAGGCGCTGGCGCGATCGCTCGGCTTGAAGAATCTGCTGCTGAAGGATGAGACGGCACGGTTCGGGCTGCCCGCCTTCAAGGGGCTCGGGGCGGGCTTTGCGGTGGCGCAGTTGCTCGCGCGCGGGAGCGTCGCGCGTGGCGACCTGTTGGTGTGCGCGAGTGAGGGGAATCACGGGCGGGCGGTGGCACGCGTGGCGCGCGCGCAGGGACTGCGGGCGCGGGTCTATGTGGGTGCGCGCGTGGCGGTCTCGCGCGCCGATGCCATCGCGCTCGAAGGCGCGGAAGTCGTTCGCGTTGCGGGCACGTATGACGATGCCGTGCGGCAGGCGGCTGCCGATGCCGCGGCGCAAGGCGGACATGTCGTTTCCGATACCGCGTGGGAGGGCTACGAAGAGATCCCGCGATTGATCATGCTCGGGTACACGCGATTGATGGACGAGGCCGCGACGCAGTGGAAGGAGAAGGCCCCCGACGTGGTCGTGGTGCAGGGCGGGGTCGGCGGACTCGCGGCGGCGGTGGCGAGCTGGTACGCGGCGAATCCGGCGGTGCCGCGGGCGCGGCTTCTGTGTGTGGAGCCGTATCACGCGGCCTGTGTGATGGAGTCCGCGCGCGCCGGACGCGCGGTCGCGATTCCCGGTGCGCTGGATACGATCATGGGCGGGCTCCGGTGCGGCGTCGTCTCGCCGGCAGCGCTTCCGGCCGTGCTGGAAGGCTTCGACGCGTATCTCGCCATCGATGACACGTGGACCCGTCGGGCGATGCTCCGCCTGGCCCGTCCCGCGGAGGGCGAGCGCCCGGTGGCGAGTGGCGCGTCCGGCGCGGCCGGCCTTGCCGCGTTGATGGCGCTGCACGCGGATTCCGCACTCGGTGCGGTGCGCGAGGCCCTCGGCATCAGCGAGCGGACGCGCGCGATGGTGATTGTGACTGAGGGAGTCACCGAGCCCGAGTTGTATGAAGAGATTGTGGGCGGGGGCGGTCGCGCCCGTCTCCGCTGAATGGACGCGGCTGCGCACGCGTTGATGGTGCTTGACGCGAAGGCTATCGTTCTGCCGTGACCCCGTGGACCGCCACCCTCTTGAGCGTTGCCGTCGTCACGGGTGTGCCGCTGGCGCTGATCGCGCTGCTCGCGGGCCCCGGGCGGCGTTTGTCGCGCGTCCTCCCTTGGCTGGTGTCGTTCGGCGCCGGGGCGCTGATCGGTGCCGCGGTCTTTCATCTGCTGCCGGAAGCCTACGCCCGTCATCCCTCCGTTGGGTTCGTGGCGATCGCCGTGACGGCGGGGATGATCGGCAGCCTGGTGATCGAGCGGTTGCTGCATCGGTTTCAACACACGCATCATGAGGCCCCTGCGGCCGCGTCGTCCATCTCAGCGTTCGATGACCCGTCGATGGTTGCGGTCAGTTTTATCGCCGATGGCGTGCACAACTTCGTTGATGGTGCACTGATCGCGGCGGCGTTCATCGCCGGCGAGAGCGCGGGTATCGCCACCGCGCTCGCCATGCTCGCGCACGAACTCCCACGCGAGCTGGGAACGTTCGGCGTCTTTGTGCACTATGGCACACGTCCCGCGCGCGCCTTCTGGTTTGCGGTGGCGTCCGGCGCCCTCGCGTTTTTGGGCGCTGGTCTCACGCTCGTGCTCGGGGAAGGCACGGCGCGGGTCGCGGAGATCTTTATTCCCTTTGCCGCCGGCTCCTTCCTGTTCGTCGGTGGCGCGGTGATCGTTTCCCAGTTGAAGGCGCTTCGCACGTTCGATCTCCCGGCCTCGCAGTTGGTTGCGATCGCGGCAGGGTTCGGTCTCTCGGCGCTCTCGGTGTTGTTCGGCGCGCACTAGTTGGGGCCGCGCTGATGTCCCGTCCTCTCATCTGGGTCTCCCACTTGCCCGGTCGTCACACTTCTCGTTCCGTCATGCCTCATGCGTAGCCTGCGTTCTCTCATCGCGTTCGCGATGCTCGTGCCACTGCTGTCGACCGCGCAGTCCGGCCCACCGCGTGGTGCACCGAACCTCACGTATCCGCAGCTCACGGCGCTCTTCCGCGACTGGCGCGCGTTCGAGGAGCCGCCCAAGCTGCAGAGCGCCCCCGACTACACGGCTGCGACCTCAGCGCGTCGGTTGGGCGAGCTCGCCACGTGGCAGGCGCAGCTGCGCCTGATCGACACCACGGGCTGGAGCGTCCCCGAGCAAGTCGACTGGCACTTGGTCCGCGCGGAGATGAACGGCATGCAGTACAACCTTGCCGTACTGCAGCCCTTCGCGCGCGATCCGGCCTACTACGCGTCGGTCCGCACGCACGAGAGCGATACGCCAGCCGAGGAGGGGCCGACCATCCATGGAGCGATCCGGCTCTGGCAGTACGGGATCTGGCCGCGCACAGTGCTTGACAGCGTCCGGCCGCTGTCGCGGGACGAGACGCGGCGTTTGACCGCCGCGCTGCGGACGGTCGGCCCATTGCTGCAGCAGGCGCGAACGAATCTCGCGGCGAGCACCGCAAAGGATCTGTGGAATGGCGGCGTGCGTGCCTTCGAGGAACAGAGCGAGGCGTTGGCCACGTTGCGCACTCGAGTCCCGGCGAGTGAGCGCGAACTGCTCCGCGTGGTCACCGAAGCGCGCGTGGCGACGGAGTCCTTCGCGCAGTGGCTGCGCGAGCAGGCGCCGCTGAAGACCGGTCCGTCGGGTATCGGCGTCGTGCAGTATACGTGGTATCTGCGTAACGTCATGCTGGTGCCGCTCTCGTGGGAGGACGAAGTGACGATCCTGCAGCGCGAGCTCGCCCGATCGCATGCGTCGTTACGTCTTGAGGAGCAGCGCAATCGCGATCTGCCGCCGATGTCTGTCGCGAATACGCCGGGGGACTACGCGGACCTGCAGGAACGCGCCATTGCCGAATGGATGGGCTTCGTCCGGTCCAAGGAGATCGTCACGGTGGAGCCGTGGATGGAGCGCGCGCTCCGCGAGCGTATGCCGTCCTTTGCGCCGGAAGCGACCCGCGACTTCTTCATGCAGGCCACGCAGCGCGACCCCATCCCACTCTGGACGCATCTCTACCATTGGTGGGACAACGCGCGCATCCGCTACGCGCCACACGCGAGCCCCATCCGCCGCACTCCGCTCCTCTACAACGTCTGGATGAGTCGCGCCGAAGGGATGGCCACGGCAATGGAAGAGTGGACGATGCAGGCGGGGCTCTACGATGACTCGCCGCGGTCGCGCGAGATCGTCTGGGCGATGCTGGCCGCGCGCGCCGCGCGCGGACTCGGCAATCTCTACGCCCATGCGAACATCGTGGATATGGAAGGGGCGGGGAACATTCACGTCGAGTGGACGCCGCGCGGATGGATGCGGCGTGATCCGCTGCTTGGATTCGAGCAGCACTTGTATCTGCGGCAGCCCGGCTACGGCGCGACGTACGTGACGGGCGGGCGTCTCATGGAAGAGACCATGGCCCTCCGGGCGAAGCAGCTCGGAGAGGCCTTCACGCTCAAGCGGTTCCTCGACGAGGTGAACGCGGCGGGGATGATCCCCGTGTCGCTCCTGCACTGGGAGCTCACCGGTGATACGCGGATGCTCCGCGCCCTCGACGAAGGGTTCAATACGATTCCGCCGACGCCCTGAAGGCACGAAGGGTCGCGAAACGAATGAAGGGCTCCGATCATCTCGGAGCCCTTCGTTCGGTTCGCGTGAACCGCGCCGTTACGAAATCGGCGCGTTCGCCAGATCGGTCAGCGCCTTGCGGAGCTTCCCATTCTTGCTGTTATCACACGCACTCGACGCCTCGGACGCGAGCGAGCCCGCCACCGCGTTGAGCTGTGTGGCGCGCGCCGGGCCCGTGGCACGCTCGGCCGCGGCGATGCTCGTCCGCAACGCGCTCACACGCGCCGGCGCGAGGCACTGCTTGCGCTCGGCCTGATCGAGGTACGCCTTCGCCAACGCGAACGACGGGGGCCAAGAGATCTTGGGCTGGCCCTGCGCGTTGAGCTCGGTCCAGCGGACCGTGTTCGCGGCGTCGAGCTCGTTCTGCGTGAGATGCTCGCTCGGCGTGAGCTGCGCGACGTCGAGGCCGCGGGCGATCTCCGAGCTCACGATGTTGCCGTTGTACCAGTACACCGACCACGAGCCGCCCATCTCCATGCGGGTCGAGTCGACCGGACCGCGGTCGAAGAAGGCGATCTCCTTCGGGTTCGCGGCGTCGGTCCAATCGAACACCGAGATGCCGCCCTGATACCAGGCCTGCACCATCACGTCGCGGCCGGGAATCGGGATCAGCGAGCCATTGTGCGCCACGCAGTTCTCCTGCGCCGTCTGGACGGTCGGGATCTTGTAGTAGCTCTTGAAACGCAGGCGACGGTTCTCGATCGTGAAGATCGCGTTGGCGCCCCACTCGTAGTTGTCGGTCGCACGGCACTTCGGCGCGCCGCCACCGCCCCACTCGTCGGAGAACAGGATCTGCGTGCCATCGTTGTTGAAGGT
>CAYUMN010000003.1:0-35335 GCA_964445835.1 uncultured Gemmatimonas sp.
CGCATCAAAGCGACGTGACGGATAGTGCCACAGAGAACAAACCGCCTTCGCGCAAGCGGAGGTAAGGGTGAAAAGGTGGGGTAAGAGCCCACCGCATCCATGGCAACATGGATGGCACGGCAAACCCCAGCGGGAGCAAGGTCAAATAGGCGGCGAGCAGCAGTCCTCTGCGATAAAGACGCCGCGGGTTGACCGCTAGAGTGCACGGGCGACCGTGTGCCGAGAGAAATGATCGTCCGGAGTCGCAAGGCTCCGACAGAACCCGGCTTATAGGCGGGGCCCACATCGTAGGATGAAGGATGAAGGATGAAAGAACGGCAGGTGGCGGTGCTGACGAGCGCCGTTGCCTGCTGTTCTTTGTTATTCTCCCTTTGTGATGCGTTCAACAGCTCCTTTGCTTCGTTCTGCCGCGGCGGCACTGCTGGTGCTGGTGAGCGCGTGTGGCGGGCGTGTGCGGGCGGTGCGTGTGCCTGAAGCGGCACCTGTCGCCGTCGAGCCCGTTGATCTCTTGGCGCCCCCTTGGCGGCTCGGCAATGGGCGTGCGGAGCGCGCGCAGCGGATCGTGGTGGTGGCGCAGCTCACCTCGCGGGTCGATTCGCTGACGCGCGTCGATTCAATCGCCAGCGCTCTTGAGGTGCGCTGGGGCGATGGTGAGTCAGGGAGTTCGTCGCGTGCACTCCCGGTTCACGTGACGCGCTTTGCGGTGCGCGGGGCGCTCGATACGCTGTGGCGTACGCCCCCCGGTGTGATGACGCCCTTCGCGCTGAGCGCGACGCTGGCCCCCGGTGCGGTGCCGCTGCTGTGTGTGCCTGCCGCCGCCCCGTGTCTCCCGGCGCAGCTTGCGGCCGCGCAGGGGTGGCAAGAGAGTTGGGTCGGACTTCCGGCGGCGTTGGAGCGAGGGACCACGTGGAGCGACTCCACCAATTACACGGTGACTCGTGACAGCATCCCACTCCGTGTCCTGGCGGTGCGCCACTTCATCGTGCGCGAGGCCGTGCTTCGTGAGGGCGCCGTGGTGGTGCTGATTGATCGGCGCTCGACGCAGGCGCTCACAGGCGAGGGGCGTCAGTTCGGTGAGGTGGTACGAATCACCGGCGATGGTAAAGGGGTGATGCGCCTCGAGGTCGCACTCGCGAATGGGGCCGTGCTGCGCGGTGAGGGCACGGCAGTGCTCACGCTCACGCTGGTGGGACGACGGCGGACGCAGGAGCTCACGCAATCGAGCCACCTAACGATCACGGCGCCCTGAGTCTGCTCAGGGCGCCGTGATTCCGCGCGTACGCGTATGCATACGCGTATGCGTGTGTGCGAGAGGCGGGTCTCGCTCAGTCGACCAGGCGCAGTGGCATCAACAAGCAGAGATACTTTCCTGGCTCCGTCCATCCCTCAGGTTCGAGGGTGGAGGCGCGCTCCGGTGCGCGGAACGTCATGCGCACTTCCTCGGTCGGCATGTAGCGCAGAATCTCGAGGAGATAGGCCGCGTTGAAGCCGATATCGAGCGGATCGCCGTCGTAGCGGATCGGGAGTTCGTCCTGGGCTTCGCCGAGGTCCGGGGTGCTGACGGAAAACTTGAGCATGCCGGCGTTGAACGAGAGACGGATGCGGTGCGTCTGGTCGGAGGCGACAACGCTCATGCGCTTCAGGGCGCTGGTGAAAGCGGCGCGGTCGAGAATCGCGTACTTGTCGTTGTCCTTCGGAATCACCTGCTCGTAGCCAGGATAGGGCCCCTCGATCAAGCGCGTGAAGACGGACGTGAAGGGAGAACGGAAACCGAGGTGATTCTCACCCTGCGCGACTTCGAGTTCTTCTTCCGCGGGGAAGAGCCGACGAATCTGCTCCAGCGCTTTCGGCGGGATGATGAGATCCGACTTCTGCCCATTGCGTACGGGGATTTCCATCTTCGCCAGGCGATGCCCGTTCGTAGCGACCATGCGCATGAGATCGCTGCGCAGTTCCCAGAGGACGCCGTTGAGGATGGGACGACTTTCCTCGGTGCTCGCGGCGAACGCGGTGTGGCCGATCAGTTTTTGGAGATCCCCAGAGGGGACGCGCACCGCTTTGTCGAACTGCACGGCGGGGAAGCTGGGAAACTCGGACTTCGGAAGTCCGAGGAGCTTGAACTTCGCGCGTCCGCACTCGAGCGTGATGCGTTGATCCCCGGTGGCGGAGATGCGCACCGGTGCCGGCGGTAGCTCGCGCGCGATCTCGCTCAACTTGCGTGCGGGGATGGTGATGCCGCCGGCGGCTTCAACGTCGGCGGTCACTTCGGTGCTCACGGCGATGTCGAGGTCGGTCCCTGAGAGGCGAATGCCCTTGTCCGTGGTCTGGATGAGGAGATTCGCGAGCACGGGGAGTGTCGTCTTGGACGGCACCGCGGGTGTGACCGCAGCGAGACCTTCCTGGAGCTTCTCGCGAGTGATGGTGAAACGCATCTGCGAAGGGGCGAATGTGGAACGGCGCGCGAGCCGTCTGTTTCTATCTACTGAATTATTAAGTCAGTAGAAGTAGTAGTAAGGTGTGGACTGTGGACAAACCGCGAAAGTCCTTACTGCATCACGGTTTCAAGCGGTCGAGCTCACGTGGACTCACCGTGGAGCGTTCGTGGACAGCGGTGGGAAAGCGGGAAAACGCCCGCTGCGACTGTGGAACAGTGTGGACTATGTGGAGTGCCGGACCGTTTCCCGCACTCTATCCACACGGTTCCGGAACTCGGCACTTTCCTTCATGGTTTCGGCCACGCGCTCGAGGGAATGGATCACCGTGGAGTGATCGCGACCGCCGAAGGCGAGGCCGATTTCTACGAGCTGGAGGCCGAGGATCTCGCGGGCGAGATACATGGCGACCTGCCGTGGGATGGTGAGGGTCTTGGTGCGGGTCTTGGACTGGAGGCCTTCGACCGTGACCCCCCACTCCGTGGCGACCCGTTGTTGAATCTGGCCCATGCGATCCTGGCGCTCGGAGCGCTGGGGCATGGCATCATTCGCCCGCATCTTGTCGCGCAGCGCCTCGCGCGCGAGGTCAACAGTGACGACGCGGTGCTTGAGTGAGGCGTAGGCCAAGAGCTTGATGATTGAGCCTTCAAGCTCGCGCACATTGGACTGGACGTGATCGGCGATGAAATGCAGGACGTCGTCGGGAATGGTGTGCTCGAGGTGGTCCATCTCCGCCTTGCGCCGGAGAATGGCGATGCGGTGCTCGAGGTCGGGCTGCCCGATGTCGGCGACCATGCCCCAAGCGAAGCGGGACGCGAGACGCGCTTCGAGCTTGGGGATCTCAGACGGGGGGCGGTCGGAGGTGAGGACGATCTGGCGTCCGGCTTCGTAGAGCGCGTTGAACGTATGGAAGAACTCTTCCTGCGTGGAGTTCTTGCCACCGATGAAGTGGACGTCGTCGACGAGGAAGAGGTCGGTCTCGCGGTAGCGGCGCCGGAAGTCGTGCATGGCGCCTTTGCCGATCGAGGTGATGACGTCGTTGGTGAACTGCTCGGTGGTGATGTAGGTGACCCGGGTCTGCGGGGCGCGGCGGAGGATCTCCTGCGCAATGGCCTGCATGAGGTGGGTCTTGCCGAGCCCGGTGGGCCCGTAGAAGAAGAGCGGGTTATAGGTCTTGCCGGGGGCCTGCGAGACGGCCATCGCGGCGGCGGCGGCGAGGTCGTTGGACTTTCCGACGACGAAGGTATCGAAGATGTAGCGGTCGTTCAGGGAGCTGAGCGTAACGCCGGCTGGATGGCGTTCTGGCTCCATGATGCTCCTTTCCTGTCCCTTTTGTGGGACGAAAAGGTCCATCTGACTCCGCTGTAGCCGCTCCTGCTGGACCGCCATCGTAATCTTCAGCGGGTGCCCCAATGCGACCGGGGCGAGTGACTCAAGGAGCGCCGTGTGGCGCTTCTCGTTCCACTCCACCGAGAACTGGTCCGGGGCGTTGAGCGTCAGCCCTTCGCCCGTGTACTCGGCCGCCGACAGCGGCACGAGCCAAGTATCAACTATGTGATCCGAGAGCTCCGTCCGCGCGCGGTCGAGGAGGCGGGACCAAACTTCGGAAGCCGTAAGGGACATGCCGATGGGCTGAACGAATGGGGACATCTGAGGGGAGGGCGAACCTACACCTCGTTCTGTGGATAAGTCAACGCTCGTGTCTCCAGACAAGCGGCCGCTCTCCCCGGCCCCGTTGACGTAACCCATGGAGCGGACTACGTTTAGCGGTCTGTCCGCGATGTGATTTCCGACTCGAAGTCTTTACTAGAAGTCTCTCTGGAGCAACGATGGGTAAGCCAACGTATCGCCCGCGCAACAAGCGTCGTGTCAGGACGCACGGATTCCGCGCGCGCATGGAAACCAAGTGGGGCCGCCAGGTCCTGAGCCGCCGCCGCAAGAAGGGACGTAAGCGCTTGACCGTGCAGCTCCCGTCGAAGTACGCGGGCGTCTGAGGTCGATCGCCGCGTGGCGTCGCCTCAGCGGCTGACGCGCACGGCCGACCTCGAGTTGGTCCGACGCGAAGGGAAGCGAGTCCGCACCCCGTTACTTGAGGTCCGGGTGCTCGCTTCCCTTCTGCATCACCACCGCATCGGGATCATCGTCCCGCGCTTCAAGCATTCGGCGGTCGATCGCAACCGACTCAAACGTCGATTGCGTGAACTCGCACGCCGCGAGTGGACGGGCCCATTGCAGTCGGTGGCTCCGCACGATCTCGTGGTTCGCGCGGCGCCGGCCGCTTATAGCGCAGACTTCGATCGACTCGTCGAGGACATGAATCGTCTGCGCGAGAAAATCGTACGGGACGCGGGGACGGTCGCCGCATGAGGATGCTCCTGATCTTCAGCGTGCGCGCCTACCAGATCGTGATCTCGCCGCTGCTCCCGGCGGCCTGTCGCTATCATCCCACCTGTTCACACTACGCGATCGAAGCGTTGCAGAAGCATGGCGCAGTGCGCGGATCCTGGCTCGCGGTGAAACGCATCGCACGCTGTCATCCGTTCCGGCCCGGGGGATTCGACCCGGTCCCCGAAGCTCTCCCCCCTAAGTCCACACGCCTCGATGGATAAGCGTTTCTTTCTGGCCCTGCTCCTGACGGGAGGTGTCGTCCTCGCGACGCCACTCCTCTTCCCGCGCCCGAAAGTGACCCTCCCGCCGCAAACGGCAGTGGCCACGTCGCCGAGCACGACTACGGAGGGCACGAGTCCACTCACCGCGCCGACACTGTCCGCGGGGACCGAGCCCGCACCGCGTGCGTCAGCAGGAGCCGCACCACTAGCCGCACCAGTAGCCGCCCCGGTGATGGCCGAGACGCTGTCGATTGGCAACGCCCTCACGACGTTCAAGTTCTCGTCGTACGGCGCCCAGTTCCTCGCCGCGGAGTTGCCGCGCTTCACCCAGCTTGGCGGTCGCGAAGGGAACGTGGCGCTCGCGCATGGACGGGAGCCCATGTTGCGCTTCCGCGTGATTGCGGGTGGCGACACGATCGCGCTCGCCGAGGTGCCGTTCACCGCGACGCGGGACACGACGCCGGCGGGGGAGACGCTGCGCTTTGCCGGCACCGTGGGCGGCGCGACGATGCAGATCAGCTACACGATGGCGGCAGAGAACTATCTCGCGACCGTGCAGGTGCGTGCGACGGGCCTCCCGCAGCCGGCGTTCTTGCTCACCGATTTGCCGACGGGCTTCAACTCGCAGGAAGCCGACACCACGGAAGACGCCCGGCACTTGGCGTACGCGTACAAGCCCTCCAACAGCCGCTCGGAGCGCGTGGACTTCCGCAATCCCGATCCGGGAGAGCGTCTCTTGAAGCCGGGGCCGCACGAGTGGGTCGTGGCGAAGAGCAAGTACTTCCTTGTGGGCCTCCTTGCCGCCGACAGCACGACAACGCCCTTCGCCGAACTGCATGTCACCGGAGCGCCGCGGGTGAATAAGGTCGCCGTACGTGCCGAAGGCACGGCGGTCTCCGCGCTGACCGATGCCGGCGTGAGCTTTGAGCTCTACGCCGGTCCGCAGGAGTGGGAGCGGATGGTGGCCATGGGGCGCGAGTTCGAGACCGCGAACCCATACGGGGGATGGATCAGCGGCGTCGTGCAGCCCTTCGCGACCATCGTCATGAAGATCCTGCTGTGGATGAAGCGCACGCTGCGAATCGAGTATGGCTGGATCCTCGTGATCTTCGGCATCTCGATTCGCCTTGCGATGTGGCCCCTGAACTCGCGCATGATGCGGTCGAGCATCCAGATGCAGCGCATCGCACCGGTCGTGCAGGCGGAGCAGAACAAGCACAAAGGAGACCCAGAGAAGCAGCGCGCGGCGGTGATGAAGGTGTACGCCGATGCCGGCGTGAGTCCCTTCGCGGCGCTCTCGGGCTGCCTGCCGATGCTGCTTCCGATGCCGATCCTGTTCGCGTTGTTCTTCGTGTTCCAGAACACGATCGAGTTCCGCGGCGTCTCGTTCATGTGGCTCACGGACATCTCGCTGAAGGATCCGTTCTACATCCTGCCGCTGGCGATGGGCGCGTCGATGTTCTTCCTCTCGTGGGTCGGCATGCGCAACGTGCCGCCGAACCCGCAGACGAAGATGATGGCGATCTTGATGCCGGTGATCATGACGGTGGCGCTGCTCAACTTCGCGTCGGGGCTGAACCTGTATTACACGGTGCAGAACTTGGCGGCGATTCCGCAGCAGTGGTTGATTGCCAATGAGCGCGGGAAGAACGCGCCGGCGCCGAGCACAAGTGTGGTCGCGAAGGCCGCCCCGAGTGGGGGCAGTTCCAAGAAGCGGTAGCACACGCGGCGACACGATCGCCGCGGTGGCGACGGCGCCCGGACGGGGCGCCCTCGCCGTGGTCCGCCTGAGCGGGCCAGCGACGCGTGAGATCGCGCGTCGCCTCGGAGTCACCGGCGAGTTGATTCCACGCCGCGCGACGCGTGTGACGCTGACCGAACCGGTCGCGCCGCCGGAGGGTGCGGCGCGCGGAAACCCAGCGCGCCCAGCGCCGCCGACCGCTTCGCGACGGCTCGACGAAGCACTGGCGACCTGGTTCCCCGCGCCACACTCGCCGACTGGCGAGGACGTGCTCGAACTGAGCGTGCATGGCGGGAGCTATGTGAGCGCGCTTGTGTTGGCCGCGCTCATGACCGCCGGGGCACGGCCCGCGCTGGCGGGAGAGTTCACGGAGCGTGCCGTGCGGAATGGCAAGCTTGATCTGTTGCAGGCGGAGGCGGTGGCAGATGTGATTGAGGCGCGCTCGCGCGCGACGCATCGGACGGCGCTGCGCCAACTCTCGGGCACGCTGTCGCGGCGTCTTGAGGCGTTGCGCGACGCACTGCTCGAGGTCGAGGCGCTGATCGCCTACGAGATCGACTTCCCCGAAGAGGACGATGGTCCGCCGCCGCGCGCGCGCGTGATTGCCGCCGCCGATGCCGTGAGTGTGGCCCTCCGCGCGCTTGGCGCGACGTTGCCCGCGGCGGAACTCGCGCGAGACGGGGTCACGGTGGTGCTGGCCGGGGCGCCAAATGCCGGGAAGTCGTCGTTGCTCAACGCGCTGGTGGGGGATGCGCGCGCCATCGTGAGTGAGGTGCCGGGGACGACGCGCGATGCGATTGAAGTGGTGATCGATGCGGATCCGCTTCCGCTGCGGCTGGTCGATACGGCGGGGTTGCGGGAGAGTACGGATCTCCTCGAGCGACTCGGGCTTGAGGTGAGCGCGCGGTGGTTGGCGCGGGCACAGGTCGTGCTCGTGTGCGGCGAAAATGCGGCGGCGCTTCGCGCCGCTGCTGAGGCGGTGGGCGCGGCGGGGGCCGGGCGACAGATTCTTGTGCACACCAAGTCGGATCTTGTCACCCAGCACACAGGAAACACAACGCCCAGTGGAACAGCGAAGGTCAGCTCCCACACGATTCCTGGCGCCATCGCCGTCAGCGCAGAGACCGGTGAAGGTCTCGATGCATTGCGCGCGGCCATCGCGACCGTGGTGCGCGAGGTCTACCCCGAACCCGCGGACGACGAACCCGTGGTGACGCGCGCGCGCCATGCGGTCGCTCTGGCCGCAGCGCGCACGGAAGTGGAGGCATTCCGCGACGCGTGGGCGGCTGACGCCTTGCCCGCCCCCGTAGCGGCCACGCATCTGCGCGCGGCGATCCATGCGCTCGACGAACTCACCGGGGCGATCGATATCGAGGACGTACTAGAGCGAGTGTTTCGAGCGTTTTGTATTGGGAAGTAGGATGGAGGATGAAGGATGAAAGTCATCTTCCCTCCCCTATCCTTCATCCTCCATCCTAAAAAACGACGCGCGGCCGGCCCCGGAGCCGGTCGCGCGTGTCTGCTGCGTGGTGCGCTCTTGGGCGTGTTAGGCGGTTCGAGCGGCCGCGTCAGCGAAAGCAGTGAGTTCACGCGCTTCGGCGCGGAGCGCCCAAGCGATGCCTTTTTCGGCAATAGCGGATTCGACCATCTGGGCGCCGAGATAGTAGCCAGCGCGTTCGGGAAGAACGTGACGCTGCACCGTGCGTGCTTCGTCACTCATGCCACCAGAGAGCCAGCGCAGCCGGAGGCCAAGACCCGCCCGGTCGAGGTCGTCGGCCACGGCACGGGCGAGCACGCCTTCGAGCTCGCGCACCCGCGCGTACTGCCTGCGCTGGAACCCATAATATTCCCAGGGCGCGTGCCCTGGACTGAGCAAGCGCGAGGCCTGCACGGCGAGTCCCTCGTTCACGAGGTGCTCGCGGAGCGTGGCGACGCGCCCTGTTTCCCAATAGGAGTAGAAGCCACCGGCCGCGGCGACCGTGCGGCGAAGTTCGGCGCGGCTTTGCGGTGAGGTATAACGCACCGCGTGTGCGAGCTCGTGGGCGAGCCACATGGGAATCAGCTCGGGATCGAGCCCGAGTCCGCGCGTGGCCGGATTCGCGATGCTGGTGAAATGCTCCAGGCAGACAAACGCGACCCCGCGTCCATTCACGACGAGCTCGCCGGCATTCGCGGCGCCGACGCCGGCCATGAGGACAACGTCGACGGTGGAATCGATTTGGAAGAGTTCGGTGCACGCGGCTTCGGCCTGCTTGGCGAGCGCGACGACATCCGTGCGCTCGAGCATCGCCCGCAGGTCGGTGCGATCGGCGCGGACGGTCTCGCGCACGACGTCCTGGAAGTGCGGGCCCGCAGGCTCGATGACGTAGTTGTGCCAGTACGCCGCGAGGAGCGGACGGTTGGCCTCGAAGTACCGATGATATGCTGCGACGGGATCAACGCTTTGCAGAGCGGCGAAGAAGTCCGGCAGCAGGTTGATGAGCATTCGGTCGGGACGAGGCGGGGGTGCGCGCGCGCGGCTACGGTTCGATCTGGACGGAACGATACAGGCCCACGTGATTCCGGACAAGAGGACGTGCTTGGGAGCAAATACGCTGAAGGAGGGAGGTTGGAGGCTTCACTGCAACGCCGAGGGGTGGTCAGAAGCTCGGGCGTGCCGTGTCTTTCATCTTCCGTCCGTCATCCTTCCGCCTTCATCTCGTCCCAAATAACCGATCGCCTGCGTCGCCGAGTCCGGGGAGGATGTAGCCGTTGGCGTTCAACTCGCGGTCGAGCGAGGCTGTGAAAATCTGCACGTCGGGATGCGTCTCGTGGAGTCGCGCGACGCCTTCCGGTGCGGCAACGAGGCAGAGGAACTTGATGCGTGTCGCCCCAGCGCGCTTGAGCGAACTCACCGCGCTCGCGGCGCTCCCACCGGTGGCGAGCATCGGATCGAGCAGAAAAAAATCGCGCTCCGCGGCGTCGCCCGGCACTTTGAAGTAGTAGTCCACCGGCTCCAGCGTGTCGTGGTCGCGGTACAACCCGATATGCCCCACCCGCGCACTGGGGACGAGCTTGAGGATGCCTTCGACCATGCCGAGTCCGGCGCGGAGGATCGGAACCAGCGTGAGTTTCTTCCCCGCCACGCGATGGCAGGTGGTGGTCTCGAGCGGGGTATCGACCTCGACCGGCGCGAGCGCGAGATCGGCGGTGGCTTCGTAGGCCATCAGCATGGCGATCTCGTCGACCAGTTCCTTGAAGATCTTCTTGGGGGTCGCCTGGTCGCGCAGAATCGACAGCTTATGCTGCACGAGGGGATGCGACACAACAGTGACGCCAGTGGGGATGGGACGCGCAGGGGTGGTCGGCATACGCGCAAAGGTACTAACTTCGCTCATATGAAAGAATATCAGGCGGTCATTCTCCGGCTCACGCGACATCAGCGTGAGGATGAGGATGCGCTCACCGATTTGCTGAACGAACGCAGCCGCGGCGGCTGGACGCCCACGATGATGACGCAGGACGGCCAGCGATTGACGCTCATTTTTGCGCGGGACGCCGACTCGGAGGGCTAAATGCAGGTACGCTTCACCGGGGCCGCACGTGAAGTCACCGGCTCGGCCCATCTCGTCCAGGTCAACGGACGGACCATTCTCCTCGACTGCGGTCTCTTTCAGGGGCGTCGATCAGAGACGGCCGAAAAGAACCGCGTTCTTCCGGCGGCAGCGGACAAGATCGACGCGGTCGTGCTCTCGCACGCGCATATCGATCACGCTGGGCGTCTGCCGTACCTTGTGAAGCAAGGGTATAGGGGTCCGATCCACTCGACCGCCGCGACGCGCGATCTCTGCGAGGTGATGCTCGCCGATTCAGCGCACATCCAAGAGAAGGACGCGGAGTTCTTGGCGCGCCGCGGACGCGCCCGAGCGGCACCGCTGTACGCCCTCAAGGATGTTTCGGCAGCGCTCACGCAGTTCGTGCCGCACCAGTTCCACCAGCCATTTGAGGTCGTGCCCGGCGTCACTGGGCGTTTCGTGCACGCGGGGCATATTCTCGGCTCGGCGTCCGTCGAGCTCGAGTGGGAGGAAGGGGGTGTCACCCGCCGCTTGGGGTTCAGCGGTGATATCGGCCGTGCCGGACTGCCGATGATCAAAGACCCCGAGCCGCTCGAACGGCTCGATTGGGTGATTATGGAGTCCACGTACGGCGATCGTGACCACTCCAGTGTCACGGGGGCCCGCGAGGATCTCGCGCGCATTGTCAGCGCGACCGCGGCACGGGGTGGACGCGTGCTGATCCCGGCGTTTGCCGTGGGCCGCACGCAGGAACTGCTCTACGATCTCCATGCGCTCTCCGATGCCGGAAAGATCCCGCGAATCCCGATCATCATCGACAGTCCGCTCGCGACCGAGGCGACGAACGTCTTCCGCGAGAACACCGCGGACTTCGATCCCAACGAGCCGATGGTGCGGCACACCACGGGGAACGGGCACTCGATCTTCGACTTCGAACTCGTGCAGTTCACTCCTGATGTTCAGGATTCGAAGACCATGATGCATCGCGGCGGTCCGATGATCGTGATTGCGGCGTCGGGCATGGCCGAATCGGGACGCATCCTGCACCATCTGGCCTACAGCGCGGGGGATGCGCGGAATACCATCCTGATCGTGGGATTCCAAGCGGAGCACACGCTTGGGCGCCGGATCGTCGAGCGGCGGGGTGAGATCAAGGTCTTTGGCGAAATGGTACCGCTCCGCGCTCAGGTGGAAGTCTTGAACGGATACAGCGCGCACGCGGATCGCACGGAGTTGCAACAGTGGCTGGACGCGACGCGTGCGACTTCACGAGCGCTTCAGGACGTCTTCCTCGTGCATGGCGAGCCGAAGGCACAGGACGCGCTCGCGGGGTCGTTGCGGGCGAAGCAATACCATGTGGAGATCCCTGAGCCAGGAAGCCATGTCACGCGCTGATCGCGCGGAGCGCTTTCTCACCGCGGCAACGTTGCTCGGGGTCGCGGGGGGTGTGAGCGCGTTGACGGTACAGGGAATCGCGATTGAGGCGGGGGTGAGCAAGGCGCTGGTGCTCTACCACTTCGACGACAAGCACGCTCTGCTTCGTGCTCTCGCGCGGCGCTTGGCGGCGGCCGATGCGGCCGCGCTGCGCGCGGCCAGCGCCACGGACGATCCGTTCGACGCCTGGTTGGCGCTTGGCAAGGATACTGTGGGAGCCGGGTGTCGAGCCCTACTCAACGCCCTGCTGCTGGAGCCCCCGGTGCGGGCGCACGTGGAAGAGATCCGAGAGATGCGGCAGCGCGCGGCGACGGAACTGGCGCTCGCCATGCTCACGGCAGCGGAACTGAAGCCTCGCGTGAGTGCGTCGCTCGTGGGGCTCATGCTGTTGCACCAACTCGACGGAAGTTCGACATCCACCGACGACGGGGTGGAGGGCGAGACGGCTCGTCAAGCGTCGCTTGATGCGTTCGCGCTCGCGTTATTGGCGCTCGGGGAGTAACTGGCGCGTTCTCATACGTATCGCGGCGAGTCCCCCGCGAGTAATTTCCCCGTGATGTCCCGCACCTCTGGATGGTCCCTTCGCCGCCGAGTCGCGCTCGCGACCGGCGGCGCGCTGTGTCTGGCGTGGTTCGCGTCGGCGGTGTCGGTGCTGCGCGCGGCTACGCACGACGAAGCGGCGCGGGCCGATGCGATTGTCGTGCTGGGCGCCGCGCAGTACCGCGGCCGGCCATCGCCGGTGTTGCGCGCGCGGTTGGACCACGCGGTGGGACTCTATACGCGCGGACTCGCGCCACGACTGGTATTCACTGGCGGTACCGCGGATGGCGACACCGCCTCGGAAGCCGCGGTGGGTCGCACGTACGCCCTCCAGCAGGGTGTCCCGGATTCGGCGATCCTCACGGAGAATGAGGGGCGGACGACGGGGCAGTCCCTTGAACGGGTCGCGCGGTTATTGCTCGCGCGGAACATGGGGACCGTGGTGTTGGTGTCTGATCCTTTTCATGTGCTGCGCGCCGCGCGGATTGCGCGGCGCAACGGCCTGGCGGTGATGACCTCTCCCACGCGCACGGATGATGCGTGGCAGCGGGTGGCGCGACAGCCCGGTTATTTCCTTGGCGAGACGCTGAAGGCGCCTCTCGCGTTTGTCCTCGACTGGTAGCTCTGTGACCCCCGCGACCCTCTCGACCCCTTCTGCGCTGCATATCCCGATTGTCGAGCATACGCTCGCGAATGGGCTCCGCGTGATCCTCTCCGAGGACCACGCCACCCCGATCGTCGCGGTGAATCTCTGGTATCACGTGGGGTCAGCGAACGAGCGCGAAGGACGCACCGGCTTCGCGCATTTATTCGAACACATGCTCTTCCAAGGGAGTGAGCATGTGGGAGCGAACGAGCACTTCGAGCTCGTGCAGCGCGCCGGCGGTACGCTGAATGGCTCGACCTGGTTGGATCGTACCAACTACTACGAGACCGTGCCAGCGCATCAGTTGGAGCTGGCGCTCTGGCTCGAGGCGGACCGGATGGGACGCTTGCTGCCCGCGATGACGCAGGAGAAGCTCGACACCCAGCGCGACGTGGTGAAGAACGAGCGCCGGTGGACGATGGATAATCAGCCGTACGGGACGTGGTGGGAGAAGTTGCCCGCGCTCTGCTATCCGCCGGACCATCCCTTTCATCACTCGTTGATCGGATCGATGGAAGATCTTTCGGCGGCGAGTCTTGAGGACATCGCCGAGTTCTTCCGTACGTATTACACGCCGGATAACGCGGTCCTGAGCATCGTGGGGGATTTCGAGCCGGCGGCCGGGATGGCCATGGTGGAGAAGCATTTCGGCGGCATCGCGCGGGGGGCGGGCAAGCCACCGCTGCGTCCCGTGGAGTTGCCGCCGCGCTTTGGCGGCTGGCATCGCGAGGTCGTGGAGGATGAGGTCGCGACGGCGCGGACGTTCCTGACGTTCCGCATTCCGCCCTTCGGCGCGGACGGATGGTACGTGGCGAGTCTGCTGGGTGCGGTGCTGGGGATGGGCGAGGGGGCGCGCTTGCCGCGTGCTTTAGTGCGCGAACAGATGGTCGCCGCGGACGCGGGGGCCTATACCTTCGAGCTGCCGAAGGGTGCGGACTTGTTGATCTGTGACGTGACGGCGCGTCCCGGGGTGCCGCTGGCGATCGCGATGGACGCATTGGTGGCGGAGATCGAGCGGATTCGGCGCGATGGTGTGACGCCCGCCGAGCGCGAGCGGGCGTTGGCGCTCGCGGAATCGAGTTGGGTGATTGGGTTGCAGTCGGCTGGCGCGCGGGCCGACAAATTGTCGCAGTTTGCTACTTATTTTGACAATCCGCACCGCGTGAATGAAGAACTCGCCCGATACGGGGCGGTGACGCTCGACGATCTCCAGCGCATGGCGCAGGAGCTCCTTGGCGAGGACAATCGGGTCTCGCTCTCGTACGTACCACGCGTGGCTGTACCGGAGGCTGCATGAGCGGCGCGAGTGGTGGCGGGGCAATCGAATCGCGCGCGGTGCGCAGTGGACGCATTCCGACGCCGACGGCGGTGCGACCTTATCAGTTCCCCACGGTGCATCGGGTGACGTTGGGGAATGGGCTCACGCTGGTGGTGGCGCCGATGCCGCGGTTGCCGATCGTGACGGCGTTCGCGCTGGTGAATGCGGGGGCGAGTGCGGATCCCGCAGGACGTGAGGGGCTGGCGTCGTTGACGGCTCAGAGCCTCGATGAAGGAACCGGGGCGCTCGATGGCGCGGCGCTGACGGAGCGCTTTGAGTTGCTCGGGACGGCGTTCGCGGCCAATGCCGATTGGGATTCGTCGGTGGCGCGGCTGACCGTGACGCCGGCGCGTTTGGATGCGGCGTTCGCGCTCTTCGCGCAGGTAGTGCGGGCGCCGAGCTTTCCGGACCGCGATGTGGACCGCAAGCGGGACGAGCGGTTGGATGATCTGGCGCAGCAGTTAGCAGAGCCGCACGCGTTGGCAGACCAGCGCTTCACTGGATTCTTGTATGCGCCAACCGCGCGGTACGCGCGCCCGGGGAGCGGGAGCACGCAAAGCGTGACCCCCCTCGACGCGGTGGCGGTGCGTGAATTCCATGCGCAGCACTATGGGCCCGCGACGACCACGTTGATCCTGGTGGGCGACCTCACGCTGGAGAGGGCGGTGGCGCTGGCGGAATCGCGTTTTGGCGATTGGCGCACGGGAGCCACTGCACCTGTGTCGCGCACGGTGGACGTGGCGGTGCCAGGGCGGCGCGCGGTGATTCTCGCGAAGGCCGATGCGCCGCAGTCGGAACTGCGCGTGGGGCATGTGGGGGTACCGCGGTCGCATCCCGACTATCTCGCGATCGTGGTGATGAATGCGATCCTTGGCGGACTGTTCTCGTCGCGCATCAATCTCAACCTGCGTGAGAAGCATGCGTTCACGTACGGGGCCTCGTCGGGTTACGACTGGCGTCGTGGGGCCGGACCGTTCGTGATCAGCACGGCGGTGAAGAGCGACATCACGCATCGCGCGGTGGAGGAGATCCTGCGCGAGGTTGATGCCATGCGCGCGGCGCCGCCGTCACACGACGAGCTCACGCTGGCCACGGACTACTTGGCGGGAGTGTTTCCAATTCGCTACGAGAGCACCTCGGCGGTGGCCGGGGCGATTGCGGGGGCGGAGATGTTCGGGCTGCCGCCGGACTGGTTTGCGACGTATCGCGATTCCATTCAGGCCATCACGCCAGCGCAGGTGTACGCGGCGGCAGTCGCGCACGTGGATCCCTCGCGATTGCTCGTCCTCGCCGTGGGGGATCCTGCCGTGATCACCGCGCCGCTCGAGGGGCTCGGGATTGCGTCGATCGTCACGCATCCCACCACGTACGACCCGACGGAGTTGGTATGAGTGCACCACGGAAGGGATTGAGCGCGGGGGCGCCGGTTGTAGTCCCGGGCAAAATCGACGGTGCGCGCGTCTGGCAGCATCGCTTCTTGGATGCACAGGTGGATCGCGTGCGGTTCCCCGATGGGAGCGAAGGGGAGCAGGTGTTGATCAAGCACCCCGGGGCGGCGGCGGTGGTACCGGTGCTCAGCGAGCCGAACGGCCCCGACCCGATCATTCTGCTCATCAAGCAGTACCGCTACGCGATCGGGGGGCTGTTGTGGGAGATTCCGGCCGGGCGGCTCGAGCCGAACGAAGCACCAATAGCCTGCGCCGAACGCGAACTCCTCGAAGAGACCGGTTGCTCGGCCACGCACTTCAAGCCGCTCACCAGCCTGTGGACGACACCAGGATTCACGGACGAGAGAATCCACCTTTTCATGGCGACCGGACTCACGCAGGGCGAGGCGCAGCGAGAGGCGGACGAGTTCATGGAAGTGGTGCCGCTCAAGCTCTCGCAGATCCTCATGATGATTCGGGACGGGGAAATCACCGATGCGAAGACGTTGGTGGCGATCCTCTACATGGCGGGATTCCCGACCGTCCTTAAATAGGGACGCGGGATTATCCGTGGCGGGACACATTGGTGCATTAAAGACAGATTAAGACGTTGTAAATCAACGACTTACACAGGTTCCATGGTTGGCACGCCCCCTGCGATATACATGAATGGGGAAGGCTGATAAATCCTCACCACGAGGACACCATGGGAAGCGCGGCACTGAAGCTGAAGGATGCTACTCAGACCACATACAAGCCCCTCTCTGAGCTCAAGATGCTCGATGATGGCGCATTGGTGGCTGAATACTTGGCTGGTCAGACCCGTGCTTTCGACGCGCTTGTCGATCGTTATCAGAATCGTCTTCTGAACTTCATCTATCGTACGGTCGGGGACCGCGAGCGTTCGGAGGACTTGGTACAGGAAGCTTTCATCCGTGTGCACCGTCACATGGCGCGCTTCGACAGCACGAAGAAGTTCTCGACCTGGATTTACACGATTGCGTCGAACCTGGCGAAGAACGAGCTCCGCAACCGCTCACGCAATCCGTTGGTGCTTTTCACGACCATCACGCAGGGTTGGGAGGACGAGGAGCGTCCGCTGGAGTTCGAGGACTCCTCGATGCGTCCCGACGATCTCTTCCGGAAGCGCCATGTGAAGAGCCTGGTGGACGCGACGGTGGCCAAGCTGCCGGAGCATCACCGCGAGGTGTTCGTGCTCCGCGAGTTGGAAGGGCGCTCCTATGAGGAGATTGCCGAGATCACGCACTGCAACCTCGGCACCGTGAAGTCCCGCCTGAACCGGGCGCGGGCGAGCTTCGCCGAGATTATCGAGCCGGAACTGCAGTAAGTAGGTACGTAAGGGGGGTGGGACCTCCGAAGGCCTGCAGTTCGGAACGCGAAACGTCCTCTAGGGTATCGGAGGGCGTTTCGTATTTCGCGCCGTTCCTGTCGTGGTTGGTGTTGTGGTCGGTGTTGATGTCGTGGTTGGTGCAGTGGTTGGTGCAGTGGTTGGTGCAGTGGTTTTTCTTGTCCTTCCTAGCCGGCTCCCCACCGCGTTCCCGTTCTCAATGACCACTTTGCTCTCTGGTCCCAGCTGCGCTGAGTTTCGCGCCCAGCACTTGTCCTGGCTTGACTCGGCCCTGGCGTCGTCGGAATCGGGGGCGATGCGCTTGCACGCCGACGGCTGCGCCGCCTGCGAGCGGTACGACGCGGAGGTGCGGGTCGGCCTGCTTCTGGCGCGTCATCTGACCCCCGTGACGGTCTCGCCGGGGTTCCGCGCGCGGTTGGCGGAGCGGCTCAAGCTGGAGCGGGTGCTGGCGAAGGGACCGCTGCGCGGCCCGTCGCCGATGGGCCCTTCCACGGGACGGATGATCGCCTAGCGGACCGCGTCCGGGAGTGGGGGGCGGGCGCTATATTCCCGCCCATGGCTCCCGGGACGATGAAGGCGTTCAAGTCTGCGCTCGAGTCGGGGGCGTTTGATTCAGTGTACGTCCTCCACGGTGCGGATGACCACCTGAAGGAGGAGAAGGTCCGTGCGTTACTCGCGCGCGCGACCGACCCGTCGACGCGCGACTTCAATTGCGACGTGCTGCGGGGAAATGAGGTCGAACTCTCGACCCTCTCCGGCGCGCTCGAGTCGTTGCCGATGCTCGCCGAGCGACGCGTGGTGGTGATTCGCGACCCCGGCGCGATGAAGAAGCCCCTCACGGAACGCCTCAAGAAATATCTGGCCAAGCCCGCCGTGGAAACGCTGTTGGCGCTTGTGGTGCCGTCGACGGCGAAGCTCGAGGCGTGGATGGGGGCGAATGCCACGACAATCGAATTCAAGGCGCTCGAAGATGACGCGTTGTTGAAGTGGATTGCGCATGAGGCGGAGACCGCGTGCAAGATCGGTATTACGGCGGGGGCAGCGCAGCGCTTGGCGAGCTACGGCGGGAGTGATCTCTCGCTACTTGCGGGTGAGATCCGCAAACTCGCCGCGTACTCTGACGGCGGCACGATCGATGAAGCCGCGGTCGAGGCGATCACCGGGGTACGACCTGGGGTGACGCTCGCGGACCTGCTCGATCGCGCGGCGATGCGCGATACGATGGGGGCGATTGCGATTGTCGGTGATGTGCTGGCGCAGCCGAAGCAATCGGGGGTAACGACCGTGATGGCGCTGACGGCGCAGATGCTCGCGATTGGCTGGGGTGTGGCGGCCAAGGCGCGTGGGTTGCCGACACACTCGATGGAGCGCGAGATGTTCAACCTGCTGAAGGAAGCAGGGAGCGTGTACACCGGGCGCTCGTGGGGGGATGCAACGACCGCGTGGGCGAAGGCGGTGTCGAAGTGGACGGCGGCGGAGATTGCGCGCGCGGTCCCGCATCTGCACGCGGCGGATGCCGCATTGAAGGACACCAAGGTCTCGAGCGAGGAACAGATCATTACGTCGCTGCTGCTGGCGATTACGCCGTCCGCCGGACGGAAGAGGGCTGCTTGATCCACCATCGGAATACGTTTGCCGCGACTGCGACTGCGACCGTAACAGTAACTGTACCTCCGCCCGTGACGGCGCCCGCGACGGCGCCCGCGACGGCGGCCCGAACGGCGGCCCGAACGGCGGCCCGAACGGCGGCCGGAACGGTGCCAAGCAACGCGCTGGGCGCGGTCGTGCGCGCGGCGTTTCGCGTGAGCCTCGCGGCGGTGGTGAGCACACTTCTCGTCAGCACAGCCTCAGCGCAAACGACCCCCGCCGATTCGGCGGCGCGGCGGAGCGCATTTCAGCGGGCGCAGCGGTTGGTGAATGACGGCAACGGTGCGAATGGCCGCGCGCTGTTGGATTCGCTGCTCAATGCCACCGAACCGCGGAGTGCGGGAGAAGCCGAGGTGTTGTTTCAGCGCGCGACGATTGCGGAATCGTGGGAGCAGGCGCAGCGCGATTACCTGCGCGTGATGCTGGAGCACGAGCGGTCGCCGCGTGCGGCGGCAGCAATGTTGCGACTCGCGCAGGGCGAGTTGGCGCGCGGGGATCGCGTGGCGGCGCTGCGGTACTTGGAGCGACTTGCCAGTGAAGCGCCCGAGAGCCCGTTGCGCGGCGAGGCCGGCGTGTGGCACGGGCGGTTGTTGATTGACCGTGGTGCGCGCGATCAGGGGTGTACCGTGTTGCGGACGAATCGGGCGCGGGTGGACTCGACGGCGATCGAGTTGGTGAATCAGTACGACTATCTGTTGCGGAGTTGCCCGGCGGCGGTGAATGCGGCCGCGTCGAGTGTGGCGAGCCCGGCGACGCCAGCGGCACCAACGCCGGCAGCAGCAACGCCGGCAGCACCGATGCCAGCGACTCCCAAGTCCGCGGTGCCAGATCCCGCCCTGCCGACGCCGACGCCGACGACCCCGCCGACGCCGCCGACCCCGACGCCCGCGGCGTCCGCCCCAACCGGCGCGATGGACTGGTCGGTGCAGGTCGCTGCTTGGCCGACGATTGAAGAAGCCGCGTCGTTCGCTGCCGACATTCGTGCGCGGGGTTACGACGTGCGTATCGATGGCACGGCGGCCCCCTTCCGTGTGCGCTTCGGTCGCTACGCGACGCGCGACGCCGCGAACGCCGCGATGAACGCCTACAAGCAGAAGGAGCGCGGCAACGCGTTCCTGGTGCAGGTGCCGCGCGGATGAAGGCTGCGGGTGAGACCCCGCTGATGGCGCAGTACCGGGAGATCAAGGCGCGGCATCCCGACGCGATCCTGTTCTTCCGGATGGGCGACTTCTACGAAATGTTCTACGACGACGCCGAAGTGGCGTCGCGCGTGCTGGGGCTGACGCTGACGTCGCGCAACAATGGCGGCGCGGCGGAGGTGCCACTCGCGGGCATTCCCGTGAAGGCGGCGGCGGAGTATCTCCGGCGCTTTGTGAGTCAGGGATTCCGCGTGGCGATCTGCGAACAGGTGGAGGATCCGAAGTTCGCGAAGGGGTTGGTGAAGCGCGAAGTGGTGGAGACGATCACGCCGGGCGCGGCGTTCAGCGATGATCTGCTCGACAGTGCGCGGAACAACTTTCTGTGCGCGGTCGTGGTACGCGAGGGTGCCACCGACGCGCTGGTCGGCATTGCGGCCGCAGATCTCTCGACGGGCGAATTCCGGATGATCACCGCACATGCGCGTGACGCCGATGCCGCACTCGCGCGCCTGGCGCCGCGTGAGGTGTTGGTGCCGGCCAACGAGCAGGGCGAGGCCTCGGAGTCTGTCGACGCATACGTGCGTCCACTCGGAGCGCTCGTCACCACCCGTGCGGCCTGGGAGTTCGACACCGAGCGCGCCGTGGAAGCGCTCGCGCAGCAGTTCACGGTGCAGTCGGTCGAAGGATTCGGCGTGGGGCCCGCGGATGCGCCCGCTGTGGGTGCGGCGGGCGCGCTGCTGCGCTATCTGCGTGAAGTGCAACCGTCGGGGCTGCCGCATCTTGCGCGTCCCACGGTGGAGCGGCCGGGCGGCACGATGCCGCTCGACGAGATGACGCGCCGTAACCTGGAACTCGTCGAATCGCTGCGCGGCGGGGAAGAAACTGCCGGCACCCTGCTCGGCGTACTCGACCGCACGCAGACCCCAATGGGGGCGCGACTGCTGCGGCAGTGGATCCTCGCGCCACTCGCGCAGGTGCGCGCTATCGAGGCGCGTCATGATGCGGTGGAATCGCTCGTGGACGAAGGAACCGCGCGCGCGGCACTCCGTGAAGCGCTCGATGGCGTGCGCGATGTTGAACGCCTCGCCGGCAAGGCGGCCGCCCAGCGCGCGACCCCGCGCGAACTTCGCGCACTCGGCGATTCACTGGCGCGCCTGCCGCTCGTGATGGCGGCGGTGGCGCGCACGACGCGCGGCGGACTCCTCGCCACCCTCACTGATTCGTGGGACGACGCGCCGGAACTCTCCGCGAGGATTCGCGCCACGATCGTGGACCGACCGCCGCTCGCGTTCGGCGAAGGCGAGACGATCGCGGCGGGAGTGGACACCGAGCTCGACGAGCTCCGCGCGATTGCCACGGGCGGAAAGGATGCGATTGCGCAGCTGCAAGCCGAGGAGCGGGCGCGCACGGGGATCAACTCGCTGAAGGTCGGTTACAATCGCGTGTTCGGCTACTTCATCGAGATCACGAACGCGCATCGCGACAGCGTGCCGGCGGACTATCAGCGACGACAGACGCTGACCGGCGCCGAGCGCTACGTGACGCCAGCGCTGAAGGAGTTCGAAGAGAAGGTGCTGCATGCGACCGAGCGCATTGAAGCGCTCGAGCGGCGCATCTTTGAGGGAGTGCGCACGGAGGCTGGCCAAGCGATTGCGCGCTTGCAGGGGATCGCGACGCGCGTGGCGCAGCTGGATGTATTGGCCTCACTCGCGGAAGTGGCGGCGCGCGAAGGGTATGTGCGGCCCGTGGTGGATGACGAGGCGGTGCTGGAGATCGTGCGTGGGCGGCATCCGGTGGTGGAGCGGATGATGCCGCGCGATCAGTTCATTCCGAACGACGTGACGCTCGCGCCGGATGCGCGGATGATCATTCTGACGGGCCCGAACATGGCGGGTAAGAGTACGATCCTGCGGCAGATCGGCCTGCTGGTGTTGATGGCGCAGATGGGCTCGTATGTCGCGGCGGCGTCGGCGCGCGTGGGCATTGCAGACCGTGTGTTCACACGCGTGGGGGCGAGCGACAACCTCGTGCGCGGGCAATCCACCTTCATGGTGGAGATGTCGGAAACGAGCGCGATTCTGCATTCCGCCACCGCCCGGAGCCTGGTGTTGCTCGATGAGATCGGGCGCGGCACGGCGACGTGGGATGGACTGAGCATCGCGTGGGCGGTGAGCGAACATCTGCATGAGCGGGTGCGGTGCAAGACGATCTTCGCAACGCACTATCATGAGCTGACGCAGTTGGCCGAGGAATTCGTATCAGTTCGCAACTATAACGTGGCGGTGCAGGAGGTGGGGGAGCGGATCCTCTTTTTGCACACGTTGAAGCCGGGTGGCGCGGACCGGTCGTATGGCATCGAGGTCGGGCGATTAGCGGGATTGCCGGGGCCGGTGATTGCGCGGGCGCGGGCACTGCTGAAAGTGCTTGAGGGGGAGCATCTGGTGCCGGCGCTGGCGCAGGTGGCGGGCGGGGTGGCGCGCGGGGTCGCGCGTGGCGCGGGGCTAGACGCCGCCCCGGCGATTGGAGCGAAGCCTGGTGGCCGGGCGCGAAGCGACTCTCCGGCAGACCAGTTCGCCCTGTTCGCCCCCCCGGATCCGCTGGTGGAACGGCTCAAGGAAGTGATGGTGGATTCCCTCACGCCGCTGCAGGCGCTGGCGCTCTTGGCCGAGCTCTCGGCGGCGGCGCGTGGGGACCCGCTGCCGTCAGTCGCTCCGTCCTCTCAGAAGGCATAGATTCGAGGGGCTGGAGTGCGGGCCGTGTCTAGGCTCCAGCCCCCCCGATTGCCAGACCCCCGAAATAGACGCCCAATGACCGACCATTCCCGCAACAAAACTCCGTACGCCAACGTCCTCGAGACGATCGCGTGGACCCCGCTGATTCGCCTGAATAACGTGACGGCGGGGATCAAGACGCCGGTCTACGGCAAAGCAGAGTTTTTCAATCCCGGCGGCTCGGTGAAGGACCGGATCGGGCTGCCGATGATCGAGCGCTTTGAGCGCGAGGGGACGCTCAAGCCAGGGGGAACGATTGTCGAAGGAACGAGCGGCAACACCGGCGTGGGGCTCGCGATTGCGGCGGCGCTCAGAGGCTATAAGTGCATCTTCACGATGCCCGACAAGATGTCGCAGGAGAAGGTGCGCTTGCTCAAGGCCTTTGGCGCGAAGGTGATCATCACGCCGACCGCGGTGGCCCCGGATCATCCGGACAGCTACACGTCGATGGCGAAGCGGATCGCGAAGGAAACGCCGGGGGCTGTGCTCGCGGATCAGTTCTACAACGAGGCGAATCCGGAGGCGCACTATGCGACAACGGGGCCGGAGTTGTGGGAGCAGACGTCGGGGAAGATCACGCACTTCGTCGCCGGCGCGGGGACTGGTGGTACGCTCACCGGTGTGGGGCGCTATCTGAAGGAGAAGAATCCCAAGGTGCAGATCGTTGGGGCGGACCCGGTGGGCTCCATTCTCGCGGAAGTGTGGCGCAGTGGCGGAAAGAATCATCCGGCCGGTGCGCCGTACAAGGTCGAAGGGATCGGCCAGGACAAAATCCCCGGGACGCTCGACCTGAGTCTGATCGACGACTTCATCACGGTGAGCGATCGCGACGCCTTTGCGATGGCGCGTCGTCTCACGCGTGAAGAGGGGCTCTTTGTGGGAGGATCGGCGGGCTTGATTGCGCATGCGGCGCTGAGTGTGGCGCGTCGCGTGAACGATCCCGATGCCTGCGTGGTGACGGTGCTCTGCGATACGGGCGAGCGGTATCTTTCGAAGGTCTTCAACGACGAATGGATGCGCGAGAACCAACTGCTCGACGCCGAGAAGGTGACGTTGGGGCAGTTGCTCGCGGTGAAGGGCGGGGACATTCCCGCGCTCGTGAATGCGACGCCGGGGCAGAGCGTCCGTCAGGCGCTCGGCCTGATGCGGCTGCACAATGTCTCGCAGCTGCCGGTGATGGATGGGCCGAGCTGCGTGGGATCGGTGAGCGAGGGAACGCTCAGTGTGCGCGGGCTTGAGGACACGAAGGTGCTGGATCGCACGGTAAGTGATGTGATGGATGCGCCCTTCCCGCTGGTGGATGCCGAGACGCCGGCCGATTCGGCGGTGAAGATGCTGGGGCGCAGCAATCCGGCGGTGCTCGTGCGTGAGCATGGGACGGTGCAGGGGATCCTGACGCGGTCGGATCTGCTGCAGTTCCTGATGGCGCGCTGACGTGCGGATTCTGGTGTTGTTGGGTGGGAGTTCGTCGGAGCGTGAGGTCTCGCTCTCGAGCGGGGCGCGCGTGGCCGACGCGCTGCGGACGCGTGGGCATACGGTGACGACGGCGGATACGCATCCGGATCCCTTTGCGGTGCTGGACGCCGCGCGCGCCGCCGACGTGACTTGGCTGGCGTTGCACGGCGGCGCAGGGGAGGACGGGACGATTCAGGCGTTGCTCGACCTCGCCGGAGTCACGTACACGGGGAGTGGGGTGCTGGCCAGCGCGTTGGCAATGGATAAGGACTTGTCCAAGCATTTGTTCCGCGCGGCTGGGGTCCTGACGGCCGATTGGCGGATGGTCCTGGCGGGGGATGCCACTCCGTGGCGCGACCTAGGCTACGCCAAGGAGATCTTTGCGGCGCTGGGCGCGCGGGTGGTGGTGAAGCCGTCCAAGCAGGGCTCCACGGTCGGTCTGGGGATCGTGAAAGCGTCGGAGGAGCTGGCCGGGGCGATCGCCGAGGCGTTCAAGCACGACGACGAGGTGATGCTGGAGGCCTTCGTGCCGGGGCGGGAGCTGACGGTGGGGGTCCTAGGCGGGGTGGCGCTGCCGGTTGGCGAAATCATCCCCAAGCATGAGATTTACGACTACGAATGCAAATACGTCCCAGGGATGGCGGAGGAGATCTTTCCGGCACCTATTCCGGACGATGTGCGTGATGCGGTGCAGCGCTCGGCGATGGCTGCGTATGTCGGATTGAAGTTGCGGGGATGTGCGCGGATCGATTTCCGTCTGCATCCCGACGGTGGGTTGTATTGCCTGGAAGCGAACACGCTGCCGGGGATGACGGGGACCAGTTTGGTGCCGCAGGCCGCCGAGGCCGCGGGGATTGGGTTCCCGGAACTATGCGAGCGAATCGCCCTTGAGGCGGTGCGCGTGCGGGGAGACTTGGAATGACTGGTGGAATGCCATTGGCTGCGGCGCTGAGCGGCGTGCCGGCGGGAGTGCAGGCGTTTGGGCCGTGGGCCGGGCGTCGACAGTTGTTTGTGCGCTTCGCGGGTGAAGCCGAGACGGCGACGATGTATATGACCACGGCGCTGATTCGTGAGTTGCAGCGGCAACTCGGACGCTCGGTATTTCATTCGATCGTGATTGGCGGGCGCGATCCGTTGGGCAGCGTGCCGTTCCTCAAGGCCGCGCTCGATGCCGCTGCGCCGCAGATCCCGGTGATGCTGGATACCGACGGGATGCGTCCGGAAGAACTTCCGTCGTTGCTCGGGCATCTGGCGATGGTGCAGGTGACGGTGGAGTTCACGGGGGGCGAAGCGGCGTTGGATCGTGCGATGGAGACGCTGGTGGTGGCGGCGAAGGGGAATGTCGCGCACGCACTGGTGCTCGTCCCCAAGGACGACACGACCGACTCGGTGTTGTTGCGCTCCGTGCAGGAAGCGCACGCGGCGAGTGCGGCGACGCAGATTGTGATTCATCCGCCAACGGATGGTGGCTCGAACCTGGATCGTCGGTGGGCCTCGTTGTTGGAGCAGGCGGTCGCTGTGCATGCGGATACTCGCCTCGCGGTGAAGGTGCCGCCGCCGACCGGACTGCGCTGAGCGTCACGCGATGACGACCCCTGCCGCTCCCGAGCGTTCCCCCGCGCCGCTGGTGACCCCAGCGGCGTCGTGGCTCGTGGGGGTGTTGGTGGGCGCGCACTTTCTCCAGTGGACGGTGTTCACGGCAGACGCGATGCAAGGGGTGTTCGCCTTTCAGCGCGGCGATCTCGATGCGGGACGGTGGTGGTCGGTGGCGACGTATGCCTTGGTGCAACCGAGTCTCTTGATGCTCGGGCTGAATGCGTATCTGTTGCTGTTGTTTGGTCCGCGTCTTGAACGCTTCTGGGGGGCGCGTCGCTTTGTGGGATTTGCGGCGCTCGCGGCACTCGGCGGATGGATTGTGCATCTCTTTGTCGGTGGCACTGGCACCTTGCTCGGTGCGAGCGCCGTGGGATTCGGCGTGCTCGGCGCGTACGCGATGCGGTGGGGAAGTGAAGAGCGGATGCTGCCCGGGGGCTTCACGGTGCGAGTGCGTTGGCTGGCGGCATTCATTGGCGCCTTGGTGTTGCTCACCGGATTGCAGGAGCCGGTGGGCGGCGGGGTGCCATTCCTTGCGCATCTCGGCGGGCTCGGCACGGCGTGGGTCTTTGCGCGGGCGACGAGTGTGATGTTTGTGGAGCGGTTCCGCGAGGGGGTGTCGGCAATGCCGGACGACCCACCGGAGGATCAGCCGCCGCGCGCGGTGCCGAAGACGTTGCCGCGCTCACGGGCGCAGCAGCGCGATTCGATTGACGATGTGGTGGCGCGGGCGAATGCGGAGGGTGTGCGGCGGAATGCGCCGACCCGTCGGCGTGCGCCGGCGCCGAGCGAGGAGCAGGTGCCGCTGCCGACGGTGGATGCCATTCTCGATAAGATCTCTGCGGAGGGCATTGGCCGGCTGACGCCGGACGAGCGCCGCGTCCTTGATGACCATTCGCGCCGTTTGCGCGACGACACTTAGAGAAGACTGATGCCGCAGCCAGAGCTGTTGGAGACGTTTCCGAATCCGTATGCGGACCGGGACTATGAGATTTTCATGACGACGCCGGAGTTCACGTCGTTGTGTCCGTTGGGGGGGATCGAATCGGACGCGACGGAGTTGGCGTTGTTGAAGGGTGGGGCGCCGGACTTTGCGACGATCAACATCACGTACGTGCCGGATGTGGTGTGTCTTGAGCTGAAGAGCCTGAAGATGTATCTGTGGAGCTTCCGCAATGACGGGATCTTTTATGAGCGGGTGGTGAATCGGATTCTTGATGACTTGGTGGCGGCGGCGAAGCCGCGGACGATCAAGGTGGTCGGGGATTTTAATATTCGCGGTGGGTTGAAGAGCGTGATCTCCGCATCGTACGCAATGCCGGGGTGATGGCGTGCGGTACCGAAGGTTCCGGATAGGAAGGTCAAGTACGTCAACGACACCCACACGGCACTCCTGGAGTTCCCAGACGCTCCGGTCGATGAGACGCGTGCGATTTCTGAAAACGTGTACGTGGACCTCGACAGGGCGGGAAATCCTGTCAGTATGACGATTGAGTACGCGTCGTCTGCAGCGAAGCTTCCCCACGTCAGTCTTGAGGAAATCGATGTGAGCGCGGCTTGACGGCGCGCGGCGACCCATCGCCGTCCGCCTTCCGGTCACTAGATTGCTTCATGCCACACAATGCGATCTGGTGGGCGCTGTTCCTTAGCGCCGCGGAATTCACCGCCCTGTTACCGCGCCAAGGAGGCGTCCAGTGAGCACGCTGATCCTTGGCGCGCATCGCCCACTGGGCCTTGCCTGCGTACGCGAGGTGCTGTCACGCGGGGACGCGGTGGTTGCCGGCGTGCAGGCCCCGCATCGGATTCCCCCCGCGTTGCACGACCTGCGTGAGGAATACTCGGGCAGGCTCACGGCGCTGGCGTGGCAGCCCGGCACCTGGCCGTCCGTGCCGGGCATCGAGCGCGCCGTCGTCGCGGAACTACCGATTCCGCCGTCACAGACCGACGAAGCCGACGACGCCGCTGCCGACCTCCGTGCGATCACGGTCGATCGGCTGCTGGCGGGATCACGCGACGTGATCGCTCCGACGCTGGCCGCCATTCAGTTCATCACGCACGTGCAGCCGAAACGGGCGCTGATTCAGGCCAGCTGGCTGGGCGTGATTGAGGAGAAGATTCGCGGAGGCGGCCACGCGTTAGCCGTGGCGTACGCATCGCAGCTGATGCTGGTGCGCGCGGCGGCCATGGACCTGCAACGCGCGGGTATTGCCACGGTGGTGGTCAATGCCGGCCGGTACAAGCTGGAGATGGCCGGCCCCGCGTTTCACGCTGACATCGACGACGTGGCACGCGGCCTTCTGGCCGTGCTGGATGCGTGTCGGCTTGAAGACGAACCGGAGTTCCGCGACTGGCGCGGCGGCATCCGACGCTGGTAGGTGGGTGGTGCACCGGCGCTGATGGTGCAATGTCGAAGCATCAACTCTCCTCGTAGATAGTGCTGGCCGTTGCCGCGGTTCAGAAATGCAGGCCAGCAATCAGGGGAGCGTATTGGTGGACCGGCGCGCCGGAAGCGAACGTCGTGCCGCGCCACTCGATGAATGGCGTGACCCATCCGAGCCGCAACCGTGTACCCGCGAGTGCCGTCCACGCGAACCCCTTGTGGTCCAGCGTTGTGTCCGTCGCTGCGGGGTCCGTATCGTCCACGGTCAGTTGGTAGACCCCGACCCCTCCCCCGACATACGGCTGCAGTCGTCCCCGCCACGGAAAGACGACCGCGTCAATGGCCACGCCGCCCAGCTGCGTGACCACGTCCCCCGTGCCCTCGAAGAGCGTGCCCGAGAACCGCACTTCCAGGTGCTCTCGTGCGACCAGTTCGAAGGCGGCCATCGCCGCGATACCGCGGCGGTCCGTCGGAGTCAGCGGACTTCGGGCCACCGCCGGCCCCACGCCCACCGACAACCGATGCCAGCCGTTCGGCGTTGCCCACTGCGAATCGACCGTGCCAAGCGGCACGGCGAGGAGCATGGCGACCGCGGCCACGATTCCCATGCGCGCGCGTAGCGTTCGCCGCGCGTCGGCGAACGCCTCAGCGTCCAACCTCATGGCGCACCGGGCACAGTTCCAAGGAAGATCGGCGATTTGCCGTCCGTCACGATGACCTTGGTGTTGGGGCTGCGCGCGAGTTCGCGGAACGCCTCGATGCTCTGGTACGAGAGCACCGACGGTGAGAGTCCTGCCGCAATGATGAGCTGCGCGTCGCGCACGCCCTGCGCCTCGATCCGGCGGCGTTCCGCCTCCTGGCGCTCGCGGTCCAGCACGAAACGCATCTGCTCCGACCGCTGTTCGGCTTCGAGCTTCTGCTCCACCGCGCGCGCCAAGTCCGCCGGCAGACGGATGCTCTTCAACAACACGTTCTCAATCACGATGCCGCGCCGCGCCAGCACTTCCATCATCTTGGCGCGAATGGCCGCCTCGATGCCGACGCGGCTACCTGAGTGCATGTCCTTGGCCATGTACTGGGCCGCCACGTCGGCGGATGCCGAACGGAACACCGGAATGACCATGTCCTCCTCGAAGCCGATCCCCGCGGTCGCGAGGAGCCGCGGGACGGAGTCGGGAACGACGCGATACAGAATGGACACCTCGGCGGCGACGTTCAGTCCCTCACGGGACGGCAACTCCAGCCGCACTTCTCGATTCACAACGCGGCCGGGCACGCGCAGGACCGAGTGCACCCCCGGCACGATGAATTGCGCGCCGGGTCCCTGTGGGCCCGAGGTGATGCGACCCAGCGTCGTGCGGACGCCGATTTCATCCTGCCGCACGATGGCGCAGGCGCCGAGGATCGGGAGCGAGACAGCGAGCAGGACGATTGCGGTACGCGACGCGAGGGCGGCGCTGCCACGGGGGGGCGCGAACAGGGGCATGGGGGCCTCAGATGCGCGAAGGGCGAGACTCCGCAGTAGGACGTCCGCATCGGAATGATGCGGGCGTAACGCGAAGGTCTCGCTCAGTGCGACTGGCACCCTGGGATCCGTGCGCACTCGCCGTGCGCAGTCTTGACGAAGTCCGAGCGCAGGGCCGAGGCCCTGCCGAGCTACTCCCCTTCATTTTGGGTTTGGTACACCGGCGGATGTGTCGTGGTTCCCGCGGGCAATCACGGCCGCCGCCTCTCGTGGTATCAGATCTGTTGTCGAAGGTCTTGGGGGACGGATGACGCGGCACCATGGTCCAGCCTCTGGCTTGGCCCCCTGCGTGCACCCCTGCGTGCACCCTCACACCGGCGACACATTCCCCGAACTCCACCCAATCGACCCGCGCCGTCCCGCTCCCCAGCGCGGATACGTCCCGAGCATCCGCGTCTCGGTCGCGAGTCCGGCAATGTCGTTCACCACGGCATCCGCGGCGGCATCGCCGACCTGATGGTCGAACTCCACGAAGAACCGGTAACTCCACGGTTCGCCGGTGGGGCGTGATTCCAATCGCCGAATGCTCACGCCATGCTTGGAGAGCGGGCTGAGCACGGTGAGCAACGAGCCCGGGGTGTCGGCGGTGCGCACCACGAACATCGTCCGCGCGGGGGTGCCGGCGGGCAGGGGGAGCGGTGCGCGCGAGATGCCCAGAAAGCGCGTCTGGTTGTCGGCGCGATCCTCGATGTCGGCGCGGAGAATCTGCAAGTCATAGTGCAGCGCGGCACGCCGACTCGCGACGGCCGCAACTTCGGGGTCCGCGACCTTCGACACATCCATCGCGGCGCCGGCGGTATCGTACGACGGATGCACTTCCATCTGCGGCTGTTCGGCGAAGAACTGCCGACATTGATCGAGCGCGACCGGATGACACAGCACCGTGCGCACGGTGTCGAAGGTGGCGGAGGGCGCGGCGAGTAAGCAGTGGTGTACCGACACCACGGTCTCGGCGACGACGTGCAGGCCAGGCATCGCGGAGATGGCGTCGTGCGCGCCGGCGATGGAGCCGGCCATGGTGTTCTCAATCGGGAGCACGCCGCGGTCGGCGACCCCGGCCGCGACCGACGCGGTGACATCGGCGAAGTCGCGGTAGGGGAGCCGCTGCACGTCGCCGCCCCAGAGTTGCTGGATGGCCTCGTCGGAGAACGAACCCAGCTCGCCCTGGAAGGCGATGCGAAGTCGGGCGCGGTCAGCGGTCACTACTTGGTCAGCTCTGCGACGTTGAGCACGCTGATGGGGCCGAGGTTGAGTGCTTCGATGCCCGCACGAATCTTGGAGAGATCACCAACGATCACAATCGTGGCGTTGTCGACGGGAATCAATCGCCGCGCGGTGCGCTGCACCTCGGCAACCGTGACCTTGTCGATGGCGGCGACGAACTCCTGAAGATACGTCAATGGGAGGTTGAACGCCGCGAGTGAGGTGATTTGGCCGGCAATCTGTGCCGTGGACTCGAGGTCGCCGGGGACGGCGAGGCCGAGATAGGCCTTGGCGCGCGCGAGTTCATCGGCGCCGACCTCGGCGTTGCGCAACGCGTTCAGTTCCTTGAAGAACTCCACCAGGGAGCTGTCCGTCACGTTGGTGCGGACGTCGGAGCTGGCGATCCACGCGCCCGGTAGCGGGCGCCACTGAAAGCTGGAACTGACCCCATAGGTGTAGCCCTTGGTCTCGCGCAGGTTGGTCATCAAGCGCGAGGAGAAGGAGCCGCCGAGGATGGTGTTCATCACCATCACGGAGGCGTAGTCCGGCGTGGTCCGCTCGATGCCAGGGACGCCCATGATGATCACCGACTGCGCCGCGCCAGGCTTGTCGACCAGTAGCACGCGCCGCGCGGGGGTGCGTACGGCATTCACGAGCACCGGAGCCGGGGTCCGCTCGGCGCCGCTCATGGTCCAGTTTCCAAAGCGCCGCTGGAGCTGCGTGCGCGCCTCGGCGTCGGTGATGTCGCCGACCACAGTGAAGGTGGCACGCATGGGGCGATATGCGCCGCTGTGGAAGGCGCGCACGGTGGCGGAGTCGAGCTTGGTGGTGGACGCGGAATCGCCGCCGAGCGAGCGGTTGTAGGGATGGCCGGCGGGGAAGAGCGCCTGATTGAAGGCGAGCTGCGCGAGGGCGCGCGGCTGATCCATCTGTTGGAGCAGGCTGGCGAGACGCAGGTCGCGCTGCTGTCTGATGTCGGCCGCACGGAAGGTGGGGCGCAGGACGACATCGGCCATGAGATCGAGCGCGGCCGAGAGGTTCCGCTTGGAGACGCGCAGCGTGATGGAGGTGTTGTCCCAGTCAGTGCCGGTGGAGAGTGATGCGCCAAGGAATGCGAGCTCGGCCTGCAAGGAGTTGGCATCACGTGCGCCAGCTCCTTCGCGGACCATTGTTGCAACGAAGGATGCGAGGCCAGGCAGATCGCGGTCGAGGCGACCGCCGCCGGCGAGTTGCAGCGTGACGTGAATAAGTGGGAGCTCACGCTGTTCGACGACCTTGATGGCCGCGCCGTTCTGGAGACGCGCGCTCTTCACCACGGGTACGGTGAGGGCTGGGGCGGCGCCGAGTGCGGGGGGACGGGTGCGGTCGAAGGCCTGCTGTGCGTGGAGGGCGGCAGGGAGGAGCAGCGCGGCGGCGAGGAGAGAACGAGTGGACTGGATCGTGGACTGGATCGTGGACTGGATCGTGGACTGGATCACGGGGTGACCCTCGGGGTCTGTGTGGCGGCGAGCTCGGGCTTGCCCTGCGGGACGACGCTCAGCGTGACGCGGCCTCCCATGAGGTATTGGCGGACGATGCGTTGCACGTCGGCGGCGGTGACGGCGCGATAGCGATCGAGATCGCGCTGGAAGTAATCGGCGGTGCCGGTGGCGTAGTAGTAGGCGTTGAGGCGATCGGCCTTGGCGTCCACGAACTCCAGTGAGTTCAGGAACTGAGCCTCGATGGCGTTCTTGGCCTGCTCGAGCTCGCGTGCGGTGGGGGGCGCGGCGGCGAGTTTGCGGAGTTCGGCGTCGATCACCTGCTGCAGAGTGTCGAGATGCACGCCGGGGCGCGCGGTGGCGACGACCTGGAAATCGCCGTCGAGTCGCTTCGATGAATTGAAGGCGTTGGCCGAGGTGGCGAGGGGACGATCGTACACCAGCGCCTGCGTGAGGCGGCTGTTGCGCGCGCCGGTGAGGATATACGACGCGACATCGAGTGCGGCATCGTCGCGAGAGAATTCGGGGACGGCGTGCCAGGCGAGATAAACGCGCGGGAGCTGCACGCGATCTTCGAGCACGACGACCGTGTCGCGCAACGTGAAGGAGGCGGGGCGATTGCGTGTGATGGCGGGGCCCCGCGGAACTTCACCGAACATCTGGCGGACGGCGGCACGCACGGAGTCGGAGTTCACGGCGCCGGCGACGACAATGACGGCGTTGTTGGGCGTGTACCAGATGCGGAAGAAGTTCTTGACGTCATCGAGCGAGGCGGCGGAGAGATCGGCCATGGAGCCGATCGTGCTCCACGAGTAGGGATGCCCCTTGGGATAGATGGCGGCGAGGAGGTTTTCGGAGACCATACCGTACGGCTGATTCTCGTAGCTCTGGCGGCGCTCGTTCTTCACGACATCGCGCTGGAGATCGACCTTCGGAGCATCCATGGTCTCGAGGAGCCAGCCGAGTCGGTCGGCTTCGAGCCAGAGCATGAGGGGGAGCGCGGAAGCGGGGCCGGACTCGTAGTAGTTGGTGCGATCAGTGGTGGTGGAGCCGTTGTTGTTGGCGCCGGCGGCTTCTAGGAGACGATCGAACTGCGGGTAGGGCGCGTTCTTGGAGCCCATGAACATCAGGTGCTCGAAGAGATGCGCGAAGCCGGTGCGGCCGAGGATCTCATCGCCGCTGCCGACGTGGTACCAGACGTTGGTGGTGACGGTGGGGACGCTGGCGTCCTCGTGGACGATGAGCGTGAGACCGTTGGGGAGGGTGTCGACGGTGACGGGGACGCGGAGCTGCGCTTGGGCGGAGCTCGAGAGGAGTGCGAGTGCGATGAGACTGGCGCGCCAGTTCATGGGATGGAGGCTGGAGGATGGAAGCTGAAAGAGAACTGCGAACTGCAGTGATGGGCAAAGGGGAGGATGAATACGCCACCTTCATCCTCCGACCGTTCTCCCGTCTTCCGTCTTATTGAATGCAGCGCCCGTTCGGATCGGGCTTGGGCTTGTCAACTACCGGGCGCTGCGTGGCATCGGCAACGGCGAAGGCCAAGTCGTGCGCATAGCGGGAGACCTTGGAGAGCTTGTCGAAGTCAATGAACTCGACTTCGTCGGTCACCTGATGGTAATCGGCGTGGCCGCCGGTGCTCATGAAGACCACGGGGATGCCGTAGCGCGCGTACATGTAGTGGTCGGAGCGGCAGTAGTACTGCTCGGGATGACCGGCGGCATCGTACTGGTAGTCGAAGGCCCAGTTGTAGCCCTTGTCGCGGCTCACCTGCTCGACCATATCGCCGAGTTGGGTGGAGAGGCGGCGTGAGCCAATGAGTTGCGCGTAGTTGGGGCCACCACCGACTTCGTCGCCGGCCATGCCGCGGCCGACCATGTCGAAGTTGAGCTGCGCGACGATCTGCTCGCGCGGGACGGTGGGGTGGTCGGTGAAGTGTTGGGAGCCGAAGAGACCGAGCTCCTCGCCGGAGTGCCAGACGAAGATGATGGAGCGCTTGGGGCGTGCGCGCTCGCCGGCGAAGGCGCGGGCGACTTCGAGGACGGACATCGAGCCGGACCCATCGTCGTCGGCGCCGTTGAAGATGGAGTCCATGCGTGCCACGGGATGCGCGCGACGGATGGAATCCATGTTCACCTTCACGGAGGCGTAGAGATCCGGGGTGACGCGGCCGCCGTTGGCGTTCTGCTTGGCGCGGAGATCGAGGTTGAAGGCGCGGAGGGAATCGCGGTCGAGTGCGCGCCCGGTGCCGACGTGATCGCTGTGCGCGCCGACGGCGACGTACTCCGTGCGAAGGACGGGGTCGGAGCCGCGGAGAATAGCGACGACGTTGTAGGTCTCGACGGGCTGCTTCTTGTACGAATAGCTGCCGGTGATGCTGGCGCCTTCGCGCCCGGTGGTGGCTTGCGAGAGATCGCTCAGGCCGAGCACACGTGCCGCGGTGGCGCGCGTGATGTGGAGATAGCCGGGGAGTTCGGGCGCGTTGGGCGTGGGTTGATCGAGCATCATGGGCGCGCTGGAGATTGCGGCGCGAAGGTCGGGCTCCATCAGATCAAAGTTGGCAATAACGATCGCCGCGGCCTTCGCGAAGCGCTGCTGTGCTTGGAGCTTGATGACCGAGGGGTTCTCGCTGCTGACCGCGACGATCACGGCCTTTCCGGCGACGGCATCGCCAGCGAGGAGATCGGAGGCGCCCCAGACACCGGCAAAGACGACGGGCGCGTTGCCGACGGCGCGGCCACGCGGGCCCTGATTGCGCGGGAGGTAATCGACGTAGGGGACGAGTCGGTCACCGCCAGCGGTGAGGGCGGAGTTGGCGGTGTCGAGGACGGTGGTGACGAGATCGACGCGCTGCAGGAAGGTGCCGCTATCGCCTGCGGGCTCGAGTCCCATTTTGCGGAGTTCCTCGGCGATGTAGCGTGTGGCCACGCGATGACTCGCGGTGCCGGTGAGACGACCAGCCATGGAGTCGGCGGTGTAGGTCTCGAGGCGCGCGCGCATGGCGGCGGGGGTCATCGGGGCGGGGAGGGTCGCGACGCGCGCGTTACGCGGGGCGCGCGGCGCGCGCGGGGTGC
>CAYUMN010000004.1:0-33602 GCA_964445835.1 uncultured Gemmatimonas sp.
CCAACAGGGACCGATCGGCAACACCAACGCGTTCGATGCCAGCGGTTCGCACCGCGCGGTGTCGATGCAGACCAACGCCACCGTGCTGGACTCGCTGATCATGTTCGGTGGTGGCGCCGCCTCGGACCTGATCGGCGCCGGCACCACACAGCGCCTCACGGTCAACGGCGTCATCCGTCTCACGCAGTCGACGCTCTCCCCGCGCCTCGCGGTGCCGGTCGTTGAAGTGAGCGTCAGCCCGAGTGTCGATCCGATCGGAGCGGCCGGCCGCGGGTTCACGCCGGATACGGCGGTCTTCCTCGGTGCGGCGATCACCGCGCTGCCGACGGGCACAGGGTATCAGTACAAGAGCGTGCGGCTCTCGACCGGCGCGGGCGTCACGATCTCGAGTGATACCATTCAAGGTGATCTGCACACGACGTCGAGTCTCGCGTCGTATGTGGGCTCGGTCACGCACCTGATCCAGGGCAAGCTCCGCACGACGGGCACCGGCGCGATCTTCCTCTTCTCCGTCGATGCGAACGTCGCGGTGAGCGACAGCGCGATCTTCTCGGGCGCGAGCACCAACGGCTCGCTGAATGCCGGCACGCTCACCCTCCGTGGGCACTTCGTTCAGGCGGGTGGCAACGCCGCGGCATACTCAGCGACCGGGACGCACAATACCATCTTCGCCGGCACCGCACTTCAGACGATCCGGTTCGACAACCCAGGGACGCTCACCACGAACTCGCACTTCGCGCGCTTCACCGTGGGCAACGCGTCAGCCGCCGGTATCCGGATCCTCTCACCGGTGCACGCCGTCACCCAGCTCGGGTCCACCTTTGCACGGCCGGCACTCAGCCTTGTCTCCAGCACCAACGGCGACTCGTTGAGTGCCGCCGGCGTGCAGGCCGACTCAATCACCTTCGACAACGTCCCGGTGCGCTTCGTCGCCGGTGGCACACTGACGACCTTCAACGTCATTCGCTTCCAGAACATGGACCCAGCCGCGACGCAGTTCCGAATCACGCGTGCCGGGCCGACGTCGTCGTTCAACTTCAACCTCGTCGACTTCCTCAGCACACCGACCACGGGCTTCTACTTCAGCTTCACCAACACCGCGGTCGGTACTGCGCTCCCGTTCGCATTCTCCAATACCACTCCGCTCACCATCGCTGCGCTCAGTAATCGATACCAACGCCTCGGTCCCACGCCGCCGGCCGTGACGTGGAACGGGCAAACGATGCCGTAGCGGGCGGGCGGAACGCCTACAACGCGCCGAGCGGATACAGTACGTACGCCAGAAAGAACAGGCCCCAAAAGAAGAGATAGAAGCGCTTCACCTGCGCGTCGTTGTCGACGTCAAGACGTGCAGCCATTGCGAGGAACATCAGCACCGGCACGCCAAAGGCCGCGAAGTAGAATTCGCCCGCCGGCAGGAGTCCCATCATCGCCGCGGCCAGCACACTGACGTACCCCGCCGCCACGACCGCGACGCCTGCCCGGAACGCGGCCGGCCGACCCATGCGCAACGCGAGCGTGCCGAATCGATACTCGGCGTCGCCCTTGGTGTCGGGGATATCCTTGAACCACGCGATGCCGATGCTGAACAACGCCACGAAGATCGTGAGCGGCCAGATGATGGCATCCAGCCTCGCCTCACCCGTCAGTTGCTGCGTGTAGTGGGCGTAGAAGCCGAGGTTCACCAGAATGCCGCGCACGACGGTGATGGCCAGTGCCGCACCGAAGTGGTGGCGCTTGAACTGGATGGGTGGCATGGAATACGCCCACCCCAGGAAGCTGATGAACGCAATAAGGCCCAAGAAGGCCCACGAGAGCAGGGCCGCCGAACCCAGTGCGATCAGCAGGGAGCTCAGCACGATGATCAAACCTTCGCGCTTACTGAGCAGGCCAGCAGGAATCGGCAACCAGGGCTTGTTGATGCGATCGACCTCGACGTCGCACCACTGATTGAGTCCGGTGATGAACACGTTGCAGGCGAGCGCCGCAATCAGGCTTGGCAACCAGATGCGCACGTACGCAGGCGACGCCCCGGCAACTGCACCGCTAGCCGCCTCGGCTGCAACCCCGGTTGTGCCGAGCGCGAGGAGGTATATCGCCGACACACTCAGCGCACTCCCGATTACCGTGTGCGGTCGAGTGAACTTCCAGAAGGTGAGCAAGGATGTCAAAGGGGTGTCATAAGAGTGCCATACGGGCGCCATCCGGGTGTCATGCGTGTTCTACGCGACGCGATTGGGCAGACAGCTGACCCACGTGACGGGAGCCCACCACGGCCCGACGGTGCCACCGTCGAGCGTGTAGCCGTTGGGCACCGCCGATCGCAGCCGCTGCACGAGCACCGCCGGATGGTTCGAGCGCAACACGCTCACCAGCCCGTCCCATGGAATCGTGATGAGGTTCACGGGGAGGAGGTAGGTGAAGAGCAGGCGCTCCCAACGGAAGGGACGGACGAAGGGCGCCAGCAGGAGCTGCCCGATGGTGGTGGTGAGAAGGATCTTCAGGAAGGTGATCACCGTGGGTTGCAGCACCTCGAACACGAGCAGGCCGCGGGATGCGTGGAGGTGCAGCAGCTGTTGCTGTTGGGTCGGCGTGAAATGATGAAAGGCGTTGAAGAGCGTGAGCACGCCTGTGCCGGGTGCGCTGGGTGACAGGGCATCGACGGGGTCCGGGTGCCAGACCACCTGCGTCGGCACGGCGTCCGTCGGCACGGCGTCCGTTGACGAGGGGTAGCGATCGGTCAGCAGAAACTTCACCTGAGCGAGTTCAGGCTGGCGGGCGAGATAATTGATGGGTCCGCCACTGCCAGAGCCCAAGTCGGTGACCTGCGTGCTACCTACGCGCGCGAGCCCCGCACTGAGCAGGGGCACGACCGTGGCGTAGATTCCGAACCAGTCCACCAGCCAGCCGATGAACTCGACCTGCTGAGTGCGCAACACTGACGGAAAGCCCGGCAGGTCCTCGAGTTCGACTAGGTGTGGCATGGCATGGAGTTAGCGTTGCAGACAATGACGAATGGTACGAACGACTCCACGGTGCTGCTGGTCCTCGGTGTGGTGGTGGCTCTCCTCACCATTGCGATGGAAACACTCGCGCGGCGCGGAGTGTTCCCCCAGTGGCTCTGCCGGAAGGTACTGCACGTGGGGGCCGTCGGTGCCTGCGCCGCGGCGCCGCTGCTCCTGCACGACCTCAGCGTGCTGACGGTCGTCGTGGCGGTCGCGGCATTGCTCTTGATGGTGTTGGTCGGGACCGGCGTGCTCTTCCGTGAAGCGGAGGGTCGCCCGAGCTGGGGCATTGCGCTCTTTCCCCTGCCCTACCTCGCCTTGCTGCTGCTCTTCCCCGGCGTGGAACAGCGCACGCTGATCGCCTTGCCCATGTTGATTCTGGCCGTGAGCGATGCGCTGGCCGCCGTGGTGGGCACACTCGTCACCACACCATCCTTCCGGCTCACCGGCGACCGCAAGACGCTCGGAGGTTCGCTCGCCTTCCTGATCATCACCTGGCTCATCCTTGTCACCGTTCCGAGTCCGCTGATCGCACTCCCGTCGGGACAACTGCACGGTACTGCCCTGCTCTTCGCCTTGCTGTTGACCGCCTGTGAAGCGCTCGGATCCAGAGGCCGCGACAATCTCTACATCCCGTCGGCCGCGGCGATGTTGCTCGCTGGCCTCATGTTCAGGAACAGCATCAGCAACGTGCTTCCCGCCGTACTCGCGCTCCCCGTCGCGACGCTCTTTGTGGCGATCACGGTGCGCAGGCACTGGCTCACGCTCGGTGGAGCGGTCGCGGCGGCGCTGCTCGGCGTGTGGGTGATTCTGTTCCAAGGACTCCTCTGGCTTGTGCCCCTGATGGTCTTCTTCATCAGTAGCACACTGCTTGGGAAGGTTCTTCGCGCGCCGAGCGCAGCGAGCACCACGAGCGACGCCAAACATGGACAGCCGCGTGATGCCACGCAGGTCTTCGCGAACGGCGGCATCTACGGATTAGCCGCCGCGCTGCTCCCCACCGCCGATGCGCACTTGGTCATGGCCCTCAGTATGACGGCGGCCACGGCGGACACCTGGGCGAGCGAGATCGGTATCGCGCTCAAGGGACGGACCTACGACATCGTTGGCCTTAAGCGCGTGCCCGTGGGACTCTCTGGAGGCATCAGCGTCGGCGGAACACTCGGTGCCGCGATTGGCGCGATTCTCGTGGCCGCCATATGCACCCTGCTGATCGAATCGTCGCGATCAGCTATTGCCATTGCCGGAATCCTCGCCGGTCTCGGACTCGCCGGCATGTTCCTCGACAGCATCCTCGGCTCCCTGATTCAAGCGAAGTACCGAGGGCCGAGCGGCGATCTGCAGGATAGTGCCAGCGATCGGGCGCTTTTGGTGAGTGGTGCCGCGTGGATGACCAACGATGCGGTGAATCTCGTCAGCAATCTGCTTATCGCGGGGACTGCGCTCTGGGTGATGGCGTAGCCTTTAGCGCGTAGCCTCTAGCGCGTCCCCGGATTCCCCGACCTCGCATGGCGGCTGGGGAAACATTCCGGGTGGCGACTTCGTTTGCCTTGCTCTGCCTCTCGCAAAGGCATTCGTAGTCCGATGAACGACGCATAGGAAGTACATGACCTCCGCACAAATTCACCTCGCCCGCCGCCGCTTAGGGCTCGGCGTTTCCAACGTGGGCTTCTGGGTGCTTGCCGCCTGTGTCGGGCTGTATTGGCTCTCCCAGTTCGGCACTGATGCACCGACTTATGCGCTCACTGATGCGCCCACTGGTGCGCCCAGTGGCGCGCCCTCGACGATGCACCTCCTCGGCATTGGCGCCAGTGCAATCGCGGCGCAGGCGGTGTTCGATTTCATCGGCGGCGTGACGTTCATGCCAGAGCCGCGGCCGTCCGTGATGACTTTCCTGCGCGGTTGGCTACGCGGCGCGCTCGGCCACACGCTCGTGCTGGCCGGCGTCGGATTCGTGAGTGCCGTCAGCCTCCACCTCACGGGCGGATTCAGCGCCGGAATCGTCCTCGCAACAACCGCGTTGGCTCTCGGACGAGTGTATGTGCTACGCGCTCTCGGCGGTGCCGCGGTCAACGACTCGGCGTTCACCGGCGGCGTAGTCGGGCTCGGGCGTCGTGCGAAGAGCCTGCTCCCCGCGAGCTGGGTGAATACGGTGCCACCAGCCGAACTCGACGCCGAGGCAAGCCGTCGCCGATGGCAGATCGCCAACGGACTCCCCTTTCGCGCCTTCCTGCTGATCGTGTTGTGGAATCTGATCGGTGCTACGATCGGCACCTTCGCCTTTGATCTCGCCGATCGCTCGATTGCCGTTGCGCTGTTCGGCTTCGGTTGCTGGATGACACTCTGGACCTTCGCGAGTCTGCTCGTGCTCCCCGCGTTGAGCCAGAAGGCCGTGTACGCCGCAGACCGCGCCGCCGCCGATGCCGGACACGACCCTCGCGCGTGGATCACGCGCTTCGCGGATCTAGTCGGTGAAGACGGCAGCGCCAAGCCCGGCGTGCAGACCATCTTCTACCCGATCCCCGCCACAACGCTGCGCCTGCAACAGCTGGAGAGGCCGACGTCGGGGCTCGTCCTCGGCAATCTCGCGCGCAGCAATCTCTACTACTCGTGGGCCACGTTCACGCTGCTTGGTCGAGCGGTGCACTGCAACGTCGGCCGCCCCGTGCTTTGGGTGTTTCCGCCGGCGGCGTAGGACAGGTGCACGCGCGCGCTACGCCGAGCGCCTGGCGAGCAGCGCCTCTGCCGCCGCCCAGCCCGAGAGCGCGGCCCCTTCTACGCGCGGGCCGGCGAAAGCGTCACCGGCGAGCACGAGAGGCGGTGACTGGCTCACGAGCATGCAGGGATCTTGGTCGACTTGCATGGGCTTGCTGTAGCGCCACCCGTGGACTTGGAAAGTCTTGATCCCTGCGCCGAGCCGTTCGGAGGCCGCAGCGAGGAGGAGGCCACCGCTCTCGTGTCGGTCGTCATCCCAGTGCGCGATGCTGAACGCGTGCGTGGCATGAATGGTCACGGCCGGCTCCGCGGAGATGCCCTTCAACTGATTGTCCGCGATCCACGCGATCGGCCCGTCGCTCGGAGCGAGCCCGCCGGGCGGCGAGAGGCGCGACGGAGCGTCAAGGACGGCCATGACGGCGAGGCAGCGCTCGTATGCGATCGCGTCGAGTCGTGCCCGCATCTCACGGGGCAGCTGCGTGCCGCCAGCATCGAGGATCGCGAGCGACTGCGGCACGGGTGACGTCAGGACGACGGCTGCGGCCTCGAACAGAGGACCTGTCGAGGTCTCGACGAGCCAGCGACCATCGACTTCGCGTAGTGCATCGACGGCCGTCTCCAACCGGATATCGATCCCGCGCGCGAGATACTTCGCCACGGCCGACATGCTGGGCCGTCCGCGCCACCGCGCGTGACCGTCCGCGCTCTCGGCAAACCCACGGCACCATTCCTCTGCCGCGCCGTCCACCCGGGCCTGCTCGAGCACGGCGGCAAAGCGCGCATCGCGAGCGGTGATGAACTGCGCGCCGTGGTCGAAGGTCGCTCCATCGATTCGTCGGCTCGCAAGCCGTCCGCCCACCCCTCGACCTTTGTCGAGGACGAGCACACGGCGACCGTGGCGCAGGAGGTCGGTGGCGGCCATGAGTCCCGCCATGCCGGCGCCTATGACCAGGACATCAATGTCGGGCTTCGTCGAGTGCACCTACGCTGCTCCAGGAATCGGACAGAGGTCGCCTGCTACAATGTGAGGCCCCGCAACTCTCGCGACCTCGTGCGACTCGCCTCCAGTCGCGTACCATCGCGCATCAGGACCTCAATGCGCCCACCATCAATGGGACTCAGGTGACTCACGAAGTCGAGGTTCACCAGATGCGTGCGATGAATGCGCACGAATCGCTGCGGATCGAGTCGGCGCTCGAAGTCGCTCAGGGTCAGATACACGAGGTGGGCCCTCCCTTTCGCGAAGACGCGCACATAATCGTCGTCGGCTTCCAGTCGCTCGATCTCCCGCGTCCAGAGCAGCACCAGCTTTCCGCGATCTCGTACGAAGAAGCGTGTGAGTGGCTCCGCGGTTCCAGTGCGCTCGCTTGCCCCCTCAGCGATGGCCTGCTCCGCGCGCTCACGCGTGAGTTCTGCACCGCCCTCATCCAAGGTGCGGCGGGCCCGCTCAAGCGCGGTGGCCAACCGTTCGGCGCCGAACGGCTTCAGCAGATAGTCCAGCGCGGCGAGCTCGAACGCGGCCACCGCGTGGGCGTCGTAGGCGGTGGTGAAGATCACGAGCGGGGGATTCGTCACGCGCCGCACGACCTCGAGACCCGAGTGTCCCGGGAGTTCGATGTCAAGAAAGACCAGATCAGGACGCTCACGATCAATCAGTGTCACGGCCTCTGGCCCCGTCGCCGCCGTGCCGACGATGACGAGCCACGGCACGGACGCAACAAGCGCAACGAGCGCCTCGCGCGCGATCGGCTCATCTTCCACAATCACCGCGCGATGCCGTCCGAGCGCTCCGACCGCGGGATCCGTCATCGCGAGACGACCGGCCGCGACCGCGCAGCGACATTCGCATTCGCCGTCGCCGAGACCGCCGGCATGGCGATCATCACGCGCCACCCCTCGCCGATCGCCGCCGTCACTCCCATCTCCGCCTTCGCGCCGTGGCGTGCCGCCAGGCGCTGCCGAACCACCGTGAACCCCACGCCACCCTGCTCTACCGAGCGCGCGTCGCCGCCCACACCATCGTCGGCGATCTCCAGATGCAGGGTCTGCCCCTCCACTCGGGCCGCGATCCGCAGCGTCGCACCCTGCGCTCGCGGGGCGATGCCATGCCGGATCGCGTTCTCCACCAATGGCTGCAACGTCAGGCGCGGCAGGGCACACTCCAACGCTTCATCGTCGATCTCCTCGACGACCCTCAGGCGATCACCAAGCCGCAGTTGCTCCAGCGCGAGATAGCTGCGTACGAAGCGCAGTTCTTCATCGAGTGCCACTTCATCACTGCGGGCGCGCTCGGCATCGAGCACGTAGCGCATCAGCTCCGCGAACCGCTCGAGCGCCGCCTGCGCCCCCTCAGCGTCGCGCTTCACGAGCGCCGTGATCGTGTGCAATGTGTTGAACAGGAAATGCGGGTCGAGTTGCGCACGCAACGCCTCCAACTCGGCGCGAATACGCAATGACTCCGCGCGCTCGGCGAGCACGCGCTGCTCGCGGAGCCGCCGCATCGTCTCCGCGTAGGCGAAGAAGGTGATGGCCAACGCCCCGACGGTACAGGCGCCAAGGAAGTCCCATACGACGGAGTTGTCGAAGTAGATCCGCAGCTGCGCTGCCCCGCCATCCACCTGCATGCCCGCAATCGTCGTGCCGACCAATGCCGCGCCGAAGACGAGCGTGCCCGCGGTGAACGCGCTGAGCCGCATGGGCAACGACCAGTCGCGCGCGAAGGCGCGGAGGACCAGTGCGCGGAGCACCAATCCCATCAGCGAGGCGGTGAGCCCCGCCGAGAGACCCGCAATGATCGCGGCGATATCGGGGATCTCGGGCCGCTGCACCAGCAGCGCCAATCCGGTGAGGAACGCATATGGCGTCCACGCCGCGAAATAGAGCGCAAGCGCGCGTCCGCGGAGCGGCATCACTTCGTCCGGTCGAGTGCCGGCAGGAGCTGGCGCTTCACCCATCCGTGATCAGGGGCAAGAGTGAGGACCTGTTGGTACGCGGCACGCGCCTCCGCCGTACGACCGGCACTGGCGTGCGCCTGACCTAACCAAAGGTAGGCGTCGATCGCACCCCACGCAGGGCGGAGGCCATCCGGCCGGTCGCGCGCCAGAAGAGCGACCGCTCGCTGGGCCGACTTCGTCGCGTTCTCGGCGCCGCCTCCGACGAGCTCCGGCTTGAAGAGTTCGCCACTCGACCGGAGCGCCCAGACCCGCGGATTCTCGGGGCCGAGCTCGACCGCGCGATCCATCAACGAACTCGACCGCATCCCGAGCCGCATGGAGAGAATCGCGCCTCCGCCGCTGGCGCCGATGATCTGACCGAGCACTGCCGATCTCAGCGCGAAGGTCTCCGGCCACGGCAGCCTCGCCGCCGACGCCTCGAGTGCGCGATCGGCCTCCTCAAGGGTCTCCTTTGCCTCTCGGTTGCGCGGACCAATGAGCAGCGCACCGAGCCGATAGAGCGCGTATCCCTTGTAGTGCAGCAGGGTCGGCTCGTTCGGTGTCACGGCGAGTGCACGCTCCGCGAGCGCGATGGCTTCGCGTAATGCCCGCTCGTCCCCGCGGAGTTGCGCGGGCTCAATGAGCCGACGCACGGAGTCGGCCCACCGGGCGGCTCCGGTGAACGTGGGGGCGCTGCCTGTCGGCGCGCTGGCTGTCGCCGCTGCGGGTATCGTCCCACGCGCCTGCGCGAGCACGGGCACTGCCGCCGCGATCATCGTGGCCGTTGCACCGCACGCCACCTTCGTCCATTTCGAGAATTTCGACGACTTCATGTATGGCACCTCGCGTAAGAATCCCAGCACGATCCCTCCTACTGCCGAATCAGCGTCCCCCCGAAATAGACGCTGCGATTGAAGATCGAGCGCACGGGGATGCGCTCGGTGTAGTCACGCGACCAGGTCATGATCTGCACGTTGGACCGATCGAGAATGTTGTTCACTGACACAAAGAGCACGCTCCGCCAATGCGGCGTGAGCACGCGATACCAACTCGCTGAGATATCGAGACGCCGGAACGACGGCAGGCGCTCGCCGAAGGGGGTCCCGAAGCGTGGCGTGTAGCGATCCTCCACCGCGTCGTAGTCGGCGCCGATGATGTCGGTATATGCACGCCCGGTCGCGCGGCGCCATGCCACCGCCGCGCGCACACCGCCGAACACGCGTTCGACGATCGTCGTGGCGCTCGTGGTGATGTCGAACGGCGCGCGGGCCAGCACCCCCGTGTTCGGATCGGTGCGCTGCGCACGGAGCGCACTCACGGTCGTGCGCGTCGTGAAGCCACCGGGGAGCGCGCCCTTGAAGAAGACATCGACCCCTCGCGCACTGCCGATTCCGCCCCCGAGCGCCGTGTTGTCGCGCCGGAGTTGGACGAGATCGCGATACCGCTTGTCGTACGCCTCCACACGAAACTGTAGATCGCCTTCACCCAGCTGTACGCCGAGCACACGTTGCTCGGCGCGCATCGCCGGGAGTGAGGGGTCGCCGATCGCGTCATCGTACTGCAGCGGGCTCGCCACCTGATGATAGATGCCCCACGCGGCCGTGAAGGTCGCGAGTCCCGGTTTCCAGGCCAGAGAGAGTCTGGGGTCCGCGGTCCACGCATCGGTGAGCTGTGAGCGATCGGCGCGAAGACCGGCGATCACGCGCGCCGAGTTGGTGAGGCGCCAGTCGACCTCGGTGAACGGCCCGACCCGTGTGGCGGCGCGATCGTGGTCGAACAGCCTCACTGGTGCCCCCGTGGTCGAGTCGACTGCGCGCGGGAGCGAACCGTTCAGCGCCGCGTTCAACTGCTCGATCTCCCCACCCGTACGCCAGAGCAATGCGTTCGTCGCACTGAACTCCACCTGCGCGAAGAGCATCGACTGCTGGGTGCGCCCGCCGAGAGTGAAGTCCCCGAATCGCTGCGCCGTCGTCTGGTCGGTGTGCGAGGCACTGACGGTCGACGCCCACCGGCCGACAACGTCGCGCCAGCTCAGGACGGCGAGGCGCGTGCGGTCCTCGCTGTTGAAGGTGCTTGTTCCCGCCGGATCGTCGACATCGACGCCGACCAGATTCGTTTGGTCGATCGCAAAGAGCTTGAGCTCGCCGCTTGGACGGTAGCGCCAGGTGGCACTCGTGCTGAGATCGCGCCCGCGTGGGGGCGGCGAGAAGGCGCGCGTCGCGCCGTTCACGGTGAAGAGCGGCGCGAGATCGAATCGATTCGCGGCGGCCCGCACGGTGAAGGTGTTCGTCACCGGGATGGCGACGTCGGCACTGAGCGCCGCGAGGCCCACCGAGATGGTCGCGGCCGGCGCGGGCGTCGTGCCACGCGTGCGTAGGCCGGCCACGCCGGAGAGCGCATTGCCGTAGCGTGCGCCGAAGCCACCGGAGGAGAAGAAGATCCCGTCGAGCTGAAAGGGATCGACCGTACCGGTGAAGGTCCCGGTGGGGGTCTGCAACTGTTGCGGATTGAGCAGCGGCGCATCGTTGAGGAAGATCCGCGTCTCGGTGTAGTCACCACCGCGGACGAAAAGAGCATTCCCCTCATCGGTCTGCTGCACGCCGGGCAACGATTGAATCGCGCGGGTGATGTCCGCCGCGGCCCCCGGCGTCGTGACGACCTGCAGTGGTGTGAGCGTTGCGCCGCGTTCTTCATCAGCCGTGTAGACGCCGGCCTGCACGGAGACCGGGGCGAGCGTGGTGACGCCGCGCTCGAGTGTGAGGACGAGCATCCCGCTGTCGGCCGCCGTCAGGAGTCGCTGGATCGGGAGAAATCCCACGCGACGGACGAGTAGGGTGTAGGGGCGCGCGGCGGCGGTCGCCAGCAGGAATCGGCCGCTGGAGTCGCTGAGGGTGCCCTCGAGCGTCTCCAGCAGAAAGACGTTCGCCCCCGCGACCGGCGCCCCATCGCGCGTCCGGACCTCACCGCGCAGCGGAACGGGCGACTGCTGGAGCGCGCGGAGGTCGCGGCCCGCGACGAGTAACGCCGCCGCGCTCAGAAGCAGCAGAATCGCGAGGCGGAAGCCGCCACGCATCCGAGCGGCTGGCGGAATGAACTGATGACCCATGCCGCACGGTACGCCGCGCGACGGTGCGAGGTGTCACGGAACCGCGGACTTTTCGGTGAACGGTCGGATGAGGCGGTAAACGGAGCGCGCCGCTGGCGGGCGGGGCGATCCGAGAACTAGGACTCGCCCACCACGCGTCCGTCGAGAATCTCGCGGATCAAGCTCGCCGTCCGTCTCGGCTCGTACGGCTTGTACAGGAAGTGCGTCCCTGATGGCAGCTCGCCAGTCTGGGTCTGCAGGTAGTCGCCCGTGTATCCGCTCACGAACAGCACCTTGAGGTCAGGCTGCTGAAGCCGGAGTCGTTCGGCCAGATCGCGACCATTCATGCCGGGCATCATCACGTCGGTGAAGAGCAGGTCGAGCGGCCGGCCGGCCTTCGCCGCAATCTCGAGGGCCTCGGCGCCGCCGGACGCGACGAGCACGTGGTAGCCTTGGCGGCGCAGGAATCGCTCCGCAACGCGACGCACCGCGTCCTCGTCCTCCACGAGCAGGACCGTCTCCGTTCCGCCAGGCCGAAGCTCGGCGATCGCCGCTCCGGTAGCCGCACCAGCCACGCCTTCTACTGCCGGCAACAGCACATCGAAAGTCGCGCCGGTACCCGGGCTGGAGTCCACCGTGATGGTCCCGCCATGCTGCTGCACGACGCCGTACGTCGTCGCGAGCCCGAGCCCGGTGCCCTCGCCAGGACGCTTCGTCGTGAAGAAGGGCTCGAAGAGTCTCTCCTTGGTCTCCGCGGTCATTCCCGTGCCCGTGTCGCGGAATCGGATGCGAATGAACGGCGTGCCCTCCACCTGCACGCGCCCGACTTCGACGTGGGATTCCCCTCCGTCGGGCATCGCGTCGCGGGCATTCACCGTGAGATTCATCAGGACCTGTTCGATCTGGTTCGGGTCCGCGTTCACCCACAGGTCGCGCTCCAACGCCGTCACGTGAAGTTCAATCCGCTCCCCCAGCACCCGCTGCAGCATGCGCGACACGTCTTCGACCCGCTTGCCGAGGTCGAACACCGAGCGCTCGATCACCTGCTTGCGCCCGAACGCGAGCAACTGTTTGGTGAGGTTGGCGGCCCGCTCGCTGGCGCTGATGGCGTCCTCGAGCGGTTCACGATCTGCTCCAGGGGGCAAGTCCTCGAGAGAAAGGTGCAGATTGCCCTCGATGACGGTCAGGAGGTTATTGAAGTCGTGGGCGACGCCGCCAGCCAGTCGGCCCAGCGAGTCGAGGCGCTGCGCGTGCAGGAGCTGCTCGCCGAGCACGCGTGCCTCCCGTTCGGCACGGGCGCGCTCCTCCATCTGCGTTTGCAGCGCCGCATTCGCGGCCTGCAGTTCCTGCGTGCGCAGCAGGACCTTGGCGTCGAGATCCGCCAGCGCCTCGTTGAGCGCCCGCCGCTGCTCCCGGTCCAGTTCCGTGAGGCGCGCGACCACACCCAGGTTGCGGACGCGAATCACGACAAGGGCCAGCGCGACCGCGGAGGTCGCCCCCATCATCACGAGGTACCGTGCGACCACGGGCGCATCCCCGACGGAGACCAGCACCGGCACCGTGAAGAGCCACACGATCGATGCGCCCACAGCGCCCCAGCCGACCGACGTCATGCCCGCGCCGGCACCGAAGAGCAGCACGCAGATGTAAATGGCATGGTACGGCTCTCTGAGCAGCCACATCGCGAGCAGGATGTTGCTGGCCAACAGGAGAAGCAACCCGATCGCGAAGGCGTTCGCACGTTCCTCGCGCAGCCGATTGGTCCGGATCAGCCACCAGACGACGGCACAGATCGTGGCTGAGACCACGTCGTGCACGGCCATCGTCTCGCGGATGCCCGGGGGGAAATCGACGAGATTGTAAAAGAGAAAGACGACCATGATCACCGACGCCACGGCAACCATCGGGCGCAAGGTGTCGAGCGCACCGCCGCGCGGCAACACCGCTGCGCCCGCGCGGACAGCGTACGCGCGGTTCTCTTCTGCCAGCGACTTCATCTCTCTAATCTCGGCTCCTTACAAACCTTTCGTGACGTCCTTGTGGAATATGACACGGTCCACGCCTGTAGGATACGCCACGTCGGCCGATCGGACCGCGTCCATATTTGCTACTCATTCCCGCATGACCAGCGAGCAACAGGTCACCGCCCCTTCGGCCTTTGCGAGTTCCGATGCATTGACCAACACCGTGCGGTCATCGAGCGCCGCTAGAGCCGCGTGGCCGCCAGCAATGTCAGATCATCGTGCGGCTCGGCTTGGCCGCCAAAGGACTTCATCGTCTCGACCACCTTGGGCACGAGCGCCGACGCCGGCGCCCCCGCCACTCCGCGCACGATCTCGCGCACCATCTCGCGCACACGCTCCGCGCCGAACACCTCACCACTCGGATTCCGCGCCTCCGCCATCCCATCCGTGAAGGCGAAGAGCGTGTGCCCCCGCTCGAGCGTCAGGTCGACGGTGGTGAATGGCACATCCGGCATCATGCCGAGCGCGGGACCCGTTGGCCGCAGTTCCTGCATGCTCCCATCCGGTGCGATCACCAGCGCCGGCTCGTGCCCCGCGTTGAGGTACGTCAAGTACCCGTAGTTCGGATCGATGACCGCCATGAACACGGTCGCGAACATGTTCGTTCGTCCATGCAGGCGCGCGATATAGTTGTTCGTGAATCCGGCTACGCGCGTGAGCAGATCGCCAGGCGTCGCGGACTCGAGTGATTCCAACACCAGCGTGCGACGCCCGCCGATCATGGAAATGGCGCCTCCGCCCACGGGATCGGCACTGGCGCGAATAAGACTCCGGAACAGCGCCATGAAGAGCGCCGCTCCCACACCCTTATCGCACACATCGCCGACCACGAACATCAGGTTCCCCGACGGCGCCAGTTGGAAGGCATCGTAGAAGTCCCCCGACACCTGCCGTGCCGGATGCAACGCGGCGTCGATCTCCATCCGCGGAATCACCGGCAGCGACTCGGGGAGAAAGTCGCGCTGAATGTTCCGCGCAACATCCATCTCCTTTCGCATCGCCTCATTGTCTCGGCTCCGTCGACGATCCAACGCGGCATTCACGCGCGCGCTCAACATAGCTGGACCGAACACACGAGGGAGATAGTCGTCCGCGCCAGCTTCCATGCAGCGTTCGAGCGCCTCGACATCGTCGGTGGCCGACACCACCAGCACGGGGAGCTGATGCATGGCGGGATCGCTACGTAGCGTTTCGAGGAACCCGACCCCTCCCACTTCAGGGACGTCAACGTCCATCACCAGGAGTTCGATCTTCTCGGTGCGCAGCTTTTTCATGGCCGCATCGGCCTGCTCCACCAAGAACGGGAGATACCCCTGCGCCATCAGCCGCTGGCTGTGTTCGACGGTGTGCTCGCCGCGCCGGCCGAGCATAATGGCCTTTGGCGGGGCGCGAAGTGACGTGACGGTGCCGCGTGGAGGTATACCGGTCATCCCTGTGCCTCATCGAGCATGTTGAGCTGCCACAGATCCTGCGTCGTACTGTAGATGAATGGCTGGAGCGCGCGCATCCCCGTCTTCCCGATGCTCCCCTCAAGGTATCGCAACTCCTCGAACTTGCTTGGTAGCGTTGGATCAGGCTCGGCTTCGAAACCCGCCTCGCGCGCCATCAGGACCCCCTTGGCCCGAATGCCGAGCTCGGCGCGCATGCGCAGCAGGCACATCATGTCCACAATGGCCTCCGGCGGGAAACTCCGCCGCAGGGTCGAGAGATACTTCCCCACTGGCGTCGCCGCGACCTGTCCGGAGCGCACCGCCTTGAGCAGCTCTTGATCGGTGTCGAAGCCGTCGCCGAGCCACGACCGCGTGTCGCGCTCGCTCTGCTGGAAGATCGCCATGCTCAAGTAGGGGAAGACCAGCACGATCAATCCCGTGGCGATCAGCGGCTGCAGCAGGAAATGGTTGTAGAAGGAGTGGAGCACCACCGCCACCAGCAGCCCGGGAAGCATCAACGACCACCGGAAGCGGTCGGAGCGGTTGTGCAGCGTGCGTGCGACCATCGCGAGAATAGCGGTGGCGCCTCCGTGCATCACGGCGGTGCCGAAGCCGCGCACGAACCAGGTCCATATGGACGCGTCGGGGTTCACCGTGAGGTAGTACAGGTTCTCCAGCAGCGCGAACCCGGTGCCGATACCGAATCCGAAGATCGCGGCATCGACCACGAACCCTACTTTACTCCGCGACATCAGGTACACGATGTACGCGGCCTTGAGCGTCTCTTCGGCGAACGGGGCCACGTAGCGCGAGTAGGTGCTGAGCTCCATATCGAGCGCGGGGCGCAGCCAGACATTCACGCCATAGCTCGCGAACCCCGCCGCCGCGCCCGCGGCCACCGCGAAGAGCACGGAGCGCAACGCGACCAACTTGTAGCTGTCGATCACCACCAGTGCTCCGAGAAACAGGAACACCGGTAGCACACTCACAACGATGCCCACGATCGTATTCACGCCCGTCTCACATGATCTTGAACGAGAGCATCCACGCCGAACTCAGCGGGACGCCGTCTCCGTTGGCGGCGGCGTAGCCGAAGGAGATCGTGGAGTCGAGATTCGAGAGCGTGACGATGCGCACATCGACCTGTGCTCCCGCACTCGTGAAGGTACGGCGCGCGGCACTGTCACTGAGGTCGGTCACGAGCCCGCTCGCAAAGAGCGAGAGATTCGCCCACCGCAGGTAAGCGCTCGGAATTCCCACGCTGCGGAAGCGCAGGGGCGGCGACACCCACTCTGCTTGCGCCTTCGTGTACGTGGCCCCGCCGATCTCATTGATCTCGAGCCCCGGGAATGCCTCAGTGCTCCGGAACTGCTTGATGGCGCGGTGGTCGACCCAGTTGTTCGCGAACCCGCCAAAGTAGAACTGCGCGAAGGGCTGTGTGCGATCCCCCGCCACAGCCGAGCCCGCCGAGGCACGGAGCCAGAGCGAGGAGTGATCGAGGGGAAGGAGAAATCCCTTCGCCGCATCGAGACTCAGGCGCGGATACCACTCGCCATTCACCAAGCTGCCGCGCGCGGAGGCGTCCCACGAACTGCCGAGTTCGTCTTCGATCGCACCGAGTGACCGGCGCAGCGAGCTGTAGGCGAGATCGCCGGAAAAAATGGCGAGATCATCGAACGCGGTCGGCACGTTCTGGAACTCCGGAAGAATGGCGAGGTTGCCGTGCGCCGCACCCTGCAGCGTATAGCCGAGGCTGCGTGGCCCGTCGAGAAAGAGGTTGTCGGCGTACTGAATGCCAACGGAGTGGCCGCGGCGGCTCAGCTTGGTGGGGCCGAAGAGGTCGTAGAAGTCGGCGCGGTTGAGCGAGCCGGTGAGCTTCCAATTCCAGTGACGGAACACGGCACGCAGATGCGTGCGCTCGTATGGGTCGAGTTGTTCCTCGGGCGAGTACGACGCGGTGAACTCGAGACTCGTGGCGCCGAGTCGGTCGGAGAAGTTGAAACGCATGCCTGCGGCCACCGCGGAGATGCCCGCCGCATCCTGATAGCCTTCAACCACAGGGTACGCACTGTCGAGCTTGAAGTTGCGGCGCGCGCGGTAGGGGCGGGGCGCGCTGACGCCGAGTCCGAGGTCGGCAACGGCCGGCGGCATCCACTCCTGCACGTCAGGCCGACGCTCGGCGATCTCATTACCGAGAAAGTTGATGGCACTCACGCTGTCCGGGACCGCGTTCGCGATCATCGAGGGAACGAAGCCCTCGCGCGAGTACTCGAAGACGATCAGCGAGTCGGCGGTGAGCGGCAGCGGCTTGAAGAAGCCCGACTCCGCATTGCTCAACGGCTGCATCCGCTTTCTGGTGAGGTCGTAGCGGAAGATGTTGGAGACGCCCGAGTAGTACGAGGAGCCGTAGACGAATTTTCCGTCCGCCGAGAACACGAAGTTCGATGGGGCCCACTGCTCGAACTCAAAGAGCAACGTCGTTGTGGTGTCGCCGGCGAGTGCGGCGGCGATGTTCATCTGAATGAGTCGCGTATCGCCGCTCACCTCGGACATCGAGCCGATCAGGGTGGTGCCGTCGGGGGAGATATCGATGTCGAAGAGATCGCGGCCATACGGAAGGGTCTGGACCTGCCGCCACTCGGTGTACGGGTACGGGACGCGCACCAGCGTGGAGAACCCGTTGTCGTGACGAACGCCCCAGAGCGAGCGATCCGCTGTGTTGTACGCGAGGTCGCCGATCCGACTGTCGGGAATCAGCATGCGCGAGCGTCCCGTGGCGAGGTCGAGCGCACGGAGGTGGCGCCAATCGGAGTTGTTGGTCGTGAAGAACGCGGTGCGCGTGACGGGATCGAAGGCGAGCGAGGTCACCGAGAGTCCACCGGCGGCCACGATGTTCGCCACACGCGTGAACTCGCCGGTGGCGATATCAATGCTCGCGAGGTGCGCTTCTTGACCGGGATATCGCACTGCCACGAGGATGCTCCCCGTGGCCCGGTCGTGATACGCGCGCGATACCGAACCCAGCACCTTCCGTGTGAGCGGCCGCGCGGTGGTGGTCGGATGCTCGCGAATGGAGGCGAGGTTCTCGCGCTGCCAGTTCCCTTCCCAGGCGATCCATCGCGCCCACTCGTCCTCGAGTGAGCGTCCGTAGACCTTCCGGAACTGCGTGGAGAAGTAGCCGCGACTTCCTTCGCGGCGATTCACCCACGCGAGGAGCGAGTCGTTGCCGTACTGCAGCGCCAGGTAGCTCATGAAGCGCGTGCCGTAGAGATAGGAGTTCACTCCCACCTGAAAGTCGACGGTGGTTCCTTCCGACTCGAGCCCGACGACATCGTACATCTGGCCGCTGTCGCGAACGATCGTGCGAAAGACCATTTCATCGTAGGGGCCGAGGGCGCGGCCGAGCCCGCCATTCATCCAGGTCTCGAGATAGGTCGCGATGCCTTCGAGATACCAGCGCGGCGCGTACCAGCGGGGCGTGGTGAGATAGCTGTACGCCATCGAGAGCGGGACTTCGGCGTTCGGCGTGACTTTGCCGAAGAAGATGCGCCGGAACAGCAGATCGGACGCCGTCCCCTTGTCCGTCGTGGCGATGTGCGCCAACTCGTGGTTCATCGAGGAGGCCATCCGCTCGGGTGCGGGGGCGGACTCGTAGTCGTGCCCGTAAGGCGCGATACCGATCGTGACATGGTTCTCCGGGACCGGGCGGGCGCCCGCGTTGCCGTAGTGCCAGAGGTCGTGCATGAGGACATTGATGCGGCCGTCGGTCGGCGTGTAATCAAAGAAGCGCCGGTGAAAGCGGAGCGCGTTCTCGAAGGACCCATTCACCTGCGGCACGAGGTAGGCCTGGAGCGGCGAGGTGTAGATGAGCCGCATGGTGGGCGTCTCGATCGTCTCGAACTGCGCGGCCGCAGCTCGGGGGGCGCCGATCAGGGCACAAAGCACGACGCCGGCGAGGAACGCTCGCGGCCATCTGGTGCCCAAGGTGCCCGGCGGGCCCGGGGTGAAGTCAATGGGGGTGCGCCTATGGTGCGCGTGCTTCACGAGAGGCCGTCCGGGCGAGGGGCAGAGCCCCGAAACTACGTGCCGGGCTCAGCCCCCGTTAGGGGGCCGAGCCCGGCCGGAGGGCCGACTCAGGGGTCAGATGTTACTGCTGAGAGCGCATCGCCTCGTTCATGAAGACTTCGGAAAGCGCCGCGCTGCGCGAAAGCGAGCGGTAGGCCTCGGACGACTGCAACGAGCGGAAGGCGTCGTTCGCCATCACCGAGCGGAAAGCGTCGTTCGCCATCACGGCACGGAAGGCGTCGTTGGCCATCACCGCACGGAACGCATCGCTCGACATCGCCGAGCGGAAGGCATCGTTCGCCATCACGGCGCGGAAACTGTCGTTCGCCATCACGGCACGGAAGGCGTCGTTGGCCATCACGGCGCGGAACGCCTCGTTCGACTGCACGGCGCGGTACGCCTCGCTGTTGGCCAGCTCGCGATACGCCTCGCTCATCATCGCATTCCGCGACGCTTCGTTGGACATCAGCGCGCGATACGACTCGTTGGCTTCCAGCGAACGATACGCATCGCTCGACATCAACGCACGATACGAATCGTTGGCCATCAACGCGCGGTACGAATCGCTGGCCGCCAACGCGCGGTACGAGTCGCTCGCCATCAACGAACGGAAGGACTCGTTGGACTGCAACGAGCGGAAGGACTCGTTCGCCATCGCCGAGCGGAAGACATCGCTCTTGACGAGGGTGAGGACGTCCGGATTCTGGAGGAGGACCGCAATCTCCGGATTGGCGATCGTGACGTCGCGCTCCGACATCGTGCGCCCGCGGTAGCGCGAGGCGCGCTCGACGCCGGCAATCGCGTCGCCGCCACCGATCGTGCCGGATTCACCACCGGTCGGGGGGTACCCGATCACAGCTCCGCCGATGATCGCAACCAACGCCACGGCAGTCGTTCCGATGATCAAGGCCTTCTTCGACATAACGCCCTCCTCCATTCGTTGTAGGACAGAACTCAACTGGGAAAGTGCTCTTTGGATCACGGTCTGGACGTGCATCGTACCTGAGACAACACCTGGTTCAACACTGCGTATCGCGTCGGTCGGGGTGCTCGGCGAGGCCCGCGGTCGTCGTGGCAGCGCATCGAGAATCGCCCGCTTCAGCTGCGGCGGGGGCACGCGCTCCGCCACCCGACCCAGGAGCGCGTTGACCTGCCGCAGCTCGGCAGCGAACACCGCCGCCGCCGGCTCTTGAGCGATCAACGCGCGCGCAGCGGCGCTCGCCTCGGGAGCGTTCACCCCGTCGACTTCGTGGTGGATCAACTCGCGTACGTCAGCGGTCAACATCAGGCGTTCCCCTGGGCGATCAGCAAGGTCCGTAGGCGCTCGCGCGCCGTGAAAAGCCGCGACTTCACCGTCTGTGCCGACACGTCGAGCACCTCGGCGATCTCCTCATGCGAGAAGGAAGCGAAGTGCCGCAACACCACCACGGCCCGGTCGTCCGGCTTGAGTTGCATCAATGCCTTCCCCACGTGCTCTTCGACCTCCAAGGCGTCATCGGCAGCGATTGCCGACGCGACGAGCGCTGAATCATTCTCGAGTGTCACCATCTGCTTGCGACGTTTGATCGCGTTGAGGGACTCATTCACCGTCATCCGATACACCCAACTGAAGAACCGGAATTCCGGGTCGTACGACTTGAGCGACATGAACACCTTCCCGAACACCGTCTGCGTCACGTCCTCGGCGTCCTGCAAGTTGCCGAGCATCCGGAGCGCCACATTGAACAGTCGACGCTGATATCGATCGACGAGGTCCTCGGCCGCGACCCGATCGCCGTCCATGTAGCGACGGACGAGCGAGCGATCCCAGTCATCGGCGGCGGAGAGGGTCTCGTCCAAAGTACAGCTCAGAGGTTCAAAGGTTGGAGCCGGGGTGGATCCGGGGTGGATCCGGGGCGGAACCGGGCGGAACCGGGCGGAACCGGGCGGATCTGGGGTGGAACGCGGGACAAACGTGCACCCTGTGACAGCCAGTCGGCAAACATTTCGGCCTTGGGCACCCGAATAACGGTTGACAAAAGCCTCTCGCGGAGCGATGTCATTGAGCATAGCTCCGGAGGGCAGAATGGGGACAGGCTTCCATATGACGTTGGGCGCTCACCTGAGCGACGTCGCGCGGGTCCATGCGACCTTCGCCAACTTCGCGACGGCGCACCGCGTGCCTCCCGACGTCCGGCGCAGCCTTCAGGTCGTGCTCGACGAGCTACTGGCTAATATCGTGACACACGGATTGACCGGGTGCGCCGGCGGGGAGGCGACGATCGATGTGGTGCTGTCCGCGGAGGCCCTGGTCGTGACGCTCGCCGACAACGGTCCGCCGTTCGACCCCCTCGGGCGGGCCGCTCCCGACACCACCCTTCCGGTGGCCGACCGGCAGATCGGGGGGCTTGGGGTGCACTTGGCCCGGCAGATGATGGACGAGGTGCGATACGATCGCCGTGACGACCGCAACGTCACGGTCTTACTGAAGCGAATCACAGAAATAGAAGGGACATCGCGCGCTTAGCGCGGAGGGGAGTAATGGAGGTCACGACACGCACGCAGGGCGACGTCACCATCGCGGCGATTGCGGGAAGTCTCGACAGCATCACGTCGCCGCAAGCGCAGCAGGCGCTCAACGCCGTCGTCGCGCAGAGCGGTCCGAAGCTCGCGGTGGACTGTTCGGCGCTCGACTACATCAGTAGCGCGGGACTCCGGGTCCTGCTGGGGCTGGCCAAGCAGATGAGCGCCAAAGGGGGCTCGCTCCGGACGTTCGGGTTGAATCAGACGGTGCGCGAAGTGTTCGAGATCTCCGGATTCTCGACGATATTTCGGGTGTTTCCCGGGGAGCAGGATGCGCTCGAGGGGTTCTGACCGAGCGCGACCGCCGGACGCGGTGGAGTGGTGAGGCGCATGCCGCCAGTTTAGAATGACATGACTCGATTCTCGGACCGTTCCTGAGCCTTCTCGACCGCACCCGCGCCGCCCTCGCCGGACGCTATGACATTGAACGCGAACAAGGACGTGGCGGTATGGCCACGGTGTTTCGCGCGCTCGACGTCAAGCACGGGCGCACGGTTGCCGTAAAAGTTCTGCATCCTGAGCTCAGCGAAGCCCTCGGCCCCGAGCGCTTCCTCCGCGAAGTGCGGATCACCGCCAAGCTGAGCCATCCGCACATCCTCCCGCTCCTCGATTCGGGGGCGTCGGATGGTCTGCTCTACTACGTGATGCCGTTCGTCGAGGGTGAGTCGCTGCGCGACCGGCTCGTGCGCGAGGGCCAGCTGCCGGTGGGCGATGCGTTGCGGATCGCCCGCGAGGTGGCCGATGCCCTGGGCAACGCGCACTCGCTCGGCATCGTCCACCGGGACGTGAAGCCAGAGAACATCCTGCTGCAGGGCGGCCATGCGCTCGTCGCCGACTTTGGCATCGCCCGCGCCTTCGACGGAGCGGACCATCAGCTCACCAACACCGGTATCGCGATCGGGACCCCGCTGTACATGAGTCCCGAGCAGGCGCACGGCGAGGTGACCGTCGACGGCCGCAGCGATATCTACTCGCTCGCCAGCGTGCTCTTCGAGATGCTCACCGGCGAGCCGCCGTTCGTGGGTCCGAACGCGATGGCGATCACCACGAAGAAGCTCACCGAGACGCCGCCGCCGTTACGCACACGGCGCAACACCGTGAGCGCGTCGACCGAGGTGGCGATTGCGCGCGCGCTCGCGCGCGCGCCGGCCGACCGCTTCCGGACGGCGCAGGAGTTCGCCGAGGCGCTCGACGCGTCGGTGACGACCGGTGAGCGCGCGGTCGTGCCGGTGCCTTCATGGCGGCGACCGGCGATTGCCGCCGCGGCGGTGCTCGCGCTCGTCGCCGCGGCGTGGGCCGCGGGGCGTGGAGGCTCGGCGGGTGCGCCCGGCGCCGGCGAGCTGAGCTCGGTGGCGGTGCTGCCGTTCGAGAACCTGAGCCCGGACACGGCGCAGGCGTATTTCGCGATCGGTCTCAACGACGAGATCATCACGAGCCTGTCCATGGTCGAGGGGATACGCGTGTCATCGCGCACCTCGTCGAGCCTCGTCGCATCGCAGGGGCTCGAGCTGAAGGTCATCGGTGAGCGGCTGGGTGTGGAGTCAGTCGTCGAAGGCAGCGTACGCGCCTACGGGGACCGCATCCGCGTCGCCGCGCGCCTCGTGAAGGTCGCCGACGGTTACCCGATCTGGTCCCAGACCTTCGAACGCGCGTCGGACGACGCGCTCAAGATTCAGTCGGAGATCGCCGGCGCGATCGTCGAGGCGCTGAAGGGGCGAATGGTCGTCGGCCATCTGCAGGCCGTGAGTAGCGGCACGACCGATCCCGTTGCCTACGACCTGTACCTGCAGGCACAGGCGCTCCGGCTCCGCCAGACGGATGCGTCGATCGCGCGCGCCGTCGAGCTGCTCCGCGAGTCGATCCGGCGCGCGCCGGATTTCGCGCGCGCGCACGCGACCCTCGGGACCGCGCTTGCCGTGCAGGGCTGGTATGAACAGCGCCCGCCGCGCGAGGTCTTCCCGCTCGCCGCGCAGGCGGCTGAGGAGGCGATGCGTCTCGATCCCAACCTCGGCTCCGCGCAGGCCACGCGTGCCTACGCGTCGCTCTATTTCGACTGGGACTTACCGCGCGCAGAGCGGGAGTTCCTGCGCGCGATCGAGATTGAGCCGAACAGCGGGATCGCGCACCAGTGGTACGGGAACCTGCTCGCTGTGCAGCGGCGCTTCGCCGACGCCGAACGGGAGTTCGAGCGCGCCCGCGAGATCGAACCGATCGTGCCGATTCGCAGCGCGACGATCATCTGGGTGCGCTTCCAGGCCCGCGACTTCCGCGGTGCGGTCGAAGCGTTCGACCGCGCGATCGTGCTCGACACGACCTACGCGCTCACCTACCTGTGGGCGAGCTGGGCGCTGGAGGCGAGCGGGAGGGTGGATGAAGCCGTCACCGCCTCGGAACAGGCGGTGCGGCTCTCGGACCGCGGCACCGGCTTCGTCGCGAGCCTCGCACGGACCAAGGCCGTGCAGGGGGACGGCGCCGACGCGCGGCGTTTGCTCGCCGAAGTGCTCCGCGGACGCGTCGTGCCCGCGTACGAAGTGGCGAAAATCTATCTCGCACTCGGCGAGAAGGCCGAGGCGCTGCGCTGGCTCGAACGCGCGTACGAGATGCGGTCGCCGTCGATGATGTTCCTGCGCATCGATGCGCAGCTCGACCCGCTGCGGGGCGACCCGGCGTTCGAGGCGCTACTGCGAAAGGTCGGGATCTAGTACAGTCGCACAAAGATCAGCGCGGTGGTCCCAGCGGGCTCGGTGCGCAGCCCTCGGTCTGGCGCGTGTAGAGGAGCTGACTCACCCGCCACGCGCCGTCACTGCGCGCGAGGATATAGTGGTCCACGCCGCAGTGGCCGAAAACGCCGTCGTACCAGGCATCATAGGGCGCCCGGTAGATCGCAACCGGTCCAGTGACGGAGACCTCAATTGCCCACACTCGGCCCGTGAAGCGGCGCGTCCCGCGCCCCGTCGCCGCGACGACCTCGTCCACCGTTTGGGCGCGCGCTGGGCCCGTCGTCGGTGGGGGACCGGGCAACAGGGCAATCGCCACCGTCGTCGCCGAGGGTAGCGAGGCGGCGCGCAGGGAGGCAGTATCCTTCGCCATGAGCGCGTCGATATACCGCTGCACCACGCGGATCACCTCGACCGAGTCGGAGACGATGGTCGGCGCGGGGCGCTGCGCCTCCAACCGGGAAGCGGCGACAAGTAGTGCGAGGGGCAGGAGCAGTGCGATGCGCGTCATGCCCGTGACGTTAACACGCGGAACCGTCTCCGGCGAATGATGATGAAGGTCAGGCGTCCTTGATGGCGACTCCCATGACCTTGATGCGTCCACCGTACGGGAGTGCTGCGGCTTGGTAAATGGTGCGCGCCGGACGTCTTCCCTCAGGGAACACCTTTGCGTAGACGTCATTGACTTGGGGAAGATCAGCGAGGTCGACAAACGCGATATCGACGAACGTAATGTCTTCGAGCGCAAAGCCGGCGGCGCGCGCGGCGCTGAACAGATTGCCAAAGGCGCGCGTTGCCTCTTCCTGTGCCGTGCCCGGGATGTACTCGCCCGACGCGCCAATGGACAGCTGGCCGCTCAGATAGCACAGGTGGTTGACGACGACCGCGTGACTGATTGGTGATGTCAACTTCGGCAGGCCGTCGCCTTCGACAATGAATGTGCGCATCGCTGTGGAGTCCTTTGGGTGGTGAGTGCAGCACTGTACCCGAGCTGGGACGATTCCTGCGTGGCGCATCCGCGCGCGACCCGCAAGGCGTTCATCCATGGAGCCGCCGACCTTAAACGCTATCGCCGCGCGCTCGTCTTCTCGCGCAGCTCTCGTGCCCAGTTGTGCACCACCAGCAGCTGCGACGCGTCGCCTGCCCGCTTGAGCAACAGAAAGCGCCCGTCGGGTGCGATGTCCCAGTCTGCGTGCGACGCGTCGGTGAGGTAGTCTCCCTTTCCCACCATGCGCCGGTCGCCAATCGCGAAACCGTCGCGAGTGCTCACCCCGACCCGCATCACCTCGCCGAGCGGGCCGCGATAGAACAGGGCACTGCCGTCGCGCGCCCAGATCGGCTCGGTGCCACCGCCGACGCTCACCGGGACGCGGGCCCCATTCTCCGGGAACGGCCGGACGTAGACCTCGAACCGCCCGGATTCGTTCGACTGATACGAGAGCCATCGGCCATCGGGGGAGAAACGCGGCAGGCTCTCGGTGCTTGGTCCTGTGACCAGCTCGGTCACCTTCGCCCCGCGGTCGCGTGCCGAATCCAACTGGACCGCAAGGATGTCGCGCGGGTACCGCACCCCGGGTGCCGTGCGGAAGACGAGCCACTTCGCGTCCGGCGACACAAGAGCCTCGTACACCTCGAGCTCCGGCTGGTAGAGCACCTCCGCCGACGCGCTGCCGTCCGCCAGCTGCCACATGACCGAGCTCTGCCCGTCCTGCTGCGAGATGAAGACCACGTGCCTGCTGTCCGCACTCCACTCGGGACGCATGCTCGTTCCATCGCTGGTCAGCGGCGAGAAGGTCCGGCGCGCGACATCGAGCAACCAGATGTTACTCGCGCCCTGCGCGAACACGGTGACTGCGATCCGTCGACCGTCCGGCGAATAGCGCGGCGTGGAATAGGAGCGGAGCTCCTCAATCACTGGCGACTCGGCGCCGTTCGCACCGAGCAGCACGGGCTGGAACTGCGAGCGGCCGCGGATATACACGAGCGTGCCCGAGGCGGAGAGGGCAGCCTTCGCGCCCGCCGTCGCGTCAATGAGTACGCCGTCCTCGATCTGCAGTGGTTCGCTGAGCGGTCGACCCGTCTCGAGATCGATGCGAACCGCCATCAGCTCGCTCGCCGTGGTGACGTAAACGAGATGGTCGTCGACCACGCCCACAGGGATCGCTAGGGGGATATCGTAGTCGATCGAGGTGGCACTCGCGGGCAAATAGACCGAGAGTCGCGACACGTCGGACGCGTTGTTGCCGCGCGCGTACGCGATCGCCCGTCCGCTAGGGAGCGCGAGCGGCCAGCGTTGGCCGTTTCGAAGGCCCTGCAACGTGCCGCCCACGAGTCGGGTCGCGGCGCTCCCCGATGCCTGGACCACGAAGATCCCGCTGAACGACCCGATGTAGATCGTGTCGCTCGCGCTCCAGGCGAGGCCGTACGGCACGGTGCCCCCGGTCGTGCCAAGATCCTCGACTGCCCCACCGTCCACGCGCACCTTCTGCAGCCGGTTCCCTTCGGTGAAGGCGATCCACTTCCCATCGGGCGAGAAGGTAAGATTGCGTCCCGCGATATTGGGTCCGCCGAGCGGCCGCGCTTCAAGTTCATCGACGCGCCGCACGTGCATCTGGTAGCCGCTCGCCGTGATCGTCGTGAAGGCGATGAGGTCGCCCTGCTGCGAGACGGCGACGGTGCCGCCAACGAGCGCGTCCGCGATACGAGTGCCGCGCGGCAGGTCGAAATGCGCGCGGATCACTGGCGCTGCGTCGACCACCGCACGGGCAACACGGCGTTCACGCGCCGCAAAGCCGAGCGCTCCGAGCGAGACGAGTGCAAGCACGGCGGCCGCGAGTCGCCAGGCCCCAGCGCCTCGGGCGTCACGCATCGTCGACGCGCCGCGGCGCGCTGCGATGACCGCGCTCGACGCGCCCTGCGCCTCCAGTGCCTCCGCGAACTCCTTCGCACTCGCGAAGCGGTCGGCCGGCAACTTCGCCAGCGCCGTCAACACCGCCTGCTCCAACGCGGGCGACACCGTGTCCCGCACGGTGTGCGGCGGCGTGGGCCGTTCGGCCAGCACCTTCGCGACGATCGCCTGCACGCTCGACCCCGTGAACGGCGCATCCCCCGTCAGCATCTCGTACGTCACGGCGCCGAGCGCGTAGACGTCACTGCGCGCGTCCACGGTGCGTTCGCCCATCGCCTGTTCGGGACTCATGTATTGCGGCGTGCCGAGGCTGAGACCCGTCTGCGTCATCCGCGCCCCGCCGGCGGACTGCACGGCGAGCGCGATCCCGAAGTCCGCCACGAGCGCCTGCCCCTCGTGCAGCAGGACGTTCTCCGGTTTGATGTCGCGGTGGATCACGCCCTGGCGATGCGCGTAGTCGAGCGCGCTCGCCACTTCCTTCGCGAGGCGCACCACCTCGGGGATCGGCAGCTGGCGTTCGCGCTGCAGCCGCGAGCGCAGCGTCTCGCCCGTCATCACCGGCATCACATAGTACAGGAAGCCGTCGGCGTTCCCCGAGTCGAGCAGCGGCAGGATGTGCGGGTGCGTCAGCTTCGCCGTCGTCTTGATCTCGGCGACGAACCGTTCGGCGCCGAGCGCGGCGGCGAGGTCGGGATGCAGCACCTTGATCGCGACCTCGCGGTCGTGCCGGAGGTCCTGCGCGAGGTAGACCGTGGCCATGCCGCCGGCACCGAGCTCGCGTTCGAGGCGGTAACGGTCGGCGAGGGCGACGCGGAGGCGGTCGTGTTGGGAGCTCACGAGCGGTCGAAATCCTGACTGATGCGTGGACGAGCGCGCGCGGAGGGACGGTGTATGGTAGCGCACCGCACGCGGGTGTAGCCAGCGGTGCGGGCGCTTGAGGGGTGCCGACGGGATCGGCGGCGACGTGACGCATCCCGACCTCGGCGCGGCACTCGCTCGGCATCGTGCACCGCGATATCAAGCCCGAGAACATCCTGCTGCAGGACGGGCACGCACTGGTCGCCGATTTCGGGATTGCACTCGCCGTCCAGCACGCCGGCGGGCAGCGGAGGACGCAGACCGGCCTCTCGCTCGGTACGCCGCAGTACATGAGCCCTGAACAGGCCATGGGCGAGAAGGTGATCGATGCGCGCAGCGTCGGCGCGTTGGGGAGATCGGCGCCGTCAGCATTGCCGGCCCGGCCGATGCCGTCGTGTCCGCGGTCTCTATGGAGATCATCCGCTCACATCGGCAATAGGATGATCCGCACGTTCCGCACCGCAGGCGCCACCATGCGCCCGTGCTCACTACCCGACACGCCGCGCGGCTACTCTCCGCCACCACCAGCCTAGACACCATCGCCGCACTCGGCGCCGCGCTCGGCTTCGCCCCTTCTCTCCCCCTCGATCGCGCCACTGCACGCCGATTCGGGCTCCCGCGAGGCGCCCAGCTCGTGCGCGTCGCCGCGGGGCGCGGCACCCTCCGCCTGCTCTGTGCGGAGTTCCGCGCCAACGCGCGCACCGAGACCGTCGCGCTCGCGCGAGCCATCGTGCGGACCGCACCCGAGCCGTCGTGGCTCCTGATTACCCGCGACGCCGGCACCGGACATCTCTACATCGCCGCGCCCCCGCCCTCAGGGCTCGGCGCGGTTCCTGCGATCGAGGTCGACCCAGCCCAAGTCCGCGAAAGTGACGCCGAGACCTTTGCGCTGATGGCAGGCGCGACCGACGGCAGTGACCTGATGGTCCACCTCCGCTGGCGAGAAACGCTCGGACGCGATGCGCTGACGCGGCGGTTCTACCGGGAACTGGAACATCACGTCACGACCATGGCCGAGTCCGCAGAAGGACGTGCGCCTGCGGAGGCACGCCGCACGATTGCGCTGCTTCATACATCGCGACTGCTATTTCTCGCCTTCCTCGAAGCCCGTGGCTGGCTCGATGGCGATCGAGAGTTCCTGCGCACCCAGTTCGTCGCACGCAGCGGTGGCATCTTCGGTGCACATCGCCGACTGCTCGAACCGCTCTGGTTCGGTACGCTCAACACGCCCGTCCGCGCACGGGCCGCCACAGCCAGATCATTCGGCCGAGTGCCGTTCCTGAATGGCGGACTCTTCACGCGCGCGCCGATCGAATCGCAGTATCGCGACCTCCGGCTCACGGACGATGCCATCGGCGGCGTGATCGGTGGACTGCTCGCCCGCTATCGACTCACGGCGCGCGAGTCGAGCGAGGATTGGTCCGATGCAGCCGTGGACCCCGAGATGCTCGGCCGCGCTTTTGAATCGCTGATGCACGAGGGGACACGTCGCGCTCAGGGAGCCTTCTACACGCCGCCAGCGCTCATTACCCGACTTGGGCGCGATGGACTCGCGACGGCACTCGCGCCGCGGGGAGTGTCACGTGACCTGCTCGACGCATGCTGGGAGGAGCGGACGCTCGGGTCGCGCGACCGGCAGACGCTGGCTCGCGCGCTTGGCGTTGCGCCGAGCAGTACAGGCCCCGCGGCGGCTCACGATCGGTCGGCCGGCACGGGGCTCAGCGCATTTCGCATCCTCGATCCCGCCTGCGGCTCCGGCGCCTTTCTGGTCTTCGCACTCGAAGCGCTCGCCAAGCTCCGCGCGGTCGCGGGAGACCCGCGCGATGTCGCCGCACGACGGCGTGATGTGCTCGCGCACTCAGTCTTCGGCGTCGACATCGACCCCACCGCGGTCTGGCTCTGCCAACTGCGACTCTGGCTCTCGGTTGTCGTCGAGGAGCCGCACGAGGATCCCGCGCGCGTGGCGCCGCTCCCCAACCTCGACCGCAACGTGCGCGAAGGGGATGCGCTCGCGGGCCTCGGATTCGAAGACGCCCGTCCGGACTCCGATCCGCGCATCGAGGCGCGACGACTCCGCTACGCCCGCGCGAGCGGGACACGCAAGCGCACGCTCGGCGCCGCGCTCGAACGCGAGGAACGCGCGCGGGCTCTTGCGATGCTGGACGCACGGCTGGCATCGCTCACGGCGCGTCGACGCGACCTGATTGCCGCGGCACGCTCCCCCGATCTCTTCACCCGCACACGCGGTACCGACCGCGTGACGCGCGCCGCGCTCGATCACCTCCGTGCCCAAGTGCGGCGCGTACGAGGTGCCATCAGCGCGCTCAAGAACGGGGGCGCCCTCCCCTTCTCCTTTGCGACCCACTTCGCCGACGCCGCGGCCGCTGGAGGATTCGATCTCGTGCTGGGAAACCCCCCTTGGGTCCGCACGCACGCCATTCCCGCCGAGCAGCGTGCCGCCCTGCGAGAACGCTTCGCGGTGTTTCGTGGCGCGGCGTGGGAAGCGGGCGCGGCAAGTGCCGGTGCCGGAAAAGGCTTCGCTGGGCAGGCAGATCTCGCCGCGCTCTTCACCGAGCGTGCGCTCCGCCTCACCGCACCGCGCGGCGCCCTCGCGCTCCTGCTCCCAGCCAAGCTCTGGTGCGCTTTGGCCGGAGGGGGAGTGCGTGCGTTGCTCGCCGCGCACGCGCCGCCGCTGATTCTCGAGGACTGGAGCGGGTCCAGCGCGGGATTCGACGCCGTCGTGTACCCCTCCGCGTTGGTCGCGCGGCGAGAGTCGCCGGCGCCCGCAGAGATTCTCACCACGGTGCACCGACACGATCGTCCCCTCACCTGGCACACGCAGCGCACACACCTCGCGCTCGACGACTCGCCGGGTGCACCGTGGATGTTGCTCCCCGCCGCGGTCCGTACGGCATTCGACGGTCTCGAGCGTGCGGGCATACCGCTCGCGGAGTCGGTACTCGGGCGGCCACTCTTGGGGGTGAAGAGCGGATGCAATGAAGCATTCGTACTCTCCCGCGCAGAGGCGGCCATGGCGCGCATCGAGGAAGCCTGCGTGCGCCCGTTGTTGCGCGGCGAGCACTTGCAACCTTGGCGGGCCAACGCGGAAGCATCAGAGAGCGCGATCCTCTGGACGCACGACGTGCGCGGCGAGCCGCTCGCCTCGCTGCCCACGGCAATTCACCGACGCCTCCTGCCGTGGCGCCGTCAACTGGAGCAACGCACCGATGGGCGTGGCGGACGCTGGTGGGCGCTCTTTCGCACCGAAGCGGCGCGTGCCGATCGGCCACGGGTGGTCTGGGGCGATATCGGTCGTGCACCACGCGCGCTGGTCCTTGCCGCTGGTGATCTCACCGTACCGCTCAATACCTGTTACGTCGTGCGCGCGCGCTCAGAGGACGATGCCTACGCATTCGCGGTGCTGCTCAACTCTCCCGTGGGAGCGGCCTGGCTTGGCGCGCTCGCCGAACCAGCGCGCGGCGGGTATCGTCGCTACTTGGGCTGGACCTGTGCACGATTCCCGATTCCGCGCGAGTGGGACCGGGCACGCGCGATCCTCGCTCCACTCGGACGCGATGCCGCACGCGGGGAGCCCACCGACGAGTGGACGCTCACCGAGCAGGTGCTCGACGCATACGGCGTCACGCACGAGGCGATCGCACCACTGCTCTCGTGGCACGGGCTCTGAGCGCTGACGTGGCGCGGGCTCTCGGCGCGCTCGCCGCACCAGTTCCGAGCGCGATCGAGAGCGCCGATTCGGTGCGTGCGCTGATTGCCAATGGAGTGCTTGCATCGCACGGTTCGATCCACCGTATCGGTGGCTACACGCTTCGCGACTCCCAGCGCGCCGCCGTGCAGGCTATTGACTCCGCGCTCACCGAGTTCGGTGGGGCGCTGCTCGCAGATCCGCCCGGCACGGGGAAGACAGTCATCGCGCTCGCTGTGGCCGCACGCACCGAGCGCGTGATCGTGGCCGCGCCGGCGGCGTTGCGCACACAGTGGATTGCCGCTTCGGCGCGCGCCGAGCGAACGATTCAGTTCATTTCGCTCGAGTCGTTGAGTCGCACGTCGCATATCAGCCGTGCCCCACTCGTCATCGTAGATGAAGCACATCACGCACGCACACCCAGCGCCCAGCGCTACGGCCGACTCGCCGAGTTGTGCGCGGGCGCGCAGGTGCTCCTGCTGACGGCAACGCCGGTGGTGAATCGCGCCGGCGATCTCTCCGCGCTTCTCGCGCTCTTTCTCGGCGAGCGTGCCCACACACTCGACGCCGAGTCCCTCGCACGCGTGGTGATTCGTCGGGCCGGTCACTCCATGGCGCGCCCGCTCGTGAAGCGATTGGCTCCGCTGCACGGGCTCGACGCGCCGCCGGAGTTCGACGCGCTGATCCGCGCCCTCCCTCCCCCTCTCCCCGCCGCGGACGGAGTCGCGGCGCTCGCGCTCATCCAGATCTCGCTCGCGATGGCCTGGGGCTCGAGCCTCGCAGCGCTCGACGCCGCGCTGCGTCGTCGCATCCAACGCGCCGAGGCCCTCGCAGATTCACTCGCCGAGGGTCGCTGGCCCGACCGCCGCGCCCTCGCGCAGTGGATCCTCGGCGAGGACGCCACGCAACTCGCGATGCCGCTGCTCCTTGCCGATCCGACCTCCATTCCGCCAGCCGAGGCATCGCACGCCCTGCGCATGCATCTGGACGCGGTGCGCGAGATGCGCGCCGTGGTCCACCCGCGGGTCGCCCAGGATCTCGCCGCGCGCGCCGCGGCCTTGCGGACATTGATGGCCGAACACCCCAGCACGCGCGTGGTGGTATTCGCGCGACACGCCGAGACCGTGGTCGCGCTCTTTCGGGCGATGCGAGCCTCTCCGGGCGTCGTCGCGATCACCGGGTCCCGCGTGTTTGCCGCACACGGACGGTGGTCGCGCGACGAGATCCTCCGCGCACTCGGCCCGCGCGCGCGGCCGGTTCGTGCAGCGGACCCGCGGGCGATACGCCTGTTGCTCACCACAGACCTCCTTGCCGAGGGCGTGGAGCTGCAGGGCGTCGGGATCATCGTGCACGGGGACGGGGCGTGGAATCCGGCGCGCTTCGAGCAACGCACGGGGCGAATCGCGCGACTCGGCGGCGCGCGCGAGGTCTACGAGACGCACTTTGCGATGCCAGTCGCGGCGGAGGCGCTCGTGCGTCTCAATGCGCGTTTGCGCCGCAAGTCAGGAGCGCGCGACGACGCCGTGCGTGAGGCGAGCGCGCGCGAGCACCTCGAGACACGGCTGATGCGGTGGCGTGTGCCACCGCATCAGGT
>CAYUMN010000004.1:33702-35023 GCA_964445835.1 uncultured Gemmatimonas sp.
CGCGCGAGCACCTCGAGACACGGCTGATGCGGTGGCGTGTGCCACCGCATCAGGTGTCACGCATCGCCTGCGCACATTCGGTGACCGCGGGATTCCTTGCGCTGGTGCGTCACGGTGCGACGCTCACGCTCGTCGGCGCGCGGCGGCGGCGCGGCCAGCTCCGCATCACCACTAATCCGCATGCACTCGCCATGATTGCCACCGTGGCGGAGGGACCCGCGCGCGATGTCAGTCCCACGCGCGTGCTCCAGGCACGACGCCATCTCGCGCGGTGGTGTGCCGCGCGCGCCGCACGCGAGGTGCTCGGCAACCCGTCTGGAGACGCGTCCGCGATGCGCGCCGCGCGCCGGCGGCTGGACGCGATTCTGCAGCGAACGCCCCTTGCCTCACGGGGCACGCTGGCGGAGGAGTGCACGACGGCACTCGACGCGCTCGCCCGGTCACCCGGAGTCGGCACGGGTCAAGCGCTACGAAGGCTCCTGCGCACTGGGGATCCAGGGGTCGCTCGCGATGCACGTGACGCACGTGACACAGGCAAAACAAGCGAGGCACGGCATCCCCTCGACGCAGACGAGGCCTTCACGACTGGACTCAAGGCGCGCGCCGATCTGCTCCATCACGGCAGCCGTATCCCTCCGTCTATGAAGCTCGAGCGTCCGAAGCGCGAGCGTCCGAAGCTCGTAGCGCTACTGCTCCTGGAGCCTTGTGCTTAGAACAGGCCGAGCCTGTGATTGCGCCCCTAACTCCGGTCGCCCGTGCGTTCCGCTGGCAGGCGCACGACGTCCTTCTCGCGCTCGGACAACAACCGATCTTGGAATCGCTGCGATTCGCTGATTCGCTCGATCTCGATCGCCATCGTATCGACACTGTCCTGCAGCGTCTTCAACTGCCTCGTCACATCCGACGCGCGCAGCAACGACTTGTCCGCGGCCTTCTCGAACAACCGCGTGATCAGGCGCACAATCGGATAGCCGAGCACGATCGCCACAATTGAGCCGAAGACGATTCCAACAATCGGAATGACTTCCGGCGGAATGTCTTCATTCCGTGCATACGGCGGCTCCTGCGAGATGACCGCTTCGGTCTGCATGCCGTCCCGGATTCCCTGGCTGATCTGGTCGCGAATCTGGTCGCGGACCGCCTGCGGGTTCGCGGGAGCCTCGGGAGCGGTCGTGCCAGCCGCACCAGAGGCACCAGACGCACCAGGCGCACCAGAGGCACCAGGCGCACCAGTTGCCTGCCCCGGAGCGTCTGGGAGCGGGGGAACTGGCGGGGCGGGGGCTCTCGCTGGGGCACCCTGCAGGGCAGCGAACGCGGGGAC
>CAYUMN010000005.1:0-3083 GCA_964445835.1 uncultured Gemmatimonas sp.
TTCAAGTTCGCGCGCAAGTGGGCGCGCGGCGTCGGCGGTCCCGCGAAGCATGAGATCATCTCCCTGCGCGGCGCCTTCCATGGGCGCCTCTTCGGCACGGTGGCCGCCACCGATCGGCCGCAGTATCGCAATGCATTCCGTCCCTTGGCCGGCGGCATCCACATCCACGAGCGCGACATCGAAGAACTCGGCCGCGTGCTCTCCGATGAGCAAACGGCCGCGGTGATCGCCGAGCCGATCCAGGGCGAGGGCGGTGTCCGCGTGCTCGACACGGGGTTTCTCCGCGAGTTGCGTGCGCTGACGCGCGAGCGCGGAGTGCTCCTGATTCTCGACGAGATTCAGTGCGGGTACGGGCGCACCGGGACGTTCTTCGCCTACGAGCAATACGGCATCACGCCGGATCTCCTGACGATGGCGAAGCCGATGGCGAACGGACTGCCGATGGGCGCTGTGCTGCTCACGCAGCAGGTGGCTGACGCCATTCAACCCGGGGATCACGGGACGACCTTTGGCGGCGGCCCGTTCGTCGCGCACGTCGCGAATCATGTGTTCGATCGCTTGAGCGACCCGGCCATGCTCGAGCATGTCCGCCGGGAGGGGCAATGGCTCGGTGATCAGTTGGCGACGCTGGCCGTGCGCTCGCCAAAGGTGCGGGCGGTACGCGGTCGCGGCCTGATGTGGGGCCTTGATGTGACCGATCCTGCCAAGGAGGTGGTCGGCCGTGCGTTGGAGAAGGGATTGATCCTGGTCAGCGCGGGCGACCACACGCTCCGGTTGCTGCCGCCGCTCGTGATGACGCGCGCCGACCTCGTTGAAGGCGTCGCGATGCTTGAGGCGGCGATCGGATAGCGAATGACGGAGCGCGCGTCCGCGTTGCCCCTCTGGTGGGATGGCTCGCGGAGGCGCAACGTACGGGAGTCAATCGTCTCCGGACCCCGAACCATGTCCCTGCGTCGCGTACTCTCCCTGGCGGTGCTCGTGCTGCTCCTCGCGTCCTGTGCGAGTGGGAGCCTTCCGTCGCGCGGTGGTCGCAGCGACAGCTCGCGAGCCGCTCTGGTCGTCGTCATCACGGTGGACCAGCTCGGCAGCGATTACGTCGACCGGTACGGGGCGGAGTTCAGCGGCGGGCTCCGGCGCTTGCTCGACGAGAGCGCGGTGTGGCCACGCGCCACGCACGATCACGCCATCACGGAGACCGCGCCGGGACACGCCAGCATCCTCTCGGGACGTTTTCCGGTGCACACGGGAATCTCGAGTAACTCCCGGGGCGTGAACACGAGCGAGGCGCCGCTCCTCGGCAGTGCCGAACTCGGTGCCTCGCCCTTCCGATTTCGCGGGACGGTCCTGTACGATTGGCTCAAGACGGCCGATCCGTCCTCGCGTGCGCTGTCGGTCTCGCGGAAGGATCGCGGCGCGATCCTTCCGATGGGCACCGCGAAGTCCGACGTGTACTGGTATGCGTCGAACGGCACTTTCACGACGAGCACCTACTACCGCGAGGCCTTGCCGGGGTGGGTGAGCGAGTTCAATGCGCGGCGAGGACCGCAGCAGCAGGCCGGTACGGCGTGGACGCTCCTCCTGCCGGAGGAGCGCTATACGGCGGCGGATACCATTCCGCGCGAGAACAACGGGGTGGATATCACCTTCCCGCATCGACTGCCGTCCACTCCAGACGCGGCGGCGCGCGAGGTGAAGGAGTATCCCGTCATGGACTCACTCACGCTGGCATTCGCGCTCAATGGGGTCACCGCCCTGGCACTCGGTGCCTCGCAGCGGCGGACGGACCTCCTCGCCGTCTCCCTCTCCGCCACCGATGCGGTGGGCCATCGCTATGGTCCAGACTCGCGCGAGATCCACGATCAACTGCTCCGCCTTGATCGCTATCTCGGGCAGTTCCTCGACTCGCTCTTCACGCTGCGCGATCCGAGCCGTGTGATTGTGGTCGTGACGGCGGATCACGGCGTCGCGCCGTATCCGGATCTGCGCTCGGCCTACTACGACAACATGCAGGCGCAGCGCGTCGATACCCGCCGCGCGATGCTGTGGACAAAGCAGCGCATGGTGGTCGATGGCATCGACAGCGCCGCGGTCACGTACGATGACGGTTTTCGCATCGTCGACATCGGCGCCTTCCGGTCGGCGGGGAAGGATCCCGATGTCTACGCGGGGATCTGGGCCGAGGACCTGCGTCGGTACACTGGGGTGCTCCGCGCCGATCTGGTCTCCGAACTCGCCACGGCCGACACGGTCGAGGACGACATCGCGCGACGCTGGCTGCACATGTTCGCGCCGGGGGGAGAGGTGCGTGCGGTTGTGACCCTCACTCCCTTCTCGTATCCGCTGGGGGTCGACTACGCGACGCACGGCTCACCGCACGACTACGACGCGCGGGTGCCCATCCTGATTTGGGGTGCGGGAATTCCCGCCGGGCTGCGCGCTGGCCGCGCGCGCGTGGTGGACATCGCGCCGACGCTCGCGGAACTGTTGCGCGTCCGGCCAGCCGAGTCGCTCGATGGTCGGCCACTTCCGCTCAGCACCCCCTGATTGCGTCAGGCCGGGAACTCCGCCGCGCGCGCGTCGCTGTGTGGGTCGCGATGGCGCTGAGGGATGGGTGCCGGGAGAACGTGCAGCTTGTGCGAGACGCACGTTCTTCCCGAAGTCATTCGTCGTGGTGGCGCGGTGTTCGGTACCGAACCACTCGTCGGTGGGGCGATCCCCGGCCGCACGATGGTGTAGGGCGAGGATAGCTTTCGGTCCATCAGGATTTCGAGGGCGCCGCTGAGCGCGCACTCCACGGCTTCTGACTTTTATCACAGGCGTTATGTCGTCACCACGGTTCCTGTCGCGCGCTCGACGTGCGGCGCTCGCGTTCGTCCTGCTCGTCGTCCCCGGGCTCGCGGCACAGCAACTTCCGGGCTACGCGACGTCGACCACCGAGGGACAGCGCCGCGCCGAGTCGGGGGCGATCGCCCGTCCGGATTCGACGCGGGCGCAGGCGTTGGCGCGGGCACTCGCTGATCGCCCGCACATCGCTGGCACCGCCGCGCAAGCGCGCACGCGCGACCTCGTGATCGAGGCGATGC
>CAYUMN010000005.1:3183-8560 GCA_964445835.1 uncultured Gemmatimonas sp.
CTCACCACCGAGGTGCGCGAGTATCACGTGTGGCTCCCGCATACGGTGGACTACGGCGTGTGGCGCATGGATGGCACGCCGCGGCAGTTGGAGCTTCGTGAAGGGCAGGTGGCCGAGGATCCGACGACGCTCGCGCACCCCGAGTACCCAACGGTGAATGGCTACAGCGGTACGGGGGATGTCACGGGCGAGGTCGTCTATGTGAACTACGGCCTGATCGAGGATTACGCACAGCTCGACTCCCTCGGCGTGAGTGTCCGCGGCAAGATCGCGATCGCGCGCTATGGACGCAGCTTTCGCGGCATCAAAGCGCGCGAGGCGGAGAAGCGGGGGGCGCTGGCGCTCCTGATGTACTCGGATCCCGCGGACGATGGCTATGTGCGCGGCGATGTGTATCCCGAAGGGCCGTACCGCAACGCGCGCGGCGTGCAGCGCGGCAGCGTGATGAATGGCGCGGGGGATCCCTCGACGCCGGGGTACCCGTCGCGCGCGGGCGCCCGCCGGATTCCCCTCGACTCGATGCCGGTCCCGCGAATCCCCGTGTTGCCGCTGTCGTACGGCAATGCCGTGGCGTTGCTCGAGGAGGTGCGTGGATCGAGCATCCCGCAGTCGTGGCAGGGTGGGCTGGCCTTCCGGTATCACGCCGGCCCTGGCCCCGTGGTGGCTCGCGTCAAGGTGTTCAGTGATTCCGCGACCGCCGCCCTCAAACCAATTTGGAATACCTATGGCATCATCCGCGGCACCGATTTCCCCGATGAGCTGGTGATTATCGGCGCCCATCGCGACGCCTGGAGCCCGGGCGCGGTGGACAACGTGTCGGGCACCGTGAGTGTCGTTGAGGCCGCGCGCGCGGTGATGGAGCAGGTGCGAGCAGGGTGGCGTCCGCGCCGCACGCTGGTGTTCGCCACGTGGGACGCCGAAGAGTGGGGCCTCGTGGGCTCGACGGAGTATGTGGAGGATGATTCGCTCCGCCTCATGCGCGGGGCGGTCGCGTATCTCAATCAGGACGTCTCGGCGAGCGGGCCGTCGTTCGGTGGTGGTGGGAGCCCGAGCCTGCGTGGCGTGCTCCGCGACATTGCGCGTACGGTGCCCGATCCCAGTGGTGCCGGAAGCGTCTACGACGTGTGGCGGCGGAATGCCGGCGTGCCCAGTGGCGAGGAGCCCGGCATGGGCGATCCCGGCGGCGGCAGTGATTTCGCCGGGTTCTACAATCACCTCGGCATTCCGCACGCCGACTGGGGGTTCGGCGGCGGGAACGGCATCTACCACTCGAATTACGACTCCTACACGTTCATGGAACGCTTCGGCGATCCGGGCTACCGGTATCACGCGGCGGCGGCGCGCGTTGGCACGGCGATGATGATGCGGCTCGCGAATGCGGACGTGTTGCCGTACGACTACACGGAGTTCGCGCGGACGATGCGGCGCTATCTCGCGCCGGTGGATCGCTCGCTGGCGACGAAGGGATGGCGCGGGTCGTCGGCGCCGCTCGCGAGCGCGATCGATCGGATGGAGAGCGCCGCGCAACGCTTCGCGACGGCGCGTGATGCGGCCCTCCAAGGAACGTTGCCGCGTGCACAGCAGATCACGACGAACGCCGCGTTGCGTGAGGTCGAACGTGCACTCACGCGGCCGGAGGGCTTGCGTTCTCGGCCCTGGTATAGGAATCTCATATACGTGGCCGACGTCGATAATGGCTACAGCACCATGGTCTTCCCCTCGGTGAACGAAGCGATTCGCTACGGCAACGAGGTGTTGTTCGCGCAGGAAATGCAGGATCTCGTCGCACGGTTCGATGCGGCGACGGCCGCGTTGGACCGCGCCACGCGCACGGTGCGCACGGTGCGCGGCGAGCGGTAACCGCGGGGGAGGTTCCGGGACCACTCCCGCGGTCGCGAGGGGGCAGCGCTGGCATCCACAGGGAGCCGCGCGGCCCCCTCGCGTATATTTTCAGCCATGTCGCTCACGCCCGACGACCGCCAGCGCTACGCGCGCCACCTTACGCTCCCGCAGGTCGGAGAAGCGGGGCAGGAGCGACTCCGCGATGCGTCCGTGTTGATTGTCGGGCTCGGCGGCCTTGGCTCGCCGGCCGCGCTCTATTTGGCGGCGGCCGGAGTCGGTCGGCTCGGATTGGTGGATCCCGATGTGGTCGCCGTCCACAACTTGCAGCGGCAGATCCTGCATGACACGAGCGTGGTCGGGCGTCCGAAGACGGAGTCGGCGCGTGCGCGGCTCGAGGCCCTCAACCCGCACGTGACACTCGACACCTGGCAGGTCGCCCTCACGCGCGACAATGCGCGCGGCATCATCGCCGATTACGACCTCGTGCTCGACGGGACCGACAGCTTCACCACGCGATACCTCCTGAACGATGCCTGCGTGCTCGAGGGTCGCCCCCTGGTGCAGGCGAGTGTGCATCGGTTCGAGGGCCAACTCTCGGTCTATGGCGTCGGTGATGGCCCGTGCTATCGCTGCGTGCACCCAGAGCCCCCGCCGGCGGGGAGCGTGCCGAATTGCGCTGAGGGCGGAGTGCTCGGCGTCCTTCCGGGATTGCTCGGCACGATGCAGGCGACCGAGGCGCTGAAGCTGATTCTCGGCATCGGTGCGCCGTTGCAGGGGAGGCTCTTGGTCGTAGACGCACTGACCATGCGCTTTCGTGAGGTGGCGGTCGATCGTGATCCCACGTGTGCGTGGTGCGCGACCCGCACCGAACGCGAGTTGCTGGCCGACTACGCGGCGTTCTGCGGCGAAGGGACACCGAGCCCGAGCGGCCCCGCGACGCGTGAGATCACGCCGAAGGCCCTACAGGGACGGCTCGCGGCTGGTGATGTGCTCGTGCTTGACGTACGGGAGGACTGGGAGATTGCCACGGCGGCAATTCCCGGTGCGCGCCACATTCCCATGTCGCTGATTCCCGCGCAGCAGGTGCTGCTGCCGCGTGACCGAGAGATCGCCGTGCTGTGTCATCATGGAATGCGGAGCGCGATGGTTGCGGAGTATCTCCGGTCGGCCGGGCATCTGCGCGTGCTGAATGTCGCGGGCGGTATTGATCGGTGGAGTGTCGAGGTCGATCCGCAGGTGCGACGTTACTAGGCGATGGTGAGCGCCTTTGCCTGGTGCTTCGTGGGCGCACTCGCGCTCTGGATAAATCGCGAATGGCGCGGATCGCGCCGCGCCGAACGATTCCGCCGCCGCTATCCGGCCGGCCCAGATGGCGTGATTATCGGTGCGGAACCGCGCCTGTTCGAGGCCACGACCGGCCGCGCCATTCTGCTTATTCATGGCTACAACGATTCGCCGCGCTCGCTCGAGGGAGTCGCACGACGATTGCATGCGGCAGGTTGGACGGTGCGTCTCCCGCTGCTCCCGGGGCACGGGCGGTCGTTGGAGGCGTGGGACGACTGGACCGCCGATCAGGTCATCGCGCACGTGCGTGCGGAGTATGCGACGCTCGCGGCGTCCCATCAGACGGTGGTCATTGGTGGTCTTTCCATGGGCGGCGCCCTGGCCTGCTGGCTCGCGGCGGAGTCAGAACCCGATGCCGTGGTGCTCTTCGCGCCGATGCTCTTTGTGCCGCGTCCGATGCAGGTGGCCGTGAGCACCGCGCGACTCTGGTCGTTGGTGACGCGGTATCTCGCGGGGGGTGGGGGGCAATCGATTCTCGATCCCATCGCCCAGCGGCAGCAGATCTCCTACGGCTGTTCGACGCGTCGTTCGTTGGAGGCGTTGCAGCGACTCGCCAATGGCACCGTGGTCCGGCTTGGCTTTGTCCACGCCCCGGTCCTGATGCTGCAGTCCGCGCACGACAACCGGTTGCCGGAGGACCAAAGCCGACACGCCTTCGCCCGCCTGGGCTCTGCCGACCGGACCATGCACTGGGTCGAAGGGGCGGGGCATGTCCTGACCGTCGATTACGGATGGGAGGGGCTCGCCACGGAAACGATCGCCTGGCTCGAGGGACGGATGGCGGCGCGCCTGGCAGCACGCGCGGCGGCGATTACCGGGGCTCATGCGATTATGCGGACCACTGAGCGATCATCGGCATCGGGTGGATCGGCGGGTTAGATTTCCCACGTCCCCCACCGAATGTCCGGAGTGCATGCGATGGCTGAAATCCCCTGCCAGAAGTGTGGCAATACCAAGTCTGGTTTTGAGAAGGCGCCCTTTCCCGGCGCCATCGGTGCGCGCGTGCTCGAGGGCACCTGTCCGGACTGCTGGCAACTGTGGCTGAAGCAGCAGACGATGTTGATCAATCACTACGGACTGAATGTGATGGATCCCCAGGCGCGGCAGTACCTGACGCGGAACATGGAAGCGTTCTTGTTCAAGACGGGCGAGGCGGACGACGTCGACACGACGAAACAGGGCACGATCGCGCACTGAGCGCGTGTTCGGCGCCCACACCTGCGCGCGCTGTTCGCTTGACTATAGTATCAGAATGATACTTATTATGGGACTATGCCCCCTCGTCCCGCCCCCGTCCTGCTGTTGGCCTGTTTCACGGTGGCGGATGGCGCGCTCGCGGTCCTGATGGATGAGGGCGGGGACCGCCGCCGAGCGACGCTACCGAGCGCGCCGGTTCCGGCGAGCGGGACGCTCGAACAGGCGGGCGATGTGCTCGCGCGCGCCGCGGTGGGGCGCGTGCCGGTGTGGCGTGCGCAGGCGGGCGCGCTCATGCAGGAGGGCCTCGCGCTGGTGGTGGCCGCGGTGGTGCCGTCCGGAACGCCGGCCCCCGCGGGGCGTGCATGGACCATGGTTGAGCGGGCGCCCGCCGCGCAGGCCGCGGCGATCCAGGCCGCGGTGACGCTTCTGCGCGATCGGTTGGATCGGGAGCCGGTGGCCTTTCGGCTACTCCCGCCGACCTTCACGCTCAGCGAGTTGCAGGAGGTCTATGCACTCCTGCTGGAGCGCCGCCTGCACAAGGCGAGTTTCCGGCGCACGCTGTTGGCGGCGCATCTCGTCGAGCCGACGGAGGCTTGGCGTTCTGAGGGACGCGGGCGTCCGGCGCAACTCTTTCGCTACAGCCCGCGCCGTCGGCGCGGCGTGCAGCGGTCCGTGCGGTTCGAACTGTTGGGCTAAGATCGCACCATTGGCAATGCCACGATGCGGTATCGAGGGGTTGCTTCGGGAACCTTTTAGTTGCAAAGTGTACTTAACGGCAAAAGGAGGCAGGATGCTCGGCTATCTCGATGCCCTGATTGCGGCACTCTCCCAGCGCGATTCTACGGAGGCCGAACGGTTGCTTGTGCACCCGCTCGCACGACTCCTGTCCGAGGAGGCGTGTGAGGAAGCGCGTGCCTTCATTGCCGGCGAGCGGGACGCGCTCGCGGCACCACTGCGCACGATGCAACTCCGGCGGCAGACCGCCGAGCTCCTG
>CAYUMN010000005.1:8660-34731 GCA_964445835.1 uncultured Gemmatimonas sp.
GGTCCACGCGCCGACGCGCCGCCTGCGCCGCGTGCGGCACTGGCCGCGCCCCGTCGCCGGCGCGCTCGTCCGCAACAGATGGAGTTGCCGCTCTCGGCTTGAGGCGGCGATCGGTGGGTCGCCGCGCGAATCCGGCTCGTCCGCAACACGCCTACACCCCGCGTTGACAAAATGCCCCTGCTCGCCATGGCGAGCAGGGGCATTCGTTCAATCAGGGAATCCGTGTCAGACCTTCGACACATTCGCGGCCTGCGGACCCTTCTGTCCATCGACGATCTCGAACTCCACTTTGTCGCCCTCGACCAGCGACTTGAATCCGCTCGCCTCGATCGCGCTGAAATGGACGAAAATATCTGGCCCACCCTCACGCTGGATGAAACCGAACCCCTTCGCATCGTTGAACCACTTCACAGTACCGGTCAGGCGGGGCATCTGGTGCAAACTCCTGAGAGGAAAAAGGGGGAAAAGGAGATCAGGCTGCGCCGGCGATATACCGCGCCACTCTGCCACACCCGATGCACGTCAGCGTCACATGAGAGCGCGGCGGCGGCGGAGCGAGTGTGGGATCCCGCTCAATGGAGCCTGAGCAGGATGGGCAGCTGAGCGAGTCGCCGTTGCGGTCGCTCGCGATGAGGTGGAGGGCCTGCGCGGGGTTGTACGAGTTCGGCCGTGGCTTCCGCATACCGTCTCCGTCTGGTGTACACAGAAGAATGGGCGCACGAACGCCCACTCTAGGTTATGCACATAAAATAATCGCACCAGACCTAAAGTGGTACGCCACTTTGATTTGCGTTATTTCATTGATACAAAAGAGACTATGCGGTCCTAGTCGGGAAGGCGGCTAAATCCTTGCTACAGCATCATTTCCAGACAGTTCATGGACAGAATAGTTTACCAGCCAAATAAACTATTTGTGTCCCCGCTGCTCCCGGTCGACGCGCCCGGAGCTGGCCGACATCCGTCTCGTTGCCGCGTATCCGCCGCGGACAGAATCCGCCACGGACAGAATCCGCCACGCCCCATTCGCGCGAGCCAAGACGAAGGCGTCGACGCCGCAATGCGAAAAGCGCGTCCCCGCGAAGAACCAGTAATCCACCCAGACACTCGCGAGACCACCGCTCACGTGCACGACCTTCTCCCCCAGGCGCTCATCGAGCATGAGACCCGCGGGCGCACTCGCCACCGACGCGATCCACGCATCGATCGCATCGATTGCATCGGTCCGCACGCCGGCGGCCGACACGGAGTTGAGTGACACCCCTGGCGCGAACGCGTTGACGATGAGTGCACCCATCAGCGTCATGCGAAGGAATACCGCGCTGTGCATCGGACTCAGCCTTGGAGAATCGGCAGGGATCGAATCTTCTCCTGCCATTCCCGCGGCCCGCTCTCATGCACGTTGTGGCCCTCGGCGTCGACCGCCACAGTGACCGGCATTTCTTCGACCTCGAATTCGTAGATGGCCTCCATCCCGAGATCCTCGAAGGCCACGACGCGCGAGGAACGGATCGCCTTCGACACGAGATACGCCGCGCCACCGACAGCGATCAGATACGCCGCCTTATGCTTGCGAATCGCCTCCAGTCCAACGGGCCCACGTTCCGCCTTGCCGATCATCGCGATGAGCCCCGTGTCGGCGAGCATCATTTCGGTGAACTTGTCCATGCGCGTCGCGGTGGTCGGGCCGGCCGGACCCACGGCCTCATCGTGTACGGGATCGACAGGTCCCACGTAGTAGATCACGCGATTCGTGAAATCCACTCCCGCGGGAAGTGGTTCGCCCTTGGCAAAGAGATCGGCGATTCGCTTGTGTGCCGCATCGCGCCCGGTCAGCAACTTGCCGTTGAGCAGCAGGCGATCACCTGCTTTCCAGGACGCCACAACCTCCGGCGTCAGTGTGTCGAGATCCACGCGCTTGGCGCTCGCATCCGGATGCCACGTGACGTCGGGCCAGTCGGCGAGACTCGGCACCGGTAACTTCACCGCGCCAGCGCCAGTCAGCGTGAAGTGTGCATGCCGCGTCGCGGCGCAGTTCGGAACGATGGCGATCGGCTTCGATGCCGCGTGTGTCGGCGCGTCCCAGATCTTCACGTCGAGCACGGTCGACAGGCCGCCGAGTCCCTGCGCGCCAATGCCGAGTGCATTGACCTTCTCGTAGAGCTCGATGCGTAGTTCTTCGAGCTTGGACTGTGGGCCGCGCGCCTTGAGTTGCGTCATGTCGATCGGCTCCATCAGCGACTCGCGCGCCATGCGCATCGCCATCTCACCATTGCCGCCAATACCGATGCCGAGCATGCCGGGTGGGCACCAGCCGGCGCCCATGGTCGGGACCGTCTTCAGCACCCAGTCGACGATGGAGTCGTGGGGATTCAGCATTGCGAATTTGGTCTTGTTCTCTGAGCCGCCCCCTTTGGCGGCGACCTTCACATCGATCGTGTCACCGGGAACGATCTCCATGTGCACGACCGCGGGCGTGTTGTCGCGCGTGTTCTTGCGAGTGAAGGCGGGATCCGCGACAATCGAGGCGCGCAGCGGATTGTCCTGGTCGAGATACGCGCGTCGCACGCCCTCGTTGACCATCTCTTGGACCGACATCGTGGCGTTCCAGCGCACGTCCATGCCGACCTTGAGGAATACGACCACGATGCCGGTGTCCTGACAGATCGGGCGGTGTCCCTCGGCGCACAGGCGCGAGTTGGTGAGGATCTGCGCGATGGCATCCTTCGCCGCGGGCCCCTGCTCGAGGTCGTAGGCATCGGAAAGGGCACGGAGGTAATCCAGCGGATGGTAGAACGAGATATGCTGGAGCGCGTCCGCGATAGACTGGATGAGGTCTTCCTGTCGGATCGTCGTCATCCCGACAATCTAGCGTCCTGGGCGTGGTGGGTGCCGCGCCCGCTCAGTCCCAGCGGTGGCGGCGCTTCCAGACCCGGCGTTCGAGGCGCCAGCTCCGCTTGGTCGAGAACTCCACATCGTCGGACGGGAAGAGGTCCGTGTCGACAACGGCCTCGCTGAAGTCGTTGCCCTTCGCCGAACTCTGGTCGGCGAAATGGAGGATCTCGGCTTCGAGCGTCATCGGGCGAACCGCGGCACCGTACTCAAGAATGCCGTGGTGCGATTGGATGAAGTGATGCAGCTCGAGGCGCTGCTCCTCGGCCAAGCGATCCTGCTCCGGCAATGTGGCGAGTCGTTCGTCGAGCATCAGCGAGCCCAGCACGATGTGGCCGAGGAGTTGTCCGGCGCGCGTGTAGTCGAAGCCGGCAAGCTCGACCGCGTACGACCGCGTCTTTCCGATGTCATGCAAGAGCGCGCCGGCGGTCACGAGCGCAACGTCGCCCCCCATCACCTGCACGGAATGTCGCGCGATCTCGGCCACTTCACAGGAGTGGAGGAGGAGTCCCCCAACGACGGCATGATGCCCGCGTGTCGCACCGGGGGAGCGGGCGAACTCGGCGCGGAATGCTTCATCGGCAAAGAAGAGATCAACCGCGCGACGAAGTGCACCGCGCATTTCGGCGCGCCAAGTATCGACCTTCGCCCATAAGGTCTCAACCGGCTGTGCGATGCGCGGCAGGAAATCATCGGCACTCGCGTTGCCGAGTGGCACGACGCGCGGGGGGGCGGTGAGCTTGAGCTGCCGTCGCCCCTGATACACCTCCACGGTGCCGATGACCTGCACGACTTGGCCCGGGCGCACCCCCTGCACCTGTGGCACATCCTCCTTCCACACGTTGGCGCCAATCAATCCGCTGGCGTTCCCGAGCTTGAGGACCACGAAGGGATCCCCGGACTTCGTCTGCTTGTCCTCGCGCTCGCGGACGAGCAACTCATGTTGCACGCGATCACCAACGGCGAGCCGCGGGATATCAAGAGGGGCCATGTGTGCTCCGCGGTATAGTCGGTGGACCGATCAGCCAGCGTAGACGACGTCGCCGTCATCGGCGATGCCGATCTCTTCCTTGTACTCGCATACGCCGCACGTGCGCGTCGCGATCCACACGGCGCCGAGCTCTTCGATGATGGCCTGTGTCGCGGGCTTCACCGTGAGTCGGCGATACGTGTACTCCTTGCACGACGAGCAGGCATGCGCCTTAGCGATGCGCTCGGCACGCTCCTTCGTGAGTTTGGCCACTTACTTGTCCGCGGGTCCGGAGAAGGGACCGACGCCCGGTAGAGTCCGCTCAGGGGCGGACGGACCGCCCGCGATGCCGCCACTGCCGCGCAACATCTCCTTGATGCCGCCGATGGCGCCGAGCACGCCAGTCGCTTCGCTCGGAAGGAAGATGGTGGTGCCTCTGCCCTGCGCAATCTGCGGCAACGCTTCGATGTACTTGAGGCCGAGGAGATACGTCGCCGCCTCGCCGGGCGGGAGCGCGCCCGCGATGCGCTTCACGGCTTCCGCTTCGGCGTCGGCCATCGCGAGTCGCGCGGTGGCGAGCCCTTCGGCGCGAAGGATTGCCGCCCCCTTCTCACCTTCGGCCTTCCGAATCTGCGCTTCCTTCTGTCCTTCCGATTCAAGGATGGCGGCGCGCTTCGAGGCCTCAGCGTTCGTGACTGCGGCGCGACGCTCGCGCTCGGCACGCATCTGCAGTTCCATCGACTGCTGAATGTCGCGCGGCGGTTCGATGCTCTGGAGTTCGACGCGCGTGACGTCGACGCCCCAGCCGATCGAGGCTTCTTCGATCACCTCACGCATCCGCTTGTTGATCATATCGCGCGAAGCGAGCGTTTGATCGAGCTCGATGTCGCCGACGATGTTGCGCAGCGTGGTCCGCGTGAGCGTCTCGAGCGCGTAGGGCAGGTTCTGCACCGCGTACGTCGCCTTCTGCGGGTCGGCGACGCGGTAGTACATCACCGCGTCGATATCGATGGTGACGTTGTCCTTCGTGATCACCGGCTGCGACGGGAAGTTGAGCACTTGCTCTCGCAGGTCGATGCGTGCGGTGCTCGACGCGACGATCTTCTTGAGCCCGGAGACATCGCTCTCGAAGAAGCGCACGTCGATCGTCTTGGCGCGCTCGACGAAGGGGATGAGGAGGTTCAGGCCCGAGCGGCCGACGCGGTTGAAGCTGCCCAAGCGCTCAATGACCATGACTTCGGCCTGGCCGATAATGCGGATACTCTTGGCGAGGACGGCGATGACGCCGACGAGGATGATACCGATCACGACTTCCATAGAACCCTCCGGGGGAATGAGCGGATACTAGCGGAGGGTCCGGTGTGCGTCCACCGGACCCCCGCCTCTTCCTTTCGCGTTTCTCCGGGATCTCCTCTGCTACCAGCGGAAATCGGCAACGAAAAGATTCGTCTCGCCTGGATTCGCTGCGTAACGGTTGCTCGCCCAGAGGAGCTGCTTGCCGTTCGGGTGGAACATGGCGAAGCCGTCGAATGTCCCCTGGAAGGTCACCTGCTCCAGCTGAGTGGGGCCGGCCATGTCGGCCTCGGCACTCACGAGGTAGAGGTCGAAGTTCCCGCTGCGGGGCGCGACGAAGTTGGTGGAGAAGATGATCTTGGTGCCATCGGGGCTCCATGAGGGGCCGAAGTTCGCGCCGCCGAGGTTGGTCACCTGCCGCTGGTCCGAGCCGTCGGCGTTCATCACGAAGAGCTCGACTTTGCTCGGGCGGATCATCCCGCGCACGAGGAGATCACGGTACTGCGCAAGCTCCGTGCTGTCCTGGGGGTGATGAGCGCGATACACGATCCGCTTGCCGTCCGGCGACCACCACGGGCCGCCATCGTAGCCAGGCGTGGTGGTGAGACGGCGGACGTTCGTGCCATCGACGTTCATCGTGTAGATGTCGAGATCGCCGTCTTTCAGCGACGTGAAAACGATCTTGGTACCGTCCGGCGAGAGGACACCCTCGGCGGTGTACACGTCGTAGTTCGTGAGGCGACGCAGGTCGCTGCCGTCACGATTCACGGTGTAGAAGTCGTACTTGTCGAGCGGCCACACGTAGCCCGCCGAGGGATCTGGCCTGGCGGGGCAGGCATCATCGTGCGCGGTGGACGAAGAGAAGAAGAGCCGATCGCCGCCGGGGAGGAACCAGCCGCAGGTCGTCTTACCGCGTCCGTCGGAGACGCGCTGCATGTCCGTGCCATCGGCGCGCATGACGTACTGCTGATCGCAGGTGCGGCCGTCGCGCGTGGACTGGAACGTGATCCACTTCCCGTCGGTGCTCCAGTACGCCTCGGCGTTCTCTCCGCCGAAGGTGATCTGACGCAGGTTCGTGAGCCGGCCTTCCTGTGCCTCGGGGGCACGAACGACCAGGGGAGAGCGCTGGCACGCGGCCGCGCCAAGGAGCGCGGCCGCGATCAATAGCTTCTTCGACATCGGATATGAAGGGAAAGAACGGTGATTAGTCGGGACGACGCGTCGTCGGCTCGGCGGCCGTGCGTGGCGCGGTCGACGTGGGGTTCCGCGTGGTCGTGGCGGGGGCTGGCAGCACGACGGTCGGTGCGAGCGCGAGCAACTCGGCCGTGGTGCGACCGCGGCGGAGATAGTCGATCGCCGTGAGGAGCTGCGTGTCGTCGGGGATCTCACGGCGCTTCGCCGTCGAGTCGCCGAAGGCGAGTCGTGCGATGCGGTTGAGCAGGAGACGATCGATATACGCGCGCCCCGCGTCCCACTCGGCGCGGTCCACGGGAACACCCTTCGCTTCGAGGCGCGTGCGGAACGCGTCGCGCATCTCGGTCGTGATCTCGAAGTCCGGACGGACCTGGTCCTTCATGCTGAACGCGTAGTCGTAGAGCGCGAGGTAGACGTCCTGCGAGCGCGGCACGAGCGCACGGGCGAGGCGCTGCTCTGCCGTGGTGATTGTGTCGTAGGGAACGATCAGATCGGGCGTGATGGCGCCGCCACCGAACACGGGGCGACCGCCCGTGGAGCGGAACACCGGACGCGCGGCGCGCGCCGAGTCGGTCTCGAGCGAGTCGGGACGCACTTCGATGAGTCGGCCACTCGCATCGAGCACGCGCTCTTTCTGGATCGTGCGCCCGCTCGGCGTGAACCACTTTCCGGTCGTGAGTTTGATGGCGTAGCCACCTTCGAGGCGATAGACCGACTGCACGAGTCCCTTGCCGAACGAGGTCGTGCCGACGATGAGCGCGCGGTCATGATCCTGGAGCGCCCCGGCGACAATCTCCGATGCGGACGCCGAGTAGGCATCGGTGAGGATCACCAGCGGGATGGTCGGCGCAATTGGGGACGCCTCGGCTACGTACCGCTCGACCTCGTCATTGCGGCCACGCACGCTGGCGAGTTCACGCCCGCGGGTGAGGAAGAAGTTCGTCATCGCCAGCGCCTGATCGAGGAAGCCGCCGGAGTTGCCGCGCAGATCGATCACGAGGCCACGGGCCCCTTCTGCCTTCAAGCGATCCCACTTCTCCACGAATTCACGCGTCGTGGTCTCGTTGAACTGTTGCACGGGGATGTACGCGACCTGGTGTTCGAGCATGATCGCAAATGGGATTGCCGGAATGCGGACAATCCGTCGCGTGAACTCGACCTCGAAGGGCTGCGGGACGCCCGGGCGCGCGAAGCGGGCCTTCACCTTGGTGCCGGGTTCGCCGCGGAGCCCGCCGGAGACTTGGTCGATGCGCCAGCCGCGGGTGGAGTTGGTGTCCACGCCCACGATGCGATCGCCTTCGCGAATGCCTGCTTCCTCTGCCGGCGTATGCGGGTAGACGCGGCTGATGATGATCGACCCTTCCTGATCCTCGATCAGCATGCCGACGCCACCGTAGAAGCCGCCGGTACTCGTGTTGAACGCCTCAAGCTGCTTGGGCGTGTACAGCTCCGAGTAGGGATCCTTGAGTTCGTCCACGAGCCCACGCGCGGCGCGCTCGTAGAGTTCGCGCGCGCCGAGCGAGTCGACGTAGCGCTCCCCGACGAGCGAGAGGACTTGATCGAAGAGTCGGGCGCTGTTGAGGGTCGCGCGTTCTTGCACCACGAACGCTCCCGCGACGAGCGGGAGGACGGTGAGGGCGACGAGGGCGAAGATGCGGCGTCTATTCATGCGGCGCGACCTGAGCGAATGGGTCCGAGGAACGTATACAGCCAATACGCGCCGGGCTACCGTCGGTTCCCTTGGGGGAGCGCTCGGGGGGGGCGGTCATGGCACGCTGACGCCGTCCGGTCGCGGCCCGAGCTTCGTGGTCCTTAGTGATCCCGTGTGGACTTAGTGGTACTCGACGCTCCAGTTGCGGCCATCCTGGACGAAGCGCGCCTTTTTGACGATTGCACCGGCGACGAGCATCTCGTGGGCGGGTTGCAGCACGCGTTGTAAGTGCGACGGGAAGCGCTGCGTGAGCGGCAGCAGTTCGGCGAGTCGTTCGAGTGGCACGACCCACTCGCCCTCGCCCTGCGCGGCGCGGTGTGCCTCAAGGATTCGATAGAGGCGTCGCGCCACTGGGGACGACAGGGCGACGTACTTCGGCGCGATGAGCAGGATCGTGTGTCCCGCCGCGAGGTTTGCGCGGATTGGGGCGGCGAGCGTGACGCGGGCATCGCCGGGTTCGTTCGAGGCCAGGGCGGGGAAGAGCGCGAGCTGGTCGCGGTCGGTGAGGCGCCGGCGGTCAATCGCAACGGCGGAGAGGAGGGTGAAGCGCGTGGTGGGATATGAGCCGCGCGTGGCATCGAACCACGCCCCGTCGCTCTCGAGCACCGTGCGCTCAAGGCGGGCGAGTGCGCCGCGCAGTTGCTCGTAGGTGCGTCCATCGACACGTCGGCCCATGGAGCGCAGGAAGGCATGCAACGTGAAGGAGAGCGTTCCGTCCGCGGGGCTCTCGGCCTCGTGGAATCGCCGCAGGAGCTCGACGTAGACGTCTTGGTCGAAGGTGCCTGGCAGTCGCTCGCCAGGGGCAGGGAGGACGCGCCAGCGCCCACCGCGGTCGGCGGCGAACGGGATCACGGCATCGTCCGAGCTGTCGGAGAGCCGGAAGAGTGGCAGGGCCTCGAGCGCACGATCCAGCAGCACCGTGCGCGACGGGGGCCGGCGTCGCGCGGCGGAAGCCATCACGGGCTAATGTCGTGCCGCACGTGAATGCGGGCAAGAGGCGCGGCGCAAATCCTTTTGCGCCGCGCACTCCGAGTTAGCGGATATCCTCGCGGCCCATCGCGGCGCGAATCGACTCGCGGAGGGCCATGAGGGCCGAGTCGCGGGCCGCGGGAGAGTCCTCGCGCACGTGCAACTCGATACCGTCGGTCACCACGACGCGTCGCCACGTGGCGGGTCCATCTTCATCCGCGCGGGCCGCCACGGTGGTACCGAGCCCGAGCGCGGGGGCCAGCGCCGCTGCGACCTTCTTCTCAAGCTGATCCCCATGCACTTCGGCCAGCTCGGCCTTGATGAGGTCGAGGGTTTGCCCCTCGCGTTGCCGAATCTTGATGGCGAGGAGCTGCAGGAGGTGCTTGTAGTGGTACGTCGCCGCGGTGCCCTTGCCCTCGGGATGATCGAGGAGGCCGCTGGCCACGTAGAAGCGGATAGCGCGGGCGCTCGGCGTGGCGCGGGCCGAAGAGTTGGTGGGACGCATCCCCGCGGCATCGACGAGGGCAGTCGCATGCGACGCCAGCCCCCGAGCGTTCCAAGGGGCATGCCGAGCGTGAGCACGGAGCAGGGCGACGGGCGAGTCCGACATCGTTCGCAAAGACTAACGCGGAACGACGTGCGCGGATAGCTCACCCGCCGCCCGAAGGCCGCGAGCTACTTCTTCTTCGCGGGCTTGCTGGCCTTCTTGGTCGACTTGGTCGCGGCCTTCTTCACCGCTTTCTTTGCGACGGCCACCTTTTTCTTCGCGGTCTTGACCGCCGCCTTCCCGGCCTTTTTCGCGACGGCGACCTTCTTCTTGGCCACTGAGACCTGCTTCTTGGCAGCGGCTTTTCCCTTCGCGACCGTCTTCGCCGCCGCCTTCTTCACGACCTTGGCCTGCTTGGTGACCGCCTTCTTGACGACGGCGACCTTCTTCGCGACGACGACCTTGCCCTTCGCGACGGCCTTCGCGACGACGACCTTGCCCTTCGCGACGGCCTTCCCCGTAGCCTTCTCGACCTTGACGACTTCCTTCTTGGCGATCGCGACCTGCTTGCTCGCCGCCTTCTCGACCTTCGCCACGACCGTTTTCGCCGTCTTCACCGCTTTCTCGACGGCCTTCACAACAGCCTTCTCGACCGCCTTTTCGGGGGCCTTCACCGTCGGGGCCGGAGCTGCGGGAATCGGCATCTCGCCAGTTGTCTCGAAGATGCTCCGGACAATCGGCTTCTCGGCCGGCTTCCGGCCACGGCGGCGGGGCGCCATGGGCTCGCCGAACCCTTCGCCGTCCTCGTCGTCCTCTCCCGCGTCGGCGACGGGGAGCGCGCTCCCCTCCTCTTCGTCGTCGTCGGAATCTTCGGCGGAGTCCCACAGCGACTCGGTGTGGTCCTTGTGGCTCGTCCAGCCGCCGTCTTCGCCCTCCTCCTCGTCGTAGGAGGCGCTGCTGCCGCCGCCGCCGCTGTACCCTGCTTCGTCCTCCTCGTCCCGATCGGAGAAGAGGCGGTCGAAGAACTCTCTGCCAGGCATCATAGCCTCCCTATTTCGATTGAACGTCGCGTACGTAGACCGCTGAATACACTGGGCAACCCCTCGGAGTCAAGCGGGGTTCCCCACGCGATCGCCCGCGACGGCGTTTATGACGGCGTTCGAGACGGCGTTCGAGGCGGCGTTCGAGGCGGCGTTCGAGGCGGCGTTCGAGGCGGCGTTGGCGAGCACCGGCGCGTCGGCCGCCGAAGCCTCGATCGCGCCGCGCCGCGCCTGCCGCCGCGCGGAAAACCAGTCGGCCATATCGTCCAGGATCGTGTAGACCGCGGGCACCACGAAAAGAGTCAGAATCGTCGAGGTGATCAGGCCGCCAATCACCGCGTGGGCCATGGGAGAGCGCTGTTCGGCCCCCTCGCCGATCGCCAGCGCGAGCGGGAGCATGCCGAACACCATCGCGGCCGTGGTCATCACGATCGGCCGCAGACGAATCCGTCCCGCCTCAAGGATCGCCGTCAGGCGGTCGTGGCCCTGCGCGCGCGAATGGTTCACGAAGTCGATCAGCAGGATGCCGTTCTTGGTCACAAGCCCCATCAGCATGATGATACCGATCATCGACATCACGTTGATGGTACCGCCGGTCCACCAGAGCGCGAGCGAGACGCCGAGGAGGGAGAGCGGGAGCGAGAACATGATGGCCAGCGGCTGGAGGAACGAGCCGAAGAGCGAGGCGAGAATCAGGTAGATGAAGACAATCGCAAGCACGATCGCTTCGAGCACGAAGCCCTTGGTCTCATTGAGATTCTGCACGTCGCCCGTGAAGACTGTCCGATAGCCCGCCGGCAGTACGAGGGAATCGAGGGCGGCCTCGGTGGCGGCCGCCACGTCGCCGACCGCGGCGCCGGGCAGCACTGCGGCCGAGATGGAGATCTGCCGTTCGAGCTGACGCCGTTCGATCTGCTGCGGGCCGACGCCAGCGCGCACTTCGGCGACCTGCGCCAATGGGATCGAGACCGGCATCCCGGTGCGCGAGTCCATGGCCCCCGTGGCCACCGGGATGTTCGACACGTCCTCTGCGGACACGCGCAGCGAGTCGGGATAGACCACGCGCACGTCGTGCGAGTAGCCCTGTTCATCCTGCCAGCGTGTGGCGCGCGCGCCGTTAAAGAGGGGCTGCAGCGTTCCCGCGATGCTCCCAATCCCGAGCCCGGCCGCCCAGGCGAGCTGGCGATCGACACGCACATCGAGCTGAGGGATGTCGCCTTCATCGCTCGAGAGCGGTTCGGCCATCCCCGGCACCTCACGCATCAGATCGTTCACCTGCCCGGCGATCAGTTTGAGGCGCTGGGGCTCCGGGCCCTGCACGTTCACCACGATCGGCTGGCGATACCCGCCGAAGATCGAGCGGGTGCCTTCGATGCTCGCGCGTGTGCCGGAGACATTGCGCAACAGGGGGCGCAGCGCGTTCTGGATCTCGGCCATCGAGCGGGAGCGATCGTGCGCCGGCTTCAGCTTTACGAACACCTGCCCGCTCGTGACGGTCCCGCGAAAGCCCGAGCCTACCGTGAGGTAGGTGAAGTCGACTTCCGGGATCTGCCGCACGATCGAATCGACCGCCAAGCCCTTCGCCGTGGTGTACTCGAGCCGCGCACCGGGCGGCACCCGATAGCCCACGTTGAATTCGCCCGCGTCGTAATCCGGCATCCAGGTGAAGCCCACGCGTCCCGCGATCATGAATGCCGCGACGACGGAGACCCCGGCGAGGCCCATCACGGGCCAGCGATGGGCGAGCGCCAGCCTGAGGAGCGGGGGATACCGATCGGCCATGCGCTCGAAGAGGCGATCGAAACGCAGCGCGAGCTTGCGGATCGGTCCCGCCGCCGCCCACGCCTCGGGCCCGTGCTGCTCGGCCTCGGGATCGTGCCAGATGCTGGAGAGCATCGGGTCGAGCGTGAAGCTCACGAAGAGTGAGACGCTTACCGCGAACGCCACCGTGACACCGAACTGGAAGAATATTTTCCCGATCATCCCGCCCATGAAGGCGACCGGAATGAACACGGCGATCACGGCGAGTGTCGTCGCGAAGACGGCCAAGCCGATCTCGCTCGTCCCTTCGCGTGCCGCCGTGAAATGATCTTTCCCCATCGCCACGTGCCGCACGATGTTCTCGCGCACGACGATCGCGTCGTCGATCAGGAGTCCGATCGAGAGCGAGAGGGCGAGCAACGTCATCGTGTTCAGCGTGAAGCCGAACGCCCACATCGCGAAGAAGCTCGAGATGATCGCTACCGGCAGCGTGAGCCCGGTGATGACGGTCGAGCGCCACGATGCGAGGAAGAAATAGATGATGATGATCGTGAGGATGGCGCCGAGCACGAGGGAGAGTTCGACGTCCCGGAGTGCTTCACGGATCTTCGACGAGTCGTCGCGGATCACGGTGAGGGTGATGTCGCCAGGCAACTGTCTGGTGAGCTCCTCGACGACAACGCGGACTTGATCCGCGACCTCGACGGTGTTGGAACCGGAGATCTTGAGGACATCGAGCGCGAGCGCGGGCTCGGTGTCCATCAACGAGGCGCTGCGCCGCTCGGCGACGCCATCGATGACCGTGCCGACATCACGCACACGAATCGGCGTGCCGTTGCGCACGTCGACCGTTACGTCACCGAACGCCATCGGGTCGATGATGCGGCCAGTGATGCGCACCAGCCGCTCACCGTCACCGCGCTGGATGCGGCCGGCCGGGACTTCTTGATTCTCGCGGTCGAGCGCGGCCACCACCGCCGCGGGGGAGATCGCGTAGGCCCGGAGCGCCGCGGGGTCGAGCTCCACGCGAATCTCGCGCGTCGCACCACCGACCAACTGCACGCCGCCAACGCCCGGGATCGCCTCAAGCCGCGGTTTGATGATCTCGCGACCGAGATCGGTGAGCTCACGCATCGGTCGGGCATCGCTCTTCATCGCGATGCTCAGGATCGGACGATCGTTGGGATCGAAGCGGATGATGACCGGCTCTTCGATGTCGCGCGGCAACTGTCGGCGGATGCGACCGATCTTGCCCTGCACCTCGGGCTGCATCTTCTGCACGTCGACGCCGAGGTTGAACTGCAAGCGGACCAGGGACGCACCCTCGGTGCTCGTGGAGGTGATCTCCTTGAGTCCTTCGGTCGTGTTGAGCGCTTCCTCAAGCGGCTTGGAGACTTCGCGTTCGACGACTTCCGGTGAGGCGCCCGGGTACAGCGTCTGCGCGATAATCACGGGGTAGGTGATGTCGGGATACTCGTCGACCGAGAGCCGATAGAACGACACGAGCCCAATCACCACGAGCGCGACCATCATCATGGTCGCGAAGACCGGACGCTTGATGGAGATATCAGAGAGGAACATCTAGCGACTTCCTCCCGGCGCGGCGCGTGTTTCTCCGCCAATCAGTTGGACCTGCATCCCGGCACCGAGCATGCCGACGTTGCCGACGACGATCTGGTCGCCAACCGCGACGCCCTCGAGGATCTGCACGAGGCCGCGCACTTCGTCGACCACGCCAAGGCGGACGGGGACGCGTTCGAGCTTGCCACCGGCGAGGCGCCACACGAAGGGTTGCCCGTCGCCGCCCGGAGGCTGACGCACCGCCGGCTGCGGAATCACGAGTTGATCGGCGAGGGCCCGTTCGATGATCTGCCCCGTCGCGAAGGTGTTGCCCTTGAGCGCGCCATCGGCATTCGCCACCTGCACGTAGACCGTGACGGACTGCGTCGCCGCGTCGATCGTGGGGCTGATGCGCGCCACCTTCCCTTCGATGGCGCGTCCGTCCGCGGTGAACCGCACGGTCTGACCACGACGGATGCCGCTCGCCAAGCGCGCGGGGACGGCCGCGGTGAGTTCCAGCATATCGGTCCGAACGAGCGTGAAGAGTTCCGCGCCCCGTTGGGCACGCACGCCGCGTTCGACACTCCGGCGCTCCACGACGCCCGCGACGGGCGCGACGATGCGCGTGTCACGCGCGACGAGCGTCGCGGTGCGGAGCCGAGCATCGGCGGCAGCGAGTCGCGCGCCCGCCGCCGCGCCCGCCTGCTCTGCGGCACGATAATCACGCTCTGGGATGGCGCCGGCGCGGAAGAGCTCCTTGGTCTGTTCGAAGTTCCACTGCGCGGTGTTCGCATCGAGTTCCGCGGCGAGCCGATCGGCCTCGGCGGACTTCAGGCCGGCTTCCTGTTCGGTGCTTTCGAACCGCGCGAGGAGGGCGCCGCGATTCACTAGATCGCCTTCCCGTACCGCGACCTCGAGCACATCCCCTTCAATGCGTGCGCGGACACTGATGGTCTCGATCGGGCGGAGGCCGCCGCTGACGGCGACACCTTCTTCGATCAAGCCCAGCGCGATGGTGTGCAGGTCTGCCCCCGAGAGGACGACAGAGCCACCGCCGCGCGCCCCACTCGGCGCCCCGCCGGCGGCGGCTCCCGTCGCAGCAGGGGCCTTGGTCGCGCCGGCGGGCGACACGGCGCTGGCGTCGGCGGCATCGCCTCCGCAGGCGAGTAGTCCGAGTGCGAGGGCACGGAGGACGAGAGAGCGCGAAGGCGAATGCATCAGCGGGAAATCCGGGTAGTGACGCTGCCGCCATCGGGAAGCGGAATCGGCTCCGCGCGCACGCGCGCGAGCTCCGCGACGGCGAGGTAGAGGTCGAACGTGGCGCGCGCGTCAGTCGAGCGAGCGGTCAGGAGGGCGAGCTGTGCATCCGAGACTTCGAGTTGCGTGCCAATGCCACGGGTGAAGCGGAGGGAGGCGAGTTCGAACGCCTCCTCCGCTTCGCGCACGGTGGTCTCGCGTGCGGTCGCGACGGCGCGTGCGCGCGCAAGCTCCGCTTGGGCGCCGGCCACGTCGATGGAGGCCTCTTCCTTCACGCGGCGGAGTTCGAGACTGGCCAACTGGGCCTGCGCCTGGGCGAGATCGATGGCGCCTTTGGCGCGCAGGCCGTCGAAGAGCGGCCAATTGAAGAAGAACTGGACGCTCTGGTCGGGATACCAGCCGTTCTGCTGTTCGAACACGGTGGGAAATCCGTTCATGCGCGGCAGGGCGAGAAAGCCCGTCGTGAAGGTGAAGTTGAACGAGGGGAGCAGGTCGGCACGCGCCACGCGGATGGCGGCATCGCGCGCGCTCGCCGTGGCCTCGGCGGCGCGCACTGAGGCGCGGACGCCGGTGGATGCCGTGGCAGTGACCGCGGCATCAGCCAAGGCACGGACGCGCGTCGCGTCGAGCGTGGTGGTCAGCGCAAGAGGACGATCGAGCGGCAGGTCGAGCAGGCGACGAACTTCGAGTTCCGCCAGTTCACGATCGCTTTCCGCTTGACGCACCACCGGTTCAAGATTGGCCCGTTCGACGCGCGAGCGCAGCACTTCGTAGCGCGATGCGCGCCCCGCGCGTTCGAGTTGCGCCGTCTGTTCGAGGCGTTCCTCGGCGAGGACGAGGTTGCGTTGCTGAATCTCGAGGAGCCGTGCGGTGAACACGACGTTCAGGTAGGCCCGCTGGATGTTGACGGCGAGCGATGCGCGGGTCTCTTCGCGCGTGGCGATGGCCGCGCGTTCGGATCGCGACGCGGCTTGCGAGGCGGAGAGCACGCGTCCGCCCTGAAAGAGCGACTGTTGGACCTGCAGGTTCGTGTTGTACGTGAAGCGCTGCCCAAAGACTTGGCCGACGATATCCGCGCGCGCGTTCTGAATGAGCTGGCTGTAGCTCGACGCGAGCCGGACCTGCGGGAGACCGGCGGCGCGTGCGGAGAGCACCTGCGCATCGGTGAGCGCGACCTGCGCGTTGGCGATGCGCGCTTCGTCTGAGCTGCGGAGGATGCGCGTGACCGCGTCCTCAAGACTGAGTCGCAGGGTGTCCGCGGACTGCGCGCCGCTGGGGCTCGCGAGCGCGAAGGCAAGCGCGACGGCCCACGTGGCCGCCGCTCGGAAGGTCTGGCGAGCTGGCATCAGGACCTAAACGTACCGAAGCGCGCGATCGTTGAGCATGAGGAGCTCCCCTCGGGTGCCCGCCAATCAGTCGGCGCTGGGATCCAGGAACTGGAGGGTCTTGCGACTCGTAACGACCGTCCGAAGCGCCGCGTACACCGAGGGCTCCAGCAGCGACCCGACCCGCTGGCCGAGGTAGGTGATTGCTTCCTCTTGGGTCATCGAATCGCGATAGGCGCGCCGAGAGGTGAGGGCGTCGAAGGCATCCGCCGCCGCGAGGATACGCCCACCCACGGAGATGTGCTCTCCCGCGATGCCGTGCGGGTACCCCTGTCCGTCCCAGTGTTCGTGATGATGCGCAATGGCCGGAAGGACGTGCGACAGCGGCTTGATGACCGAGAGAATCTCGAGCCCCATGTTGACGTGGCCCTTCACGTGCTCGAACTCCTCGGTCGTGAGGCGTCCGGGCTTGTTCAGCACCTCTTCGCGGATGCCGATCTTGCCAACGTCCATCACGCGACCGGCGAGGCGCATTCCCTCGATTTCGTCGTCGGAGAGTCCCATGACCGAGGCAATGGATGCGGCCAGATCGGCGACGCGATCGGAGTGCCCGCGCAGGAAGACGTCCTTGGTCTCCTGCACGCGCACGAGGGCGGTGACGATGCCGACCAGTGCGGCATGGATGTTCTCGCGCTCAGCGCGCAGCTCGTCCGTTTGGGCGGCGACTTCCTCGCGAATGAGCCGTTCAACTTTGCGTTGATCAATCGAGAGGGCACGCTTGTGGAGCGCTCGCTCGATGGCGGTGGCGAGATCCGAGAGCTCGACCGGCTTCATGAGATAGTCCATCGCGCCGAGCCCAAGGGCCTCCGTCGCGGTGGGCGCATCGTTCACGGCCGTGAGCATGACGATGGCCAGATCGCCATCGTTCTTGAGCGCGTGCGGCACGAGTTCGAGCCCCGTCATCCCAGGCATGCGAATGTCGCAGAGGATGCCAACGAACTTGTCCTGAGCGAGCGCGATGAGTGCGGCGGCCCCGGACTCTGCCGTGATGACTTCGAAGCCGCGCGCGCGGAGGAAGCGCGCGAGTGCGGTGCGGATCGCCTCTTCGTCGTCCACGACCAAAAGACGTCGCGCCACGGGCTCAGCGGCCGCACGGACAGCGGTGGTGAGACGGCCAGGAGGCGGAGTTCGCGGTGCGGTCATAGAGGGGAAGCTTGCAGAAGTCTTCGGAATAGTGCTACTCGGCCCACACAAACGCTACGCAGGGGTGCTCCGTAAGGAGTGCTCCTGCAGGAATACTCCGCACATCTCGACCGCGGCTCCGGCTCGATCGAGCACCGGCGCTCGATCGAGCCGGGCGAGTGCGTCATCGTGCTGGGCAGTTGTCGCGGCTCTGCGACGAAGGCTGTGCGTCAGTTCTACAAACGGGCACTGAACGCGCGCTGCCTTTCAGGTGCCCTTATGGTGACTCAATAGTGCTTCTAAAAACCAGATAATTAACGCGGCTGCTCAGGAACAGGTGTGCGACCATCCGCCTCGCGAACTGCGGCATCGATGTCCGGCGAGTGGTCTTGATACTCAGGAAGCCCCTTGGCCCGCTCGCTCACCAATGCCTGCGAGAGCCGGCGCACGAAATCCGCGCGGGCCGCAACGTCACCCTGTAGACCGGCCGCACGCATCCCGAGAATGAGACCCAGAAGGTGGGTCGTATTCCCCCCAAGGATAGTATCGGCTTGTGCGCGGGCGAGCCGCGCATCGCCGCTCACGACCCCGAGCAGTCCGAGATCGTACCGTTGATGCGCGTCCAGCGGCGCGAGGGCCTCGAAGCTGAGGATCGCCATCGGCGAGAAGAAGGCTACCGAGTCACTCTTCCCCTCGGCGACGTAGGTCATCACGCGCTGAAAGAGGCGATCCGCCCGCTCCTGCGGCCCCATGGACGAGATGTCAGGGGCGCGTCCTGGCGCGCGTCCTGGCGCGGGTGCGGCGGCCACCGAGCCGACGGCGGGCGCGGCCGGCGCACGCCCCCGCCCAAAGTTCTGCCCGACGATGAACGCCAAGAGGGAGAGGAGCGCGATTCCCGCGACCGCCCACGGCAGAATGGTCGAGACGGTCGAGATGGTCGCCGCAGCGGCCGCGCGGGCCGCAGGGGCGGCGCTCGCCGCCGCGTGCGGAACGGCGCGACCATCGCGCGGCGCGCCACAACGATGACAGAACTGGCCGCGCTCGTTGAGCGCGGCTCCACAGTGAGCACAATGACGGGCCATTCGACAAAAGTAATCACGCTGCTCCCGGTGGATGGCGCGCAGGGAGTCGAACCGGAGATATTCCCCCTTATGGACGCTCCGCCGAAATCCCTCCCCGCCGATCTCTCCGGCGCGACCGCGCAGGACATCCTCGCCCTGACCGAGGCGCACGGCGTGCGATTCCTGCGGCTCCAGTTCACGGACATCCTCGGCATCAACAAGAACGTCGAGGTGCCGGCGTCGCAGTTCGCGAAGGCGCTCGCCGGCGACATCCTGTTCGATGGCTCGAGCATCGAGGGATTTGTCCGGGTCGAGGAGTCGGACATGCTGCTCCGGCCCGACTTCGTCACGTTCCGCGTCTTCCCGTGGGGGGATCCGCAGCAGCGCGTGGCGCGCGTGATCTGCGACGTGACAACCCCCGAGGGCGCGCCCTTTGCTGGCGATCCGCGCCACGTGCTCAAGCGACAGGTCGCGCGCGCCGCGGCGCTCGGCTACGTGATGAACGCCGGCATGGAGGCGGAGTTCTTCCTCTTCCGCCCCGCGCAGGATGGTGGCGCCGCCACCCTCACGCACGACGTCGGTGGGTACTTCGACTTGGCGCCGATGGATCGCGGCGAGGATGCGCGCCGCGCGATCGTGGAGACGTTGGAGCAGCTGGGGTTCGAAGTCGAAGCGGCGCACCACGAAGTCGCGCACGGGCAGCATGAGATTGACTTCCGCTATGCCGACGCCCTCACGACGGCCGACAACATCGCGACCTTCCGGTTTGTCGTGAAGCATGTCGCGCAGCAGTTCGGACTGGTCGCGTCGTTCATGCCGAAGCCGGTGTTCGGACAGAACGGCAGTGGGATGCATACGCATCAGTCGCTCTTCAAGCAGGGCGACAATACCTTCTTCGATGCGTCGGCCGAGTACCAACTCTCGAAGGTCGCGCATCATTACATCGGCGGGCTGCTGAAGCACGCGCGTGGAATGAGCGCCATCACGAATCCGCTGGTGAACTCCTACAAGCGACTCGTGCCGGGCTACGAAGCGCCGGTGAACGTCGCGTGGTCGTTGCACAATCGCTCGCCGTTGATCCGCGTCCCGGCGCGTCGTGGCATGGGGACGCGCGTTGAACTGCGGTCCCCCGATCCGGCAGCGAACCCATATCTCGCGTTGGCCGTGATGCTGGCGGCGGGGCTCGATGGGATCGTCACCGAAGCCACGAGTCGGGAGCCCGTCAACGAGAACATTTGGGAGATGAGCCACCGCGAGCGCCGTCGGCTGCGCATCGACGATCTGCCGCGCGATTTGAACGAAGCCTGCGACGAACTCGAGAAGGACACCGAGATCTGCGACGCACTTGGTCCGCATGTGACGACGCAGTTCTTGGCGGCGAAGCGCGAAGAATGGCGCGACTACATCTCGCAGGTCTCGGCCTGGGAACTCGACCGCTACCTCGCGAAGTACTGATGAGCGCGGCGCAGGGAGCGGAACAATCCATGGCACACCATCCCGATATGCCAAACGTGCGACCCATGCTGCGACCCATGCTGCGACCCACGCTGCGACCCACGCTGCGCCGTCGACTGCTGACGCTGGGAACGGCGTGCCTTCTCGTCAGTTGCGCCCGCACCCCGGCACCGGTCACCGAGCTCTCAAGCGCCGCCGCCTCGGCGAGCAACGACGTGCTGTTTCGCACGACCTACGGTTTCGAGGCCGAGATAACCCTCGCGGAGATGACGCGCCATCCGCGTGGCTTCCTCTATCGCGTCATTGAACAGGGCACGGGAATGGGGGCCGCCCCCGGTCGTCGCGTCGCCGTGTCGTACGTGGTGCGTCTCGCCGATGGGCGTGAGGTGGATCGGGCGGAGCCCGCGCGGCCCATGCGCTTTCGGATCGGGGAAGGGACGGTCATCAGCGCGTTCGATGCGGCGGTGCGGGAGATGCGGGTTGGCGCCGTGCATCAACTCGTGGTGCCGCCGCGGCTCGGATACGGGGCGCGCGGCCGCGGGCCAGTGCCGCCGAATGCCGTTCTCGTGATGATCGTGAAGTTGGAGCACGTGCAGTAGACGCGAGGATCAGCGGCTCCAGACGACCCCGGCGCTGAGGGTGCGCGTCGTGTACGGCCCCGGATACCCCTCGCGTCGCCCAACCGGTACGGGAATGCTGCCGCGCAACATCAGGACTTTGTACAGCACGATGCCGAGTCCCGCCTCAACGACGGCAAAGGTTCGTGTTTCCCGGACCGTGGTCGGCTGGAGCATCTCGAAGCTCTCAATGACGAGCGTCCCGGATGCGAAGGGAATCAGCGTGAGGTCAGGCCCGAGGGCGCGGGCCCATCCGGCGGCGATGCCCGGGGCGAAGCGGGTCAGCTTCCATTCTTGCGGGGTGCCCCAGTTCGCCACGTTCGACCGCAGGCCGCTGAACTCGATGGTCGGGCAGAGGCGATAGGGGCGCGCGCGGTCGGTCGACCCTTCGCTATCGGTCGGCCCTTCGATGCTCACCTGCAGTGCGGGTCCTCGAGCCTCCCACGGCATGCCCTCGGTGTCGAGGTAGGTCGACCGCACGGCGCTGGCGGTGAGGGCCAAGGCGCGCGAGAGGGCGACCATCACTCGCGTGCGATCGCTCGTGGCGCTGCCACTCCTGGAGGCCTCTTGCGTGATTCCCGCGCGGGTGCGCGCGGTGGCGGTGAGCCCGAGACATTGCTGGGCTGTCACGGGGACGGCGGTTGCGAGCAACAATACGCCGAGCAGCAATGCGCCGCGCAGTGATGCGCCGAGTGTCATGGCGCGCCGTGGGGCGGGAGCGAGAACGATGGCCATATATGAAAATGAATGTGTCATTGCGCGCCGTTCCACGCTATCATTCCACCGTGATGCTCTTCGTATTCCGGCGATGAGTACGGCAGTGCGGCCTGAGCCGCGCCTGACCGCACCACACACACGCGCTCCGCTCGTGTGTGTCTTGGTGCCCCACCTGGTCACGGACGATCCCAGCCTCGCCTGGTACTGCGACTTCACGCAGAGCCGCGCCGAGTTCCGTCGCGCCTTCGACGCCTTGGGGATGGATTGGCGCTGGCAGAAGGTGACGTTGGCCGATCACGAGCGGGTGATCGCGCGCCTTGCGCGCCTCGCGGAGCGGCGGCCGCTCACGGTGTTCAATCTCTGCGACGGCGACGAGCAGAACGGTGTACCCGGGCTCTCGGTGATTCACGCACTCGAGAAGTACGGGTTGCGCTACACCGGGTCGGACGCGGCCTTCTACGACGGCACCACTTCCAAGATCGACATGAAGCGGGCGTTCGATCGGGCGCGGGTGCCGCATGCGGCGTGGGAGATCGTGCCGCGCGACGGGCGAGGGGCCGCCGGAATCCTGCAGCGCCTCGGCGCGCCGCTCATCCTCAAGCCGGCGGTCTCCGCCGGGAGCATGGGGGTCACGACACAGTCGGTCGTGCGGACGGCGCAGGAGCTTCGCGCCCAGATGGCGCGGCTGCGCGAAGGCTATCACGGCTGGGATCTCACCACGGGCGGCGTGATTGCAGAGCGGTTCGTGGTGGGGCGTGAGTTCACGACCTTTCTGGTGGGGCATCACGATGCGCCGTCGAAGCGCGTGGTGTATCCCCCCGTCGAGCGTTGCTTCAATGCCCTGTTGCCCATGGACGAGCGCTTCCTCTCGTTCGATCGTCTGTGGGGGATGTACGAGACGGAGAGCCCGGTGAATGGCGAGGCCGACGAGGATCTGTGGAAGTACGCGCCGGTGGCGCGCGAGGAAGCGGCGCGCATCCGTGAGGTGAGTTGGGCCGCCTATGCGGCCTGTGGCGGGCGCGGCTACGGTCGCATCGACCTCCGCCAGGATGCGGCGACGGGCGAACTGGTGGTGCTGGAGGTGAACGCGCAGTGCGGACTCTCCGAGGACGAGCTGTTCACCTCGATCGGGGCCATCCTCAAGTTCGCCAAGCGTCCGTTCGCGCACGCGGTCGCGGCGATCCTCGGTGCGGCGCGTCTGCGTGCGCGGAGCGGGATGCGTCGCGCGGCATGAGGTGCGTTTGAAGATCTGCGTGCTCCAGCCCGACTACTCCACCTCGACGGTGGACTATCGCCACTACGACCCCCCCCGCGACCTCGCGCCACTCGCGCCGGGGCATGTGGTGCATCACGAAGCGTTGCACAAGCTCACTGTACACAAGCAGCTCGCCCGCCTCGCGGCGGATGGGTATGACATCTATGTGAACTTGTGCGAGGGGTATCTCGAATGGGATGTGCCGTCGATTGACGTCATCCACGCGCTCGAGCGACTCGGCCTTCCGTATACGGGCCCCTCCGTCCGGCTGTATGATCCGCCGAAGCCGTTGATGAAGTACGTGGCGCATGCGGCGGGGGTCGCGACACCGCGGCATGTGGTGGTGACCCCGCGCGAGGATGCGCGGGCCGCGGTCGCCCGCGCGGGACTGCGCTTTCCGCTGTTCGTGAAACCGGCCCACGCCGGCGACAGCCTCGGTGTGGACGATGGCGCGCGCGTCAGTGAGCCTGACGCGCTCCAGGCTCAGGTCACGGCAATCCAGGCAGACTATCCACAGCTGCTGATCGAGGAGTACATCGCTGGGCGCGAGTTCACCGTCCTTGTGGTGGGAGATTCGGCGGGGGAGGGGCGCGGCACCGCGCTCGAACCCATCGAGTACCGCTTCCCGGCCGGCCGTGAGTACAAGAGTTACGCGCTCAAGACCTCCGAGCTGCACCCTGATGCGAACGTGCGCGTGGACGACCCCACGGTCCGGGCAGAGTTGATGCGCGCGGCCGAGGCAGTGTTCCGCGGCTTCGATGGCACGGGATATGCACGGATGGACTTTCGGATGGACCACGCGGGAACCCTCCACTTCCTGGAGGTGAACTTCTCCTGTTCCGTTTTTTATCCGGCGGGATGGGAGGGGTCGGCCGATCACATACTCGCGCTGGACGGACTGGGGCAGGCGGGCTTCCTGATGCGGATTATCGCTGAGGGACGGGGGCGCCACACGCGTCAGCAACAGATGTACGCGTTGCGCGGGGATTCGATCGCCGGGTACGGCATTGTCGCCACGCGGGAGGTCGCGCCGGGGGAGGTCGTCTTCCGCGGCGAGGGACGTCCGCAGCGCATTGTCACGCGGCGGCACGTGGAGGGCACGTGGGGGCCGGAGGACCGAGTCATGTTCGATCGGTACGCGTATCCGTTGAGCGACGAAGTCTATCTGTTGTGGGATCGCGATCCGTCGGAGTGGGCACCGCAGAATCATTCGTGTGACCCCAACACGCGGTTCGACGGGTTGGACGTGGTCGCGACGCGTCCGATTGCTGTCGGGGAAGAGCTGACCGTAGATTATGCGGAGTTCCTCGATGCGTCGGCCGAAGCGTTCGAGTGTCGTTGCGGGGCCTCGACCTGCCGCGGGCGGGTGGTCGGGATAGCAGGGAACTCTGTGACCATGCGCGAACGCGCGCATCGTGCCAGTTTAAAGGACCAACCCACCACACCTAGGAGCGTCGCATGACCCGCCGTGGCACCATCCTGTCCACTCTCTTCGCTGTCGTGCTCCTTGCGGTGCCGTCAATCGCGCGTGCGCAGAGCCACGCCGAAGCGGTCTGGGCGCAACTCAACCGTACCTACACCCAGGTGAACGGTGATGGGTTCGGCTCGCGTAACTACATCATCGGTCGCATGGCCAACGGGGTGTCCGACAGCTGGACGCTGACACTTCCGGGTGGCTCGGCGTACAAGATTGTCGGGGTGTGCGACAACGATTGCGAGGATCTCGACATCCGCGTCACGATCGGCGACGATCTCGTGGCCGAGGACGTCCTCGATGATGATGTACCGATTGTGAACTTCACCGCCAAGGGTGAGCAGCGCTACAACGTCAAGGTGACGATGGCGACCTGCAAGGCCGATCCCTGCTTCTGGGGTATCGGAATCTTCTACAAGTAAGCGATTGTTGCAACGAGCAATGCGGCGCCCGGGATGTTCCCGGGCGCCGCATTGCTTTCCCCGCGATCGACGAAGTGCTAACGTCCGCGCATGGCCACCGACCCACTCCCGCGTCTTCGCACGATTTGTCTCGCGCTGCTCGGCGCACACGAGGTGGAAGCGTGGGGCGCCCCGACGTTCCGCGTGAAGAAGATCTTCGCGATGTACTCCGCGGCATCGGACGGACCGCACAGCGGCGGACGTCCTGGGGTGTGGCTCAAGGCCGCTCCGGGCAATCAGGAACTGATGATTCGCGATCGGCCCACTCGTTTCTTTGTTCCGCCCTATGTGGGGACAAGTGGATGGATCGGCGTCCGACTCGACAAGCGACCGAGCTGGAACGAGGTCGCCGAGTTGGTGGAGGAGAGTTGGCGACTCGTCGCACCGAAGTCGCTGGTGAAGCAGGCGAAGGGCTGAGGTCGGCCAAAGAGGAACGAGGGCGCCCCGCACCAGCGGAGCGCCCTCGTTCTTTCATCCTCCCCTCTTCATCCCAGTTCAGACCGGGAACAGCATCTCGCGGTAGCGCGGGAGCGGCCAGTGATCGTCACCGATCGAGACTTCGAGCTTGTCGGAGATCGCTCGGCAGCCAGCCATCGAGTTGGCGCCGGTGCTGGTGAGAAAGGCGGCGCACTTCACCACATCGTCGTGCAATGCGTGTGCGCGCTTGATGGCTGCGTGAAGCGCGGCCGTCTTGGCCTGCAGCGCGACAACGAGCTTTCCCGTGGCTTCGGCCGCGGCCTTCTGCGGCACGGTGCGGATACCCGCCTGCTTCGCCTTGGCCGCCCCTTCGGCGAGTTGCCCGAGGTAGGAGTACCCAGCCGGAAGGATCTGCGTGTCGAGCATCTCGACCAGCGTTTCCATCTCGATCAGCAGGTCCTTCACGTAGCGCTCGACGCGGATGTGGTAGCGGCTCTCCAACTCGGCCGCGGTCAGAATGTTGAGCTTGGTGAAGAGATCCCTCACCGGCTTGGTGTTCATCTGCGCCAGCGCCTCGGGGGCGCGACGGAGGTTGAGCAGGCCACGCTTCTTGGCCTCCTTCACCCACGCTTCGCTGTAGCCGTTGCCCTCGAAGCGGATCGCCGAGGTCTCCTTGAAGATCTTACGCACGACCTTGAGCGCGGCGTCATCCACCGAGCCGCCCTTCGTGAGCTCGGCCTTGAGCGCGGCGTTGATCTCGACAATCGCTTCGGCCACCACCGTGTTGAGCGTCATCACGGGGAAGGCGATGCTCTGCGACGAGCCCACGGCGCGGAACTCGAACTTCGCGCCCGTGAAGGCGAGCGGCGACGTGCGGTTACGATCGGTGTTGTCCTGCTCGATCTCGGGGAGCTTGGAGATGCCAAGCTGCAGCATCGCCTGCTCGGCCTTCGTGCCCGCGCGGCCGGCGATGATG
>CAYUMN010000006.1:0-28508 GCA_964445835.1 uncultured Gemmatimonas sp.
GCGCACCGTTGCCGCTCCCGGAGTTTCCCTTCGTGCGCGCGATGGCCTCGCGCGCTGTTGTGCGCGATGTGCTGGTCGGCTATCGCCGGCCCGACCGCGATCACGTCACGTGGGCCATGTGTAGCGCCTATCCCGTACTCGATGCGCATGGCGTCATCGTCGAGGTGATCGTCAGCTTCACCGATGTCACTGAGCTCAAGCAGGCCGAGCGTGAGTTGGCCGCATCGCAGGAACGACTCCGCCTCGTCATGCAGGGCTCACAGGACGCGCCCTGGGATTGGGATCTGCTGACCGGCGAGGCGTACTACTCCCCGCGCTATTGGGAAATGGTCGGCTATGCGCCCGGTGAGCTCCCCGCCACGGCGCATCTCTGGCAGGGGCTCATGCACCCGGACGATCGCAATTCCGTCCTCGAGAAGTTCGAGGGTTGGCTCAACGGCGATGCCACGACCTACCCGCTTGAGTTCCGGTTGCGCCACAAGCTCGGTTTCGACGTGACGGTGCTCTCGCGCGGATTCATCCTGCGTGATGCGCAGGGCAAGGCCATTCGTGTCTCTGGCGCGAATACCGATATCACGGAGCGGCGCGCACTCGAAGAGCACCTGCGCCAATCGCAGAAGATGGAGGCGATCGGTCAGCTCGCCGGCGGGGTCGCGCATGACTTCAACAATCTCCTCGCCGTGATTCTGGGCAATCTAACTCCTGCGGATCTCGATTCCGGATGACGGCGAGGCACGCGAGGGGCTTGAGGAGGCCATTGCCGCTTCACTGCGCGGCGCGGACCTTACGCGGCGGTTGCTCACGTACTCGCGGCAAAAGCCGCTCGCGACCACCATCGTCGCCGTGGCCGAGGTGGTGACGAATGTCTCTCAGGTATTGCGACGCCTGATTGGCGAGCCCATCGCGGTCGAGACGCAGGTGGCCTCGGTACTCCCCGCGATTCGCGTCGACCCCAGTCTGTTGGAGAACGCGTTGCTCAATCTCGCGCTCAATGCCCGCGATGCGATGCCCAAAGGTGGCACGTTGCTGATGGCCGTGGATCGGGTGCTCGTGACAAATGCGTCTGGGGCGCTCGGCGCCGATCTCGCGCCCGGCGTCTACGTGCACTTCGCCGTCACCGACACGGGTGTTGGGATGTCTACTGTGGTAGTCGCTCGCGCCATGGAACCCTTCTTCTCCACGAAGCCCGTGGGCAGCGGCACCGGCCTCGGGTTGAGCATGGTCTACGGGTTTGCCCGACAGTCCGGCGGCGGTGTCGCGCTTATATCGCATCCGGGGGCTGGAACCACCGTGCATCTCTACTTGCCGGCCACCGAGGAAGTGGCCACCGCCCCTGTCGGTCACGCCGCGTTCACGCTCAGCGGCGTGATGCCGCGGAGTGAGGTGATCCTTGTGGTCGAGGACGATCCGAGCGTGCGCCGGTTCTGTCTCCGGAGCCTTAGCGCCCTCGGCTACCCGGCGCTTGAGGCCGAGGACGGCAAGGCGGCTCTCGCGCTCCTCGACTCCGGCGTGCATGTCGATGTCCTGCTCACGGACGTCGTCATGCCCAATGGGATGAGCGGCACGGAATTGGCCTCGATTCTCCGGGCGCGCCGCAAGGATCTTCGCGTGCTCTTCATGTCTGGGTATCCCGCGCACGTGCTCGAGACGGAATCCCAGTACGCCGAGCACCGCCTGCTGCCCAAGCCCTTCGTGATGGCGGAGCTCGAGCGAGGGCTTCGCGAAGTGCTGGCCGAGGCGTCCTGAGCTAGGCGGCGATCGCCTTCAACGCGCGCACCAGGGAATCGAGTTCGCCCGTTGTCGTATAGAGATGCGGTGTCACGCGCACGCCGGACACGCCGGCTTCGGGACGATCGATCGCCACCGTGAAGATCTTGTGCTCGTCAAACAAACGGCGCGCCAGCACACCCGGCGAAATCCCCTCAATGCCGACGTTCGCAATGGCGCAGGTCCGGTCGGGACTCTCCGGCGTGTTGAGCACGAATTTCGGCCCGCCGCGCACCTGCTTCGTCCAATACTCCTGCAGATACTTGAGACGCGCTTGCTTGCGTGCGACGCCGATCTGCTCGTGAAAGAGAATGGCATCCTCGATGCCGAGATCCGTGTGGCAGGGATGCGTCCCCGTGTGATTCAACTTGCGGATGTCATCCTGCGCAAAGCTCGGATCGCCATACATCGGCCAGAGTTCGGCGATACGGTCCTTCTTCACGTAGAGGATTCCCGCGCCGATCGGCGTGCCAAGCCATTTGTGGAGTGAGGCGCCGTAGTAGTCCACACCGAGCCCGGGAATCTTGAAGTCCATCTGGGCGAACGCATGCGCCCCGTCCACGAGCACCTGCACGCCGCGCGCCTGCGCCATCGCCGCAATCTTCCGCACCGGCAGGACCTGCCCGGTGATGTTGACGATGTGGCAGACCATCAGCAGACGGGTGCGGTCGGTGATCGCCGCCGCGTACAGATCCACGATCTCCTCGTCGGACGCGGGGTGCAGCGGGAGGTCGATGATGGTGTTGCTGATTCGGTAGCGCCGCGCCTGCTGCGCGAAATGGTCGAGCATCGCCCCGTAATCGCAGGAGGCCATCACCGCGTGATCGCCCTCGCGCCAATCGAAGCCCGAGATCACCGTGTCGAGCGACTCCGTGGTGTTGCGCGTGATGATGAGCTCCTCCGAGCTGCACCCCGCCACGCCCGCCAAGCGCCGCTGCACGCGCGCCTTGTCGGCCACCATCAACGTGCGCATGTAGCGCTGCGCGTCCCGATTGATCCGCCGCACGTGCCCCACGAACGACTCCAGCACGGGCTGCGACTGCATCGAGAAGTAGCCACTCTCGAGATTGATGTACTCGGGCACGAGAGTGTATCGCCCGCGGAGCTGTCCCCAGAAGGGATCGTCCTGCGCGAGTGCCGCCGGGCTCATGGCCTGGAGCTGGGCGCGCAGGGCGGGGGAGAGGGCGACGCCGAGTGTGCCGGCGCCGAGGGTGCGGAGGAAGTCGCGCTTGTCCATACCCGAACCTACGACAAGCGGGGCCAAGGGGACAGGTCGCGCATCGGTCCCGTTTTGTTCAGTATTGGGGGGAGAAACGTCGTCACCTTTTGGGAGATCGCATGCTCGTTCGCACGCCCGGTCGTACGCCCGATCCTTCGTTCGCGCTTACGTGCGCGCTTCCGTGCGCGCTCGCGCTCACGCTCGCGCTCTGCCTCTCGGCCCCGCTCTTGGCTCAAGCGCCCATCCCCGCCTCCGCGGCCTCCGGCCTCGCGATGCGCAGCATTGGCCCTGCCCTGATGGGCGGACGAATCGCCGATCTCGCCGTGCACCCCACCGACCGGAGCACCTGGTACGTCGCGGCGGGGTCGGGTGGGGTCTGGAAGACCACCAACGCGGGCGTCACCTTCGCGCCCATCTTCGACCAGCAGCCCTCGTTCTCGGTCGGGGCGCTCGCGATCGATCCCAAGCGCCCCGAGGTCGTCTGGGTCGGCACGGGTGAGAACGTCAGCGGCCGGCATGTCGGTTGGGGCGACGGCGTGTATCGGAGCCCCGATGGCGGGCGCAGCTGGCAACGCATGGGGCTCCCCAACTCGCAACACATCGCGAAGATCCTGATCGATCCGCGAAACTCGGATCATCTCTTGGTCGCCGCCGAAGGCCCGCTCTGGTCGGCCGGTGGGGAGCGCGGGGTCTATCGCTCCGTCGACGGCGGCGCGACCTGGCGCGCGGTGTTGCAGATCGATGAGCACACCGGCGTCACCGATCTCGAGCGCGATCCCTCCGATCCCAACGTCCTGTACGCGGCGGCGTATCAGCGCCGCCGCCATGTGTGGGGCTTCCTCGGCGGCGGAGCGAAGTCGGGCATCTACAAGTCAGCCGATGGCGGCGAGACGTGGCGTCGCCTCGCGAGCGGCCTCCCCAGTGGTGATATGGGGAAGATCGGTCTCGCCGTCACGCCTGCTGATGCGAATCTTGTGTACGCCACCATTGAGGCCAACGGTGAGGAGCGCGGGTTCTATCGCTCGCGCGACAAGGGGGAGAGCTGGGAGAAGCGGAACAGCTACATCTCCGGCGGTACGGGTCCGCACTACTACCAAGAGATCGAGGCTTCGCCTGTCGATGCCGATGTCGTCTACCAGATGGACGTCTTCATGCACGTCACGCGTGATGGCGGCCGCACGTTCAACAATCTCGAGAGCGGACACGACAAGCACAGCGACAACCACGCACTCTGGATCGACCCGCGCGACCCGCGCCACCTGCTCGTTGGCACCGATGCTGGACTCTACGAAAGCTTCGACGATGGCGTGCGCTTCCGGCACTTTCCCAATCTGCCGATCTCGCAGCTCTACAAAGTCGCGCTCAGCGACCGCGCGCCCTTCTACGACGTGCTCGTGGGTGCGCAGGACCTCGGCACCCTCCTCGGTCCCTCGCGCACCATGAACGAGGATGGCATTCGTAATCAGGACTGGTACGTCCCGCTCGGCGCCGACGGCTATGGCGTCGCCTTCGAGCCTGGCGATCCGGATATCGCGTACATGATGTGGCAGGAAGGCAATCTCGTGCGGAAGGATCGTCGCAACGACGAAGCGGTGAATATCCAGCCGCAGCCGGCCACGGGGGATGCGCCGGAGCGTTGGAACTGGGACTCACCACTCCTTGTGAGTCCGCACTTGGCGAGCCGCATTTACTACGGGTCGCAGCGGCTGTGGCGCAGCGATGATCGGGGCAACAGTTGGACCGCCATCAGCGGCGATCTCACCCTTGGTCTGAATCGCTACGAGCAGCGCTTCGTTGGACGCACCTGGAGTGTCGACGCCCTGCACGACAATGGCGCGATGTCGAAGTACGCCACCACGACTTCCATCAGCGAATCGCCGCTCGCGGCCGGAACGATTGTCGTCGGGACCGACGACGGACTGGTGCAGGTCACCTTGAATGGCGGCGAGCGTTGGGCCCGCACCACGGCGCTCACCGGACTCCCCGCGCAGTCGTTCGTGAACGACGTCGAGATGTCCCTGTACGATGCACGGACCTTCTTCGTGGCCGCCGATGCGCACAAGACGGGCGACTTCACGCCCTTCGTCTATGTCACCACCGATCTCGGCCGCACCTGGAAATCGATCGCCGGCGATCTGCCGCGCGGGAGCATCGTCTGGACCATTCAGCAGGATCACGTGCGTCCCGAACTGCTCTTCGTCGGCACCGAGTCGGGTCTCTTCTGGTCACCGAACGGTGGGACCAACTGGCACAAGCTCTCCAACGGGATGCCGACCATTCCCGTGCGCGACATCAAGCTGCATCGTCGGGACAACGATCTCGTGGCCGCGACATTCGGGCGTGGCGTGTATGTCCTCGACGACTACACGCCGCTGCGTGCGGTCGCGGCCGGCGCGACGGCCGATGGTGGCGCCCTCCTCCCCGTGCGTGATGCGTGGTGGTTCATCCCACAGCAGGTGGGACAGGCCACCGGTCGCCCGGAGATCGGCAGCGACGATTTCACCTCGGACAATCCGCCGATCGGTGCGCAGTTCACGCTCTATCTGCGCGACGTCCCCACGACGGCGCAGGAGGCGCGTCGGACCGTGGAGCGCGCGCTGCGTGAGCGCAACGCCGACACGCCATTCCCCGGGTACGACCGCCTGCGCAACGAGTCGCTCGAGCGTGAGCCACAGGTCTTTGTGGTGATCGCCGATGCACAGGGCCAACGCGTGCGCACCATCAACGCGCCGGCAAAGGCCGGCATGCATCGCATCAGTTGGGATCTGCGTGGACCGAATCCCTTCCCGGTCAATCTGAACCCACCGGTCTTCCGTCCTCCGTGGGCGGGAGAGCCGCTTGGGCCGCTCGTCGCGCCGGGGCGCTATACGGCCACACTCGTGCTCGCATCTTCTGCGGGGGTGCGTACGCTTGGTGCCCCCCAGTCGTTTGAGGTCAAGCCCGTGCCGACGGTGCGCGGAACGCCTGACTTTGTCGCCGTGGCCGCCTTCCAAGGGCGCGTTGCCGATCTCATGCGCCGGCTCTCGGCGGTCGACGAGGAACTCGGCGTCGTGCGCGGCGCGCTCCGTCACGCCCGCGCGAGCGTTGCGGTCGCCCCCCGCGCGGACGCGTCGCTGTATGCGCGCATCGATTCAGTCGAAGTCGCCGTCGCCGCACTCGCGCGCCGACTGGGTGGTGATCCCGCCCGTGCGCGGCTCGACCAGTCCGGCGAGATCTCGCTCTTTGGCCGGGGCTATGTCGCGATGCAGTTCGGACATCGCCAGGCCCCCACCGCCACGCAGCGGCGTGAAGCGGGACTCGCGGAGGCCGAGCTTCTGGTGTTCGAACGTGACCTGCGTGCACTCCTGAATGGTGATGCAGCGCACCTTCAGGACGCGCTCGCTGCCATTGGTGCGCCCTGGAGCACTGGGCGGGGCGTCCGGGTGCCTTGACCTTCGGGGCTGGTTCGTCGTCTATTCAGCAGGACTTTGTTACTCCTTAAGTCGGTCTCACTTCTCCTAGAGGTTCACGATGCTTCGTCGTCTGCTCGCCACGGTGGGTTTGGTGGCAATCGCCGCCGCTCCGCTCCAGGCTCAGATCCCGCTCCTTGATATCCGCGTTGGTGCGCAGGCCGTCATCCCGCCGGACGAGCCGGGCTTCGACTCCGAAGTTGGGATTGGTGCGTACGCGCGCATCGGCGTACCGGTGCTCGTGTTCAAGCTCATGGGCTCCGCGTCGTACACTCGAATAAAGTCGGCGAATCCGCTCGTTGGCGATCGGAACGTCATTCTGGTCGGCGGCGGCCCGCACTTCTCGCCCCTGCCGATGCTCGATCTCGGCCTTGAGGCCGCGTACAACGCCGATGCCGAAGAGTGGATGTGGAATCCGAATGTCTCCGTTGGCCTCCTGATGTTCGAGGCGACGGCGGGCTACCTGAAGGCGATGAAGGGCGATGCGAAGGGAAGCGTCGTGGTCGGCCTCGGCTTCCGCTTCTAACGTCCGTTCGCAGGTCGATACTCGCACGTCAGGCGGCGCGCCTCCTTCGGGGGACGCGCCGCTTTTACTTGCGCGGCGCCGCGTACTGCATCTTCACGAAAATCACCGCGCTCCGACGCGTTGCCACGCTCCCCGCCGGCGACCAGCGCCGCGGTGCAGGCAGAATGGCGGCGAGTCGCGCCGCCTGATCCGCCGTGAGATTCTTCGCCGATCGCCCGAAGTGCTTGCGGGCCGCCGCCTCCGCCCCGAACACGCCATCGCCCCATTCGGCCAGATTCAAATAGAGATCAAGGATCCGCTCCTTCGGCAGCGTCAACTCCAGGACGAGCGTGAGGTACGCCTCAAAGCCCTTCCGCACGTATGAGCGTCCTTCCCACAGAAAGATGTTCTTCGCGACCTGCTGCGTGATCGTCGACGCGCCGCGGAGCCGCCCCCCGCGTTCGGCGCGATCCAGCGCCTTCTCGATCTCCACGAGGTCGAAGCCCCAGTGCAGATAGAAGCGATCGTCCTCCGCCGCGAGCACCGCGCGTCGGAGCGATGGCGCGATCTCGGCGCGGCGTACCACATCGCGCACAGGATAGATCGGTCGCTTCCCCTCGAACGCCCGCTGCACCGCGCGCCGCAGGATCATCGCGGTCGTCGGAGGTTGCAGGACGTTGAACGAGAGGGAAATGACGATGGGCGCGAGCAACGCGACCGCGGCCACGATCAGCCCCCATCGGCGCAGTCGCGGCCACCAACTCCTGAGACGCGCACGAACCGACGGGCGGGGTGGCTCGCTTGTGTTCACGGACGGAAAGCTAACGGCTCCGGAAGCCCCCCAGCCGGTCGGACGATCCTGAAGGACGGGCCCGCGAAACGAAACCACCACGGTGCGATTCCGTAGGAAAAGGAAACCCTTCGATCGCCGGGGTCGGTACGTGCTGGCCCGTCACCTCTTCCTGGAGTTCCCCCGATGTCCCGTCGACTGCGTAGTGCGCTTCTCCCGCTTGCGACCGCTCTCTTGGCGGCGCTCCCCACGGGCGCAGATGCCCAGGACCAAGTCCTCCTCGGCGGTCGCCCGCAATCCGTTGGCGGCTTCGGTGGCCCCATGGTCCGCGTGACCCGGATCGCCGGCGAAACCGCCCTCATCGCGGGCGGGGGCGGTGCCGCGGTACTCAATCGGCGCTTTGCGATTGGCGGCCAGGGTTTCGGCGGCACGACGGCGGCCGACGTCATCATCAATGGCACGCCACAGCGCGGCGAGATGGACTTCGGCTACGGCGGCCTCACGCTCGAAGTGATCACGCGCCCCTCGAAGCTCGTCCACGCGACCTTCGGCGTGATGATCGGTGGCGGGGCCGTCTCCGTGTGGCCCGACAATCTCCGCCCGAGGAACATGACGACCACCGGCGATCCGTTCGGCGCCGTGGAACCGCAGCTCGGCCTTGAGCTCAATCTCTCACGCTTCGCCCGTATCGGGCTCAACGGCGGCTACCGCTTCACCTTCGGCAGTGAGATCGAAGGGCTCGTGAACAAGGATCTCAACGGCGGGAGCGGCACGCTGTTGATCCGCTTTGGCAAGTTCTGATGCGCACGCGCGCCACTGCCAACGAGGCGCGACGCGTTACGAACTACAGGAGAGCATCGAGCACCCCGCCCGGTTGCGCGCCCAATCGGGGCGCTTCTCCGCCAACGCGTCGCGCCCCGGCTGCTCGTCGTAGGGCCGCCGCATGACCTCGAGGAGTTCGTGCACCATCGAGTGATCGCCCATCGTGGCTTTATCAATTGCCTGCTGCGCGAGATAGTTGCGCAGCACGTAGCGGGGATTCACGAGCGGCATCCCCGACCGGCGCACCGCGCGCGGTTGCCACTGCCGGAGCCAGGCCGCCAGTCGCGCGAGATGTTCGGCTCGCTTCGGCTCGCTATAGAACACATCACCCAGCAGCGCGACCGCGGCGGTATCGTCGGCGGGAATCACCGCGTCGATGTTCCCCAGCGCACGGAAGAACCGCGTGTAATCGACCTCGGCCTGCTGCAAGAGCGTGAGCCCCTCCTGCGCGATCGCTTCGTCCTCGCCATCGAGTGACGCCAACCCGAGCTTCCGAGCGAGCATGACGCGGTACTCGGTGTTGAACGCCTCCACGTAGCGTTCGAGTCCGCGCGTCAGCGGCTCGATATTCGGGAAGAGCGGACGAATCGCATCCGCGAACCGCTCAAGATTCCACTGGCCTATTCCCGGCTGCTGCGAGTAGCGGTACCGCCGTCCCTGCGCGTCCGTCGTGTTCGGCGTCCAGTTCGGGTCGAAATCATCGAGCCACCCGTACGGCCCGTAGTCGATCGTCAGCCCGAGGATGCTCATGTTGTCGGTGTTCATCACCCCGTGCACGAAGCCGACCCGCATCCAATGCACGATCATCGTCGCGGTGCGCTCGCACACCTCGGTGAACCAGCGCGCATACCGCTCGGGATCGGCCGCATCGAGGTGCGGGAAGTCCCGCGCAATCGTGAAGTCGGCCAGCTGCGTCAGCAACGCCAGATCGTCGCGTGCCGTGAGGATCTCGAAGTTCCCGAACCGTATGAAGCTCGGTGCCACGCGACAGACGATCGCCCCGGGCTCGAGCTCGGGATTGCCATTGTAGAACATGTCGCGCGTGATGAGATCGCCCGTCAGCACAACGCTCAGCGCGCGCGTCGTCGGCACGCCCAGATGATGCATCGCCTCGCTGCAGAGAAATTCGCGGATGCTCGAGCGCAGCACCGCACGACCATCGGCAGTGCGCGAGTAGGGCGTGGGCCCGGCGCCCTTCAGTTGCAGCTCCCACCGCTCGCCCGCGGCGTTGACCGTCTCACCGAGCGTGATGGCGCGACCATCGCCGAGTTGTCCGGCCCAGTATCCGAACTGGTGGCCACCATAGCACGCGGCGTATGGCTCCATCCCGGCGAGCAACGCGTTGCCGCCAAAGACCTCGGCGAAACGCGGGCTGAGATGATCCTCTGGGCCAAAGCCGACGAGCGCCGCGACCTCGTGCGCATGCGCGAGCAGCTGCGGTTGCTTCACCGGGGTGGGGCGCACGGCGCTCCAGAGCGCGTGCAGCACCTGACGGCGGTCGTTTGTCGGGACCGGGTCGCCCGGGAGTTCACGGACGAAGCGATTGTCGAATCGGAGGGCAGTGGGCACACCTGAAAACTAAGACCCAACGCCAGAGTTGCGGGCCCAGGCGTGCGTCAGACTGGTGTCTCCCACTGCACCAGGTCCCCCACACGAACCATGCCCCCCACAAGGATCTGCGCGAATGCGCCGCCTCCCCAATCGGCGCGCAACGCCTCCTGGAGTCCAGGAAGTGCCTCATCCATCCGCTCGCAGGGCGTGGTGTGGCCGCCGATCCTCAGCAGTGCGGGACCAATGCGCAGTAGGTGCCCGCGCGTCTCCACCAAGGCAATCCCACTGAGCATCAAATTGGCGCGTCGCGCCGAGGGGTCGACGTCCGCGACCAGCTCCGCTTGCACGCGCTCCCATACCTCGCGCTCGATCAACGTCACTTGGCGGCGTGTGCTCCGCCCCACGCTGCCGGCCACCCCCTTGCCGACGATCAGCTCAACGTCGGTGAGCTGATCCATCTTGCCGCGGTGCGCCCGCTTCGACCAGATCGCTTCAAGGCGCCCGCTCATCAGGACACGCTCCGCGTCGCACGCGCATCACCGGTCATGGCCACACACTCCTCAAAAAGACAATCTGTCGCGCGAGCCCATCGGCGCGGGCCACGGGGTCGGGATCATAGCCTGACGCTTGATCGGCAAGGTCGCGCGTCAGGAGATGGCCGAGCGCGGAGTACACCCGCAACTCGCACCGCCCGCGCGTCATCGTGATGTTCAGGCAAAAGCGTTGCGCGCCACTTAATGGGGTGAGCGTGTCGCGGTCCCCCTGAACAATCATCGTCGGCGGCATCGCCGTGGACGCCTGCGCAAGTGGTGAGACGGCGCTGGCGGTCGCGCGTCCACGAAGCAGGCGCGCGAAGTGCGCATCGCGCTCGACGTCCATCGCCGGCGAGAGCAACGTCAACGCATTGAAGCCGGGGTTCAAGGCGGCGAACGGACATCCCACCGTCACCGTCGCCGCCGCGAGATGGCCTCCCGCCGCAACACCGTATCCCGCCACGCGATCTCGGGCAATTCCTAATGAGTCGGCATGCGCCCGCGCCCACACGATCCCCGCGCACACATCTTCCAGCGCATCGATCGGCGTGTGCGTGCTGTCCGACAGCCGGTACTCCAGCGCAATGGCGACCAAACCCGCGGCGGCGAACTCCCGGGCCGTGGCATAGACCCACTCCGGGCTCCCGTCCACCCACCCGCCGCCGTGCAAAAGGATCACCGCCGCGCGCGGCGATTGATCGACTCGCGCCGCATTGAACACGTGCGCCAAGAGCGTGTCCTCCCCGACCACGCGATACACGCGCACGGACGGCCGAGTCGCGCTGCCGCGGCCGGCGACCGAGGCGCAGCCCGTTAGGGAGAGCAAGACGCAAGTGATGAAAGCGGCGAAAGCGCAGTGACGCACGTCAGGAGAGGACGAGGGTTCGTTCGGATCGAGTGTGCCCGCTCCCCCGGGTGCCTCCGTCGAGTGGGACGGTCGATGGCGGGAGTGGTACCTGCCCGGGTCCGATAGCGGCCCAGACCCGCCTTCAGTTACGCTTCACGCTCGCTCGCTCGCAACCCTCAGCCCCGTTCGCCATGGCCGGCGCCAGCCTCCTCGCGCTCCTCGACGACATCACCTCGATTCTCGACGACGTTGCCACGCTCAGCAAAGTGGCCGTGCAAAAGACGAGCGGCGTGGTGGGCGATGACCTCGCCCTGAACGCCGAGCAGGTGGTCGGATTCACCCCCGACCGCGAGCTCCCAGTGGTCTGGGCGGTCGCCAAGGGATCGTTCGTCAACAAGCTCATCCTCGTTCCCGCCGCGCTCGTCATCAGCGCCTTCGCGCCGAAGCTGATTGTGCCGCTCTTGATGATCGGTGGCCTGGTGCTCTGTTTCGAGGGTTTCGAGAAGGTCTTTCATAAGATGCTCCACGCGCCCGAGGAGACGGCGGCGCCAAAGGCGCACGAGGCGCACGAGGCGCAGCAAGCGGAGCGACGGTTGGCGCTCAAGGACAAGACGGTCGACCTGGTCGGCCTCGAACAGGTGCGTATCAAGGGCGCCATCCGGACCGATTTCATCCTCTCGGCAGAGATCGTCGTGATTGCTCTCGGGACCATGGCCAGCGCGCCCATTGGCCAGCAGATCATCGCCCTCAGCATCATCGGCGTCGGCATCACCGTGCTGGTGTACGGGCTCGTCGCTGGGATCGTGAAGCTGGACGACCTCGGGCTCCGGCTGATTGCCGCGGGTGGGGCGGGAAAGGCCCTCGGCGCGGGAATTCTGCGCGCCGCGCCCTGGCTCATGAAGACCCTGAGCGTGGTGGGCACCGCGGCGATGTTCCTCGTGGGCGGCACCATCTTGGTCCACGGCGTTCCGCCCGTGGAGCACCTCATTGAGTTGGCGGCGGGGGGCTCCGGGGCCCTTGGGGGACCGGTCAAGCTCCTCCTTGAGGGCCTGTTCGGAATTGCCGCCGGCGGAGTAGCGGTCGGGCTGGTCACCCTGGGGCGCCGCGTCGCCAAGCGCTGAGGGCGGAACTGTGACGGAGTCTTGACAGGCGGACCCGGCGTTCCCATACTTTGTTCGGTAGTCGAACAAAGACAGGCCCGCGGTAGCCGCCGCAAGGCCACGAACCCATCGGTCCTCGGGACCCGGAGTTTTGCCATGCGTTTGCGCTCCTCTCTCCTGCTGGCGTCGGCCGCCGCTCTCTTCGCGGTGGGATGCTCCCGCGACAGCGAGCCCACCGGGCCGGCTCCGATCTCGACCGAAGCTCGCGTCTTCATCGACAACTTCATCGCGTCGGACTTCCAGGCCTTCCTCGGCTCCAAGGTCGATGCCGTCCAGCTCGACAACGTCGTGAAGTACCGCGGCACCTCGTCGCTGCGCGTCACGGTCCCGACCGCGACCAACCCGACCGGTACCTATGCCGGCGGCGCCTTCGTGGCCACGGAGTTCCGTAATCTCGCCGGCTACAACGCCCTCACGTTCTTTGCGCGGTCGAGCGTGCCCGCCACGCTCAATGTCGCCGGACTCGGCAACGACAATACGGGCAACTCGCTCTACACGGTGGAGCGCAACGCCATCGCGCTGACGACCGCGTGGACCAAGTACACGATCCCTATCCCCCTCTCCTCGCGCCTGTCGCTTGAGAAGGGGGCTTTTTACTTCGCCGAGGGCGCCGAAGGGGCGACCGGCTACGAGTTCTGGCTCGACGACATTCGCTTCGAGAACCTGGCGGGCATCACGAACCCGCGGCCGGCGTTGGCGGCGGCAACCGTGGCCGCCGAGATCGGTGGCTCGCATCAGATGGGTGGCCTCACGGTGACCTTCGCCGTCGACGGCGTCGATCAGACCGTGACGGCCTTCCCGAGCTATTTCTCCTTCGCCTCGTCCACTGCGGCGACGGCGACCGTGTCGGCGAGCGGCCTCGTCTCGCTCCTTGCGGCGGGGACGAGCAATATCACCGCCACGCTTGGCGGCGCCGCGGTGACGGGTGCGGTCGCCATTACCGCGCTCGCTCCGCCGGCAGCTGCCGCGACGACGCCAACGCGTCTCGCCGCCGACGTCATCTCGCTCTTCAGCGGGGCCTACACGAATCGCGCGATTGATACCTGGTCGGCCTCGTGGGACCAGGCGGACCTCAGCGATGTGACCATCGCGGGCAACGCGACCAAGCGGTACTCGAACTTTGTCTACGCCGGCGTTGAGTTCACCACGGCGCCAGTCAATGCGGCGACGATGACGCACTTCCACATTGACGCGTACGTCAACAGCGCGACGACCTTCAAGATCAAGCTCGTGAACTTCGGCGCCAATGGCACCTTCGGCGGCGGCGATGACTCCGAGCACGAAGTCACCTATACGTCGGCCACCACACCGGCGATGATCGCGGGTGGCTGGACGAGCCTCGACATTCCCCTCACGGCCTTCTCTGGCTTGACGGGGCGCACGTCCATCGCGCAGATGATCCTCTCGGGCTCGAGCGCGACCACGTACATCGACAACGTGTACTTCTACAAGGTGCCGGCCCCGCCGGTCCCGCCCACGCCGCCGGCCGCTGCGCCGGCGCCGACGAACCTCGCTGCCGATGTCATCTCCCTCTTCAGCGATACCTACACCAACGTCACCGTGAATAGCTGGTCGACCGATTGGGACGACGTCACGCTCGAAGACATCCAGATCGGCGGCAATAACGTCAAGAAGTACACGAACTTCACGTTCGTCGGCATCGAGTTCACGTCGGCGCCAGTCAACGCCACGGCGATGACGCACTTCAACTTCGATTACTGGACGCCCGACGCCACCGCGCTCCCGGCCGATCACAAGGTCAAGCTCGTGGACTTTGGTGCCAACGGGACCTTCGGTGGTGGCGACGACTCCGAGCACGAGCTGACCTTCACGACCGCCACGACCCCGGGCATCCGGACGGGCGAGTGGGTGAAGTTCTCGATTCCGCTTGCCAGCTTCACTGGGCTGACGGCACGTGGCAACCTGGCACAGCTGATCATGGTCAGCGGTCCCAACACGGTCTTCCTCGACAACATCTACTTCTCCAACAACGGCGCTGCGCCGCCGCCGCCGACCGTGCCGGTCGTGGCCGCGCCGACGCCGACGTATCTGCCGGCTGACGTCATCTCGCTCTTCAGCGACGCCTACACGAACGTCCCTGTCACCACCTGGTCCGCTGACTGGGACAACGCGGACGTTGCTGACGTCCTGATCGCCACCAACGCGACGAAGCGCTATACCAACCTCACGTTCGCGGGTATCGAGTTCACCGCGCCGACCGTCAACGCGACCACAATGACGCACTTCCGTCTCGACATCTGGACCCCAGATGCCAGCGCGGTGCCGGCGGCGTTCAAGGTCAAGCTCGTAGATTTCGGCGCGAACGGTGCATTCGGGGGCGGCGATGACCGCGAGCATGAACTATCGTACGAGGCGACCACCACTCCGGCGTTGACCACCGGGGCCTGGCTCACCCTCGATATCCCGCTCTCGCAGTTCACCGGCCTCACCACGCGCGGCAATCTGGCGCAGTTGATCTTCGTCGGACTCGATCCGATCAACACCGTGTTCGTCGACAACGTGCTCTTCCACAAGTAGAGCCGACCCTGGGGGTCGGCGACGACCCCCAGGGACTCCTCTGCTCATGACACGAACCCCTCTTTCGGATGCGGTGCTCCGCCTCATTTGGGCGGAGCGCCGCATTTCGCGTGCGGAGATCGCCCAGCGACTCTCTCTCTCTCGCTCGACCGTCTCCGAGATCGTCGAGAGCCTGCTCGCGTCCGGCCTCGTCGCTGAGGCGGGCGCGGGGGAATCGCGTGGTGGTCGTCGCCCCATCGTCCTGGAGTTCCAGGACAATGCCGGCTGCATTCTCGGCGTCGACATGGGCGCCTCACACGTCGCAGTGGCGTGCACCAACCTCCGCGGTGAAGTGCGAGCCTGGCATCACCGAGACTTCGACGTGCGTGAACAACCGGACGGGGCCAAGGCGCTGATCAAGGGACTCTGTGCCGCCGCCCTCGCCGACGTGCCAGGGGCGGCGGGCACGCTGGTCGGTATCGGATTGGCGGTGCCGAGTCCGGTGGATCCACGACATCCCGATCGTCTCTCGGATCTCGCGCTCCCGGCGTGGAACGGCCGCGCCGGCTTCAAGACCCTGCTCGCCAAGTATCATGTCCCCATCCGGATCGACAACGACGCGAACTGCGGCGCGTTGGCCGAGCACTGGTGGGGCGGCGCGCGCGGCCTCGATGACTTCACCTACATCAAGGTCGCGACCGGCATCGGGGCGGGGCACTTCATGGGTGGCGCCATCCGGCGCGGCGCCCGCGGCGTCGCTGGGGAGATCGGACACGTTGCCATCGACCCGCGTGGCGAGCAATGCGTCTGCGGCAATCGCGGCTGCCTCACCACGCTCGTCGGTGGTCACGCGCTCGTCGCGCGCGCAAAGGCACTGCGCAAAGCCTACCCCAAGAGCATGCTCGCGCAGGGCGAGCCCACCTTGGCCCGCATCGAAGCGGCCGCGATGGCCGATGATCCCCTGGCGATGCAGGTCATCCATGAGGCCGCGGAACACCTTGGTGTTGCGATTGCCGGCGTGCTGAATCTCATGAACCCCGCCGCCGTGATCATTGGCGGGCAAGTCGCCTCGCTTGGCGAACGCCTGCTCGCGCCCGTCCGCGCGAGCGCGCTCCGCCGGACTTTCGTCACCGCCGTGGCGTCGACGGAGATTCGCGCGAGCAAGCTCGGCCCGCAGGATGTCGCACTCGGTGCCGCCACGTTGGTCCTCGACGCGGCACTGCAGGATCCCTCGCTCTTTCCGTCGCTGGCCGCGGTCTGACCGCCAACGCTCACTCTCCGCCACCTCCCCGATGCTACGCCGTCTTCTCCCCGTGCTGTTCGCTGCCGTCGCAGCCTCCTCGTGCACTGGCACCACCGACCCGGGTGACTACGCACTCGTCTGGGAGGATGACTTCACGGGGGCGGTCGGCACCCTCCCCAATGCCGCCAACTGGGGCTACGACATTGGGACCGACTGGGGGAATGCCCAGCTCGAGTACGATACGAATCGCCCCGAGAACGTTTCGCTCGACGGCGCCGGCAATTTGGTGATCACGGCGCGGAGCGAGACCTATTTGAACCGCCAGTACACGTCGGCGCGCATCACGACCGCCGGGAAGAAAGAGTTCACGCATGGCCGCTTTGAAGCGCGCATCAAAGCGCCGGTCGGGCAGGGCATCTGGCCCGCCTTCTGGCTCCTCGGCGGCAACATCAAGACCGTGAGTTGGCCGCAGTCCGGCGAGATCGACATCTTCGAGTATCGCGGGCAAGAGCCGGCCATCAACCACGGCACGCTGCACGGCCCCGGCTACTCTGGCGGTGGGGGCATCACACGGAAGTACACGCTCCCCTCGGGTGGCTTCAACGATAATTTCCACACCTTTGCGATTGAGTGGGAGCCGAATGAGATCCGCTGGTATGTGGACGACACCTTGTTCCATCTCGTCCGCAAGGGTGACCAGCGCGGCGAGTGGGTCTACGACCACGACTTCTACATCATCCTGAACGTGGCGGTCGGTGGCGGCTTCGTCGGCCCGGTGGGCGGCGCCACCGTCTTCCCGCAGCGGCTTACGGTCGACTACGTGCGCGTCTATCAGAGGAAGAAGTGAGCGGGAAGGACAGCGGGAAGGACAGCGGGAAGGGGGGCTTTGACGAGATCGCCAAGGTCGCCATCGCCGCTTGGCATACGCGGCTCGGTCTTCGCCGAACCGGTGAGCATCTCGCACAGTACGAGACCAAGCCCGAAGACCGCATTCCCTTCACGCAGAAGGTGGCCTACGGACTCGGCGCCTTCGTGAACAACATGCTCGCCGCCGCCGTCGGCGGGATGTTGATCATTCTCAACCTCGGCTTCGGCGTGAACCCGGTGCTCGTCGGCCTCGCGAGCTCGCTGCCGCGCATCACCGACGCGCTGACGGATCCCCTTATGGGATTCATCTCCGACAACACGCGCTCACGATGGGGGCGGCGTCGTCCCTACATCTTCATCGGTGCCATTCTCTCGGGCATCTTCTACATCGCGCTCTGGTGGCTGCCGGTCGGCAAGACCGAGATGTGGTACTTCTGGTACTTCACGGTTGGCGCCACGGTGTTCTATGCCGGCTACACGGTCTTTGCGACGCCCTGGGTTGCGCTGGGCTACGAGATCACGCCGGACTATCACGAGCGCACGCGCTTGATGGGCGTGCAGAATTTCATTGGACAGCTGGCGTATCTCGTCTCGCCGTGGTTCCTCTGGATCATGATGCACAAGCCCTGGTTCCCGACCCCCGCCGAGGGGGCGAAGGGACTCGCTATTGGCGTGGGTGTGGTCGCCATCTGCGTCGGGATTCTCCCCGCCATCTTCCTGCGCGAGCGCTTTGTGCACGCGCCACTCGCGGACCCGGTCCCCGACGCTCCAGTGGAGAGCGGGACGGCAGCGCTCGCCCGCAACATGAGCAGCTTCTTCAAGGGATTCAGCGCGACGATCAAGACGAAGCCCTTCCTCAAGCTCTGCGGCGCGACCTTCCTCGTGTTCAATGGCTTCATCATGATCTCGTCGTTCCAGTCGTACGTGATCATCTACTACGTGTTCGGCGGCGACCAAGAGATGGGCGCGAAGTACGCTGGCTACAACGGCACGCTCGGTGCCATCTCCACCTTCGGCGTCATTTTCATCGTCACCTGGCTCGCCACACAGGTCGGCAAGCGCAAGGCATTCTTCTTCTCGACCGGCATGTCGATCCTCGGTTTCGGCATCAAGTGGTTCTGTTACGACCCCGAGCGCCCCTGGCTCGTCTTGCTGCCGGCCCCGCTGATTGCCTTCGGCCTCGGTGGCCTCTTCACCCTCATGGGCTCAATGATTGCCGATGTCGTGGACGAGGACGAACTCGTTTCGCATCAGCGGCGTGAAGGGATGTTCGGCTCGATCTTCTGGTGGGTCGTGAAGGTCGGCATGGCCGCCGCCCTCGCCGCCGGCGGATTCCTCCTCAATGCCACCGGCTTCGACATCGCACTCGGCGGCGCGCAGACCGCACGCACGCTCTACCTGCTCCGCGTGTTCGATGTTGTCATTCCGATGATCACCTCGGCGATCGCAATCTGGATGATCGCGTCCTACCCAATCACCGAGGAGCGGGCGCACACCTGTCGCATGGAACTTGAGAAGCGTCGCGGTGCGGCGAAGGCTCTTGTGACTGAAGGCTAGTGTTGCTCCTCGCCACAGAGGCACAGAGGGCGCAGAGCAAGACGCGCGTTGTTCCCATCAAAAACAGTCTTTGACTGGAACGGCCATGTGAAGGTTCGCGCCGAAGTTCGCTGTGCCCTCTATGCCCTCTGTGCCCCCTGTGCCTCTATGGCGAGCGTGCAGTGCATCACACCGCAATATGCGTATGCCGCAACCCATGCCCGCGCGCGAACGCTGCCACGACCTTGCCGTACTCCCCTTCGTCGGTCGACGGCCACGTGAACGGCAGCTGGCCAACGAAGTCGTAGTCGCCAAGCAACACGTCGGCTACGCCCGCCCCTTCCGAGCCGGGGAGCCAGGCCGCCACAAAGGCCTGTGAGGCCGCCAACTCCGCGTTGGTCTGCAACGGCCGCCCACTGATGAGCACCGTCACGACCGGAATCCCCTGCGCCCGGATACGCTGGATCGTCGCCAGATCCTCTGGGTGCCGCTTCGCCAGCTCAAGGCTGTGTCCATATGGCGCGAGGTTCGTCATCGTTTGCACGCCGGATCCTCGCGCCACAGCCCCGCCCTCGCGGAGGTCGCCCATGCCTTCGGCGTAGGGCTCCTCGCCGATGACCACAATGGCGACGTCATGCTTGCGCGCGTCGGCCCCCTGGCCGTCGCGGCTCAACTCAGCCTGCGGGGAGGCGGCGCGGATTCCTTCCCAGATCGACGTCCCGCCCACGATCCGGTCGTTCCCGTGCGTCCCCTGCCACTCCACCGTGAACCCGCCGCACTGGTGGCCGCGGTCGTCGGCGTTCTTGCCGGCCACGAAAATGCGCGCGTCCGGCCGAATCGGGAGCACATTCCCCTCGTTCTTCAGCAGCACCAACGACTTCCGCACCGCCTCGCGCGCCACCTCGCGGTGCGCCGCGCTGCCAAAGCTCGCGCTGTTCGCCCACGGACGCTCTGCCGGACGCACCCGCTCGAACAACCCGGCGCGCGCCTTCACCTCGAGAATGCGACGCACGGCATCGTCCACGCGCGACATTGGGATGCGGCCGCTCTCCACGAGCATGCGCAGCGTCTCCAGCATCTGCTTCCACTGGAGCGACACCATCACCATGTCCACACCGGCATTGATCGCGGCCTCCAACGCATCAGGGAGCGCGTCGGCGAGCTGATCCACGCCGTCCCAGTCGGAAATCACGAAGCCATCGAAGCCCATGCGTCCCTTCAGGACCTCCGTGAGCAAGTGGCGGCTCGCGTGGCACTTCTCCTTGTTCCAGCTGTTGAACGAGACCATCACCGTGAGGACGCCCGCCTCGAGCGCCGGAACATACGGGGCGGCATGCGTGCGGAGCAGGTCCTCTTCGCTCTGCGCCGTGTCGCCCTGATCGTAGCCCCCGGTCGTGCCACCATCGCCGACCCAGTGCTTCGCGCAGGCAATCACGCCGTTCTCATCGAGCCCGCCCTGCAGACCGCGCACGTAATGCGCGGCGTACGAGGCCACCACCGCCGGATCCTCAGAGAAGCTCTCGTAGGTGCGGCCCCACTTGATGTTGCGCACCACCGCGAGCGTTGGGGCAAAGGTCCAATCGAGTCCCGTCGCGAGCACCTCCTCCGCGCACATGCGCGCGAGCCGCTCAATCAGCTCGGGGTCGCGCGCGGCGCCGAGCCCGATGTTGTGCGGGAACACCGTGGCCCCGAGCACATTGGCGTTCCCATGAATCGCATCGATCCCATAGAGCAGAGGAATCGGCAGGCGGCCACTATCGGTGCGCATCGACGCCGTCCAGTACGCGTCGTTCATCGCGACCCACTCGTCCACGCGATTACCGCCGGGAACAGAGCCGCCGCCGCTGAGCACGGAGCCGAGGTGATACCGGGCCACGTCATCGGGGGTGGTCGAGGCGCGCTCGGACTGGATCATCTGTCCGAGTTTGTGTTCGAGGCGCATCTGGCCGAGCAGTTGCTCGGCGTGCGTCTTGGCATCCATGGGAGTCAGGGTCGCGGGCATTGGGGGTGGTTCACTCCACGAGGGAGAATTCGGTTCGAAGGTCGGTCTCACTGCTGCCGCCGATCCAGGCATGGAACTGCCCGGCCTCAACGACGCGCTGCATCGCGCGCCCGGCGAATGCGAGGTCATCCGGACGCAGCGTGAACGATACTGTCTTTCGCTCGCCGGGGTTGAGATGCACGGTCTGGAATCCTTTCAGCTCGCGCACCGGGCGGGTCACACTCCCCACGAGATCGCGTATGTACAGCTGCACCACCTCGTGCACCGCACGCGGTCCGGTGTTCGAGACGTCCGCACTGATGGTGATGCTCCCATCGCGCCGGAGGACGGGGTCAGCCGTGCGAATGTCGTCGTATCGCAGGCTCGTGTACGACAGCCCATGCCCGAACGCGAACAGGGGCGAAGGGTCCACATCGAGGTGGAACGACGTGTTGCCGATCGAGAGCTGCGCCGCGCGCGCCGGAATGTCCTGCATCCGCACGACCGACTCCGGCGTCGCGGGCTTGCCCGTGCGCTTCTGCGCGTAGTAGATCGGAATCTGCCCGGTCACTCGGGGCAGAGTGACGGGGAGCTTGCCTGAGGGCGAGGCTACGCCAAAGAGAAGATCGGCAAGGGCCGGCCCTCCCATCGCGCCCGGATGCCACGCATACAGGAGCGCGTGCACATGCGGCACTACGGCCTCGAGCGCGAGTGCACGGCCAGCCATCACGATCAGCACCACAGGCTTCCCCGTCGCGGCGATCGCCTCAATCAGCGCCTGCTGCGCGCCCGGCAGCGTAATATCCGCGCGACAATGCGCCTCGCCCGAGAGAATGGCTTCCTCGCCGAGCACGAGAACAACGACATCGCTCCGCCGCGCGATGTCAAGCGCGTCACTGAACATCCCAGTATCGAGACTCCGGCTCGTCGCGAGTCCACGAGCGAACTCCACCTCGACCTTTGTGCCGACCAACTCACGCAGCGCGGGCAGGAAGGGGACACTGAGATGCGCATCGCCGTCAAAGATCCACGTGCCCAACTGTTCGTGCACGTCATCGGCGAGCGGACCGATCACCGCGACGCGGTCCACCTGATCCAAGGAGAGCGGCAGCATGCCGTGCGCATTCTTGAGTAACACCACGCTGGCCCGTGCCGCTTCGCGCGCGGCCTGCAGATGCGCCGGGGCACCATGCGCGGGAAAATCGCCCGGTGCCGTCTGATGCCGCTCAAACAGCCCCATGCGGAACTTCAACGCGAGAATGTTCTCCACCAACGCGTCGACGGTCGCGAGGGACACACGCCCCTCCTCTACCAGCGCCGCGAGATGATCCGCGTACGCCGTGCTCGCCATCTCAATGTCGACGCCGGCCGTTGCGGCCTCGTATGCGGAGTCGCGGTCGCCACTCGTGAGGCCATGGACCTCGAGCTGGCGGATCGACTCCCAATCGCTCACCACGACGCCATCGAACCCCCACTCCGCGCGTAACACGGTGCGCAGGAGAAAGGCATTGGCGGTGGCGGGCACGCCATCGAGATCACTGAACGACGTCATCACCGTCGCGCACCCCGCATCGATCGCCGCCTGGAAGGGCGGCAGATGCACGTTGCGCAGTTCGTTCTCCGGGATATTCGTCGTGTTGTAGTCGCGTCCGCTCTCCGACGCACCATAGCCCGCGAAGTGCTTCGCGCAGGCGGCAATGCTTCCCGGCTTCGTGAGATCGGCCCCCTGAAAGCCACGCACGGCCGCCGCCCCCATCACGCCCGTCAGGAACGGATCCTCTCCGTACCCCTCGGCCACGCGCCCCCACCGCGGATCGCGACCAATATCCAACATCGGCGCGAAGGTCCAATTCACTCCAGTGGAGGCGGCCTCGAGCGCCGCAATGTGCGCGCCCTGCTCGACGATCGTCGGATCCCAACTCGCGGCCTGCCCGAGCGGGATCGGAAAGACCGTCTTGAATCCATGAATCACATCGCGGCCCACAAGCAGCGGAATACCGAGCCGGCTCTCGTGCACGGCGATCCGCTGGAGCTCGTTGACCGTCTCCAGGTTCACTTCGTTGAGCACTGAACCAATGCGTCCGGCACGGAGCGCGTCCCGCGTGTGATCCGGGACGTGCCAGCCCCCAGCCTGCACCATCTGGAGCTGGCCGATCTTCTCCTCGAGCGTCATCTGCTCAAGGAGCGCCTTCACACGCGTCGTCATCGACGCGTCCGCCACCGTCGGCATCAGGGCGTTACCACGCCACGGTCAGGTAGGTGCGGATCTCCCATTCACGCCCTTCGGCCAAGCCAGGGGCCAGCGGATCGCAGACGGAGTTGCCGAGTCCGTCCAGCGCCTGCGCGGGACAGTAGCGCGGCGAGTAGCGATCCAGCGTACGCCACGTGTTGCGAATGCCGAACCGCGTCTCCGGCACGTCCCACCACTGCGGCTTCCCGAACACCCACGAGAAGTCCGCCATGTACTGCGTCGGGAACGTGAGATTGAAGTCGCGATGATAATCGTAGGGGCCGAAGTCATTGTACTTCGCGGCGCCAACGAACTTGAACTGCCCCTGGATGAAGCGCAGGTCTGCACCCGAGCGGCTCACCAAGCGCTGGCTGTCGCCATTCGGCTCGGCCGTGCCGCGGTAGGCGTTGACGATCGCGCGCGAGTTCACGCCCGTCTGCATGATGAAGCGGCCGCGGATCTCCCACAGGTCGCGCGCCGGCGTCGCCCCGGGGAACGCGAAGGTCGTGCGGCCGTCACCGAAGATGCCGATCGATGCGTCCTGCGTCGTCGGAAGATGGCGGAACACGTAGCCGATGCTGCCGGCGAACTTCGCGTCCTCGCGCATATCGTTGTCCCACTGATACATCCACGTCGCGGGCGTCGGATCCCAGGTGAGCAGCAGTTCACCACCCACCGTCTCGCGATTCGCGCGCACGGCAAAGGGATCGTCGATCACGTTGCGCTTGCGCGCCGGGGCCGGCGCACCCGCCGGAATGGGGCCAATGATCGGCGCCTGATACAGGAAGTTCGGCGCGATCTGCAGGTTGCCCATGATCCACGTGAACCCAGAGATCACGTTGTACTGATTGTTGAGGCCGGTGTCGCGCAGCGTCCAGCCCGCAAAGGTCTGCACACTCGTCGGACCGCCGTCGGCCACGAGGCCCATCGACGCGCCCTGTACGTACCAGTTGAGGCGACCGCGCGTGAAGGTCAGCCTCGCCTTTGCGCCGAACGCGTCCCCGGGGGCAATCTCATCGAGCAACACCGAGTAGTTGCCCGGCGTCCCTTCCACGAGTTGGAACTCCTGCCCGATGCGCGGGCCACCCGCCCAGATTCCACCCAGCTCGACGCCGAACGGTCCGACCGTCGTCGCCATGTGAATCGTCGCGCGACGGGCCTGCGGAATCGGAATCGCGAACGAGCTCTGCGCGGCACCCGCCGAGAGCTTGGCGATGTCTTCCTGGTAGAGTCCCGTCACCTGCGCACCGAACAGAGTCGTGCGGTACTTCACGATGGCGGTCGGATTGGCACCCCACCACAGCTCGGGACCCACGGCGAACTTCAGCCCGTCGAGGCTACGCTTGCCCGTGAACTCCATCCCGAGGGGCGCATCGCCATTGTAGATGTCGATGTTGCGACCGTAGTTCGCTTCGCGGTAGATGCCGAAAAAATCGCCTTCGTAGCCCCAGTGGTAGTGTCCCACGCGATTGAAGGCCTCGAGACGGAACAGGCGCTCGTCCCACGTCACGCTCCCAGAGTACACGCGCAGGCGCTCCGAGTCATCGATCTGTGCGGTGCCGCCGCCAACGGTGTTCACCACACGCGCCCGACCCCGATTCTCATAGAAGATTTCGTCGATCGGATTCTCAGCAACGCTGCCAAGGATGTTCAACGCGAGCCGCGCGGTCAGTCGCTCCGTTGGACGTGCCTCGAGCTCGACGAAGTACGACTCCATGCGGTCGTAGCCGCGGAAGGTCGGGTATGACGTGGCCCCGGCGGTCGGGTTGCGCGGCGTGCTCGTGCGCTCACCGCCGGTCGTGTAGGTCTGCAGCTCCAGTCGCATGCCGCGCACCGTGACCTTCCCGACCGCATCTCCCCCCATCGCCGCCGCATCAGCGCGCGCGCGGAGCATGAGCGGGGCAAGGTCGATCGCCGCAAAGTGCTGCCGCACGCGCGCCAAGTCAGCGTTCGGGGCGTACGGGTCGAGCTGATACGCCGACTGCAACGCATAGTAGGCCGCCCGCGGATACAGCTCGAACTGACCGCGCGAATCGGCCGGGCCCTTCGCCACAATGCCCCACCACTCTTCATTCATATTGTTGTCGTCCGGCATGTAGTCGGACTGATACGCATCGTTCGACCACGACGCGTTCACGTCATGGGCGTCGAGCCCCGTCTCCTGGCCGAACTTCCACCAGCCGTCGCTCCACTGGAAGGTAAAGCCGCCGATCGAATTGCCCACGAGCCCCTTGCCCGCCGACTGCTCGTAGATCTCCTGCCACTGCGAGAGGAGATATCGCGACTGCGACTGCTGGTCTTCGCGCATGTCGCGGGCGTTCCATGCATCCGCGCCGAACTCCGTGAACACCACGGGGATGCCCAGCGTCGTCTTCACGCGCTCGAAGAAATCACGGAACGACGACCCGCGGTACACATTCGAGCCGAAGATGTCGAGGCCCTTCACTTCTTGGGCGATGATCTCCAAGTACTGCAGATCGCCGTTCGCCATCGCGATCGGGCGGGCGTCGGTCTTCTTGATCGCCGCCACCGCCTCGCCGAAGAGCGAGTACATGAAGCGCGCCTTCGCCGCATCGCGCTCACCGGCGGGGAGATTCTCCGTCGCGGCGCTCTTCCAAGTGAGCCCGTAGTTATTCTCGTTGCCGAGCAACCAGAAGAGCACCCCGGGGGTGTCCTTGAACTCGTCAATCATCGCCGTGATCTCACCGATGATCTGCGCCCGCACCCGCGGGTTGTTGTACTCGGTGTTGGGCATCCACGCGCCATCGACCGTCAGGCCATAGCGCCCGACCGGGTGGTTGATCACCGACCAGATGCCATGCTTTTCATAGAGGTAGCGGACCCAGCGTGCCGGGATGCCGTTGTACACGCGGATCGCGTTGACCCCCATGTTCTTGAGCATGCCCATTTCGCGGTCGAGCGCGTCCAGGATGATGTCGTCCCGCTGCGTCCAGAGGCTGTAGGAGTAGTTCGTGCCGATCGGGAAGTAGTCCCAGTTCACTCCCTTCACAAAGACGTCGCGGCCATCGACTTGCAGGCGGAGTCCACTCGCGTCGGAGGCAACCCTGATGACCGGAAGCGGTGCCTGGGCGACCGCGACTGAGGGAGTGGCCGTCGCGGCGCTGAGCAGTGCGACGCCAAGTAAGGCGACCCGAGTCCAGCGGGAGGCGAGGGTGAGCAAGTGCCGGCGGGGACCCATCGAGCCTCCTCCACGCATGCGCGGACGGGGTGAGTGGACGAAAAAGGACTTTGTTCGGACGCCAAACAAAGTGCGCCCGATTTGGGGGCCTGTCAACCCTGAGTTCGGACTGGTCGGGCGGTCAATTCGGCCGCGCCCCGCCGCGCCCCGCCAGTTCTGACCACGTCCCAGCCGCTTCGAGCCTCCGACCGCCACCCTCCGCCGCAGGGACCAAGTTCCGTCAGTCCCTCGGAGCCTCAGGGTGTCGCATCACGCGGTGTCGCATCACGCGGTGTCGCATCACGCGGTGTCGCATCACGCAGCGTACTAGCCAGGGTGCCGCGATCAACCCCGACGTCCATGAACCGCGCCCCCGCCCCCGCCGCAGCATTCGGGTGCAGTGCCGCGCGCACGAGAGGCCCGGTCAAACCCGTCTGCACCGCACTCGCCGCCGGCTCGCGGTCTCGGATTTCGCCGATGAAGATTGCACTCGACGGTCATAATGGTCGTGGAGGTCTGCAGCACCCCGTCGACGCGAACGCACACGCCTCCCCCCTCCGACGACGGCGCGAGCCGAATATCGCTCGCGCGCGCACAACATCCGCGGGGATCACGCTCCTTGGCTATGGCAATCCCTGACGCGGGGCGCTCATGGCAAACACTCTGACGCAAAAGAACTAGTGCAGCGACTCCCTACAGTGAGTGATATCCGTGCACAGCGACAATCGGTACCCTCCACACGTAGCTCCTCGATGGATTTCTCTCGCGAAGGTGAGTGTTCTGGTATGCGACGCGTCGGAGTGCTAGTGCTGCTCTTTGCGGCGACCGCGTGCAGCGATCGATCGATCGTGGCGCCCGAGTCCTATGGCCGACGTCCCTGCCGACCCTCCGCCGATCTTGTCGCCATGGTCGACCTCGTACCCTTCACACCGGAGGCCATGCGGAGCGCGTTGCGACACGGCGCCGATGAGATGACGCGCGCGGTCTCAGTGGAGCCTCGTCAGCGTGACGTGCAGGACGCGATGCGCCTCGCCGCCGATGACATCGGCATCGGGCACTACGACAGCGCCTGTCGTTTCGTCGGGATTGCCTTCGGTGCGCTCAGAGCGCTGCCCGATTCGGCCGGGTCGTACCCGGATCGTGACGGCATTCGGCTGATCCTCGCTCTCACGGCGCATGCCCTCTCCGCGGAAATGCAGCGGTGAGCCCGGTCCTGCGGCAGGTCTTCCTCGGGCTTGTCCTCGTGCTCTGCAGCAGCGCATTCGGCGCCTCGTCACTCGGGGCGCAGCTCTGCCGTGGCGGGAGGCCGGAGGCGCTCGGATGGATGGCGCTGACGGCTGGCGTGGCGGCGGCGGACGCCAGTGTGATCGGCGGCGAGGTCGTCTGGCGATTCGAGCAGGGGCTGCAACTGTTCGGCGATGCCGATATCACGGCGTATCCGCGTCCGGACCCCACGCGTGGACGTGTAGCGGTCGGCGCGGGCATTGAGCTCTTCGTCGGCGAACGATTCGGCGTGTGCACCACCGTGGCATTCGAGCGCGAGCGAATGGGTGACCTGCGGGCGCAACGCATTCCTATCGGACTCGCGATGGGATGGTCGGTGCCACTCGCCGGGGTTGAGCGGCATATCGGGTTCACGCTCGAGCCGTTCTACGTCCATGGGCATGCGCGTGTCGCGCGGTGGTCGCACGGCTCGGACTTCGTCTCCGGACGCGCGGGGATGATTTACGTCGCGCGTCGACTCTTGTTGGGCTTCGAATACGAGAACGCTTTCGATGACGATGCGCGCTGGCAGACCATAGCGCGCGTCGGCGTGACATTCAACTGAGATGTGCGCCGTGCGCATGTCCCACCGTCGGGGAACGCAATGAAGACTTACCAGATGATCCTACACGCGCCGATTGTTGCGGCCGCACTGATGCTCACCGCTGGCGTTGCGTCGGCGCAGGTGCCGGTGAACGTGGTCTATACCGCGTGTTACGTGCCGGCGAGCGGGACGGTGTATCGGATTGCCGAGGTCGGGCTGCCGTTGAACTGTGTGATGGCGGATCACGTGCGTTTCAGCTGGAGCTCCCTCGGAACGGGAGCTACGGGCGCGACGGGAATTACTGGAGCGACGGGAGCAACAGGCGTGGCGGGCCCGATTGGCCCTTCAGGTGCGGATGGCTTGGTTGGTCCGGCGGGAGTTGCGGGGCCGATCGGTGCCACCGGTGCCACCGGTGCGGCTGGTGTGAATGGTCTTGATGGCGCGCTCGGTGCGACTGGTGCGGCGGGGCCGATTGGTGCGACTGGTGCGGCGGGGCCGATTGGTGC
>CAYUMN010000006.1:28608-34078 GCA_964445835.1 uncultured Gemmatimonas sp.
GGACGGTGCGCTCGGTGCGACCGGTGCGGCGGGGCCGATTGGTGCGACCGGTGCGGCCGGCGCGAATGGCTTGGACGGTGCGCTCGGTGCGACCGGTGCCGCCGGCCCGATTGGTGCGACCGGTGGGACCGGTGCCACCGGCCCGTCTGGGATCCTCGCCGTTCGCTCAGGTAACGTTACGGTCGTCGGCGCGCCGCTCACCTTCAGCGTCACCTTCTCCACACCGATGGCCAACGCGAACTACAGCGTCTCGCTCATCACGAACGGGATCACCGGCACGGCCGTCGTCACCTTCGGCTGCATGTGGCACATCGATAACCAAAGCACCGCCGGCTTCACCTTCAGTTGCCGCGATGCCACCGCAGGCGGGACGGCCTACGCCTTGGTCGATGCCTCGATCATCGCGTACATCGCCATGCCACACCAGTGATCGTGTCGCCGTCGTCAGTATCTGACGACGGCGCTCACGACTGCTCGATCAACCGCGCGATCGCCGAGAGGCCGTCTTCACCCACATCGAGACTCCACTCGTTCACGTAGAGCGCGATATGCTGATCGCAGACGGCATCCGACATCTCCTGCGAATGCGCGCGCACATACGCGCGACTCGCCTCCGGATGATCGAACGCGTATTGCACTGACGCGCGAATGGCCCGCTCCGCGGTGAGCCGCGTCTCACCATCGAGGTCCGCGCGTGCGCAGATGCCCGCCAGCGGCACCGGGAGCGAGGTCTCGCGTTCCCACCACTCACCAAGGTCCGCAGCCTTCGTGAGCCCGTGCGCGGCGTAGGTGAAGCGACTCTCGTGAATGATCAATCCCGCATCCACCTCGCCCTCACTGACCGCACGCAGGATGCGGTCGTAGCGCATCTCCACGACGTCGCCGAGTGCGGGGGCGGCAAGGCGAAGCAAGCGGAACGCCGTCGTCTCACGCCCCGGAATCGCCACTCGTCCACGCACTGCCTCGGCGAGCGATCGCGGCGTACGCGTCACAACGAGTGGCCCCACGCCATGCCCCAGCGCCGCGCCGCTCCGTAACAGGCGATACCGCGTTCCGACCGCCGCGAATGCCCCCACACTCAACTTCGTGAGGTCGAACTCCCCCGTGTGCGCGCGACGATTCAGCTCCTCGATGTCGAGCAGCACCGGGCGAACGCGAAACGGCGCTTCGACCAATCCGTGCGAGAGGGCGTGAAAGGCGAAGGTGTCGTTCGGGCAGGGCGAGTACCCGAAGGTCAGTTCACGCATCGGAAAATCCGCGCGCAATCTCCTCGACCACGCGCGCGGTGATCGCCGTGATCGCCGCGAAGGCCTGATCGAAGTGCCACCGCGACCGATTGCGCTCCTCGATGTCGTTGGAGATGACGCGAATCTCGATTGCCGGAATCCCGGCGCGCTCGGCGGCACGCAACACCGCGAAACCTTCCATGGCCTCGATGTCACAGCCTTTCGTGTCATCGATGCCACCGACCTGCGCGCTCGTGCCGATACACTCCACCAGCGCATCGGGGAGCGCCCGCGTAGCGGCTTGCAGCAGCGCCGCGTGCGGCGTGAGCCGGCTCGGCGCCCACTGCGGGTCAATCGTGAGGTCACAGTAGCGCGACTCGCTTCCAATCACCAAGGTCCCCGGCGCGACGGCTCGCGCACGCCGCGCCCCCGCAATCCCGACGTGCACGAGCGCCAGGGGGCGATGTTCGGCAATCGCCGCCGCGGTCGCAATCGCCGCCGCCGTCGCAATCGCCGCCTCCACTGGCCCCACACCGCAGCGCAGCGTGAGCCAGCCCTGCGGCGCGGCGAGCTCGCGCTCGGTCGCCGCGACCACGAGGATTCGGGCGCGATCGATCATAATGTCGTAAAGTAATGGCGATCCCCACCCCGCCGGAGTAGTGGGCCGCTCACGCGGGTCGTCTCCCGACTTCCTTCAAGTGACACACGACGATGGACACCGAATCACGCGACCGCGGATCCCTCCAGTGGTTCATGGACCGCGGCTACATGCAGGGCATCGTCACGGGTGGCGTCGGGCTCATCTTCACCGGCTTGCTCCAAGCGAAGGGCTACATCCCGGCGAACCTCCTCATCACGTTGCTGGGCCTGGTCGTCTTCTTCAACCTCGGCGCGTTCATCGCGCGGAGCCTTGGTAGAATCACCGGACGCGCGGCGACGTCGCTGTACTCGCCCGGCGGAGATTCGACGGCATACACTCCGACCTTTTCGCATATCGACACGCTCGTGATCCGCGGCGATCTCGCGGCCGCCGCGACCGCGTGGGACATCGCCATGCTGGAGAACCCGGACAGTCCCGGCGTGATGACGAAAGCCGCGGATTTTCACCTGCGCGAACGCAAAGACGCCGCGACGGCGCTCACCCTGTTTCTCCGCGCACGCCAAATGCACGTCGGCGGGGAGGACCTCCGCCGCTACATCCAGCAAAAGCTCGTCGATCTCTATCTGGGTCCGCTGGAGGACGAAGGCCGTGCGCTCGTTGAACTTCGTCGCCTCATTGAGGCCTTTCCCGAGTCGCGGGAGGCGGAGTCGGCGCGCGAAGCGCTCGCCGCAATCAAGTCGAAGCGGATGCCCGAGTAGACAAAATTCGGACGCACGAGAACAGTATAATGATGGACTTGTTCAGGTATTGTTCAATAATCAAATCCTAACGGAACAAGTAAACCAGAACGCGGGTTGGACACTCAACACAGCATGTCCGGAGTCGAACCTCTCGACTCGAACTCATCATCACGTTCAGGAGTCCGTTCCATGCGTATCAAGTCCGCTCTCGTTGCCATCGCCATCATCGCCGCCCCCGTGGCGCTCACCGCGCAGCGTCCGGCCGCCGCGGCGACCAAGGACATCGTCACCACCGCCGTCGAGAACGGGTCCTTCAAGACGCTCGCTGCCGCCCTCCAAGCGGCTGGCCTCGTCGAGACGCTGCAGGGCCCCGGTCCGTTCACGGTCTTCGCGCCGACCGATGCGGCCTTCGCCAAGCTCCCGGCCGGCACGGTTGAGGCGCTCCTCGCCGATCGCGCCAAGCTCACCGCAATTCTCACGTACCACGTCGTGCCGGGCCGCGTCCTCGCCGCGGACGTCGTGCAGCTCACCAGCGCCAAGACGGTCAACGGCGCCTCGGTCACCATCCGCGTCGTTGACGGCAAGGTCATGATCGACAATGCCACGGTCGTCACCGCCGACGTGCGGGCCACGAATGGCGTGATCCACGTCATCGACACCGTCATTCTGCCAAAGAACTGATTCGCACGCCCCACGCTGTCTTTTGCTCCCGTCGCGCACTCGCGCGGCGGGAGCAATCGCCTTCCGCCACTGGGTCGTCAAAAATCTCCACGCCCGCCACGCCCGTTGCTCCATCCGCAGGCACGCTCGTCATCAATGCCTTCGTCGCCCTAGAGGCCGCACTGGAGCGCCGTGCCTACACGAAGCGCGCGAAGACCCCGGCCCTCCACGCGACGTACAGGATTCCCACGAACGGCGTCCACGCGGCGAACACCGCGAGCGCGATCGCCTTGCCGTGCAGCGCGAGCCGGGACGTCACGGTCGAGAGCAGGAAGAGCAGGGGATACGCGGCCGAGGAGCAGGTGAAGAGTCCGAACCATCCCGAGGTGCAGCTTTGCCAGAGGCTGCCGCTCGAGTTCTCGAGCGCCAGCACCGAGGCGAGCAGCGCGAAGGGCCAGGGGAGCAACAACGTGGCCGATACCGTGCGCCCGATGCCCACCGAACGCGGGGTCGTGTCCTGAGGGGCGGGCTCGCTGTCGCGATGGAGAACCATGATGCGCGAGAATATGCATCGCCGCCGCCGCGATCCTCAAGTTGGCCCTCTCGCCTTGACGTGCCCTGCGGCGTCGCGGAGCTTTGCCGAGATGCCGCTCCCGCGCTTCCAACTCTGGCACCTCTTCGTCGGCACACTCGTCCTTGTGCCGCTTGGCGTTGCGCTGTGGCGCCGATGGACCCGCAAGGCGGGGCGGCGCGCACTCTTCCGGTTCCGGGCCCGAGTCGATCGCTTCAAACTCACCGGCAAGCGCTACATCACCGATGCGTTGCTCGCCGATCCGACCATCGCCGCGGCGGTCGAGGCGCATGCCGCGGAGCACGGTGCGCCCAAGGCGCAGGTCTGGCAACGCGTCCGGACCTATCTCGATGAGATCGTCCCCGCGTTCAATCTTCTGATGTACTACCAGTTCGGCTATGCGCTCTCCAAAGCCGCACTCGGACTCTTCTACAAGACCACCGTACGGATTCGCTCGCCCGAAGCGTTCGAAGCACTGCCGCGCGAGAGCATCGTCATTTACGTATTGAATCACCGCTCCAATGCGGACTACGTGCTCGCGAGCTACGGTCTCGCGGGGCAAGTCGCCATCTCCTACGCGGTCGGGGAATGGGCCCGCGTCTTCCCGCTCGAGTACCTCTTCAAGAGCTTCGGCTCGTACTTCATTCGGCGACGCTATCGCGAACCGCTCTACCACACGGTGCTCGAACGTTACGTGCAGCTCATCACGCGCAACGGCGTCACGCAGGGCCTCTTCCCCGAGGGCGGCCTCTCGCGAGACGGCCGTATGCGTCCCGCCAAGATCGGGATGCTCGACTACATGCTCGGCACCGCGCGTGAGCCCGGCTTCGCCGAACGGATGTATGTCGTCCCCGTTGGCCTCAACTACGATCGCGTGCTCGAGGATCGCACCTTATTGCGTGAGTTGCGCCTGACCGAGGGCGGGCCGACGCCGTCGCGGCTCGCGCAGTTCCGCGAGGTGCTGAACTTCGGCGTGTCCAGCTTTGGGCGCATGGGAACCGGCCGCTGGAAGCGCTACGGACGCGCGGCGGTCGTGGTCGGCGAGCCGGTGCCGTTCGCCCCGTGGCTCGCCGAGGTGGCCGCCGAGGGGACGCCGCTGTTCGAGCGACCCCGTGCGGAGCGCTTGGCGAAGGTGCAGGAGTTCACCGATGCGATGATGACGCGCGTTGGCGCGATCGTGCCGGTGACGGCGGTGCCGCTGGTCTGTGCGGCATTGCAGACGTTCGATAGCGAACTGATTCCCGAGGATCGACTCCTCGCGCGCATCGAGGAACTGCGCGATGTCTTGATCGCGCAGGGAGCCGAGGTGATGGAGCCGCAACGCGAGGCCTCGGAGACCTTTGAGCGTGCGTATCGGATGCTCGAGATGCGCCGTGTGCTGCATCGCTCGGGGAACGCGTACGTGATATTGCCGCGTGGACGCGAGCTGATTTCGTACTACGCGAACGGTGTTGCGCAGCTCTGCGGGGCCTACGAGGCCACGGTGCGTGACCGGGATGCGTTACCGGTGGATACACACGCGGGCATGTAGCGCGGCGTTGACCGAGAGTGTGACCGGCGTCTGGTCGTGCGGGTAGTTTAGTAGGGCCTCTGAAAGGGCGGCCCAACATCCATAAGGAGCTGGAATTGATGCGGAGAGTCCTGCGCGCTCTGGCGCTGGTTGCGATGCGAG
>CAYUMN010000007.1:0-30290 GCA_964445835.1 uncultured Gemmatimonas sp.
GGCGCGGTGTTCGTGTTGGCGGGGGTGGCGGCCGCCCTCTGGGTGGATGATGCGGAGGATGTGTGGGAGGTCGATGTCGCGATGGCGCATGGACTTCCGGCGGGGGCGGATGCGCTGGGGATCCTGCGCGGGCTCCTGACGCGCGGTGAGGAGGTGGTGTCGTATGTGAACGCGGGGGCGCTCGTTGCCGCCGCGCTGGCTACCTTACGGAAGGGAATCGACTGATGACGAACACTTTGCCTCCCACGGCGCCGACCGGCGCGGCCACGCGTCGCCAACTCGTGATGTGCGAGGCGGCGAAGGAGCTCTTCGCACTCGATGTGTTCGCGGTCGAACGCGTCGTGCGCTACACCGCGCCGCGCCATCTGCCCAATAGCGCGCCCTGGTTGCCCGGCGTGTTGACCGTAGGCGAGCGCTTGGTGCCGATGCTGGACCTGCGCGAGCGTCTCGGCTTGCCGGCGCCGCCGGTGGCGGAGTCTGCGCGCATTGTGGTCGTGACGCTCGAGGACGGACCAGTCGGGCTGATGGTGGATGCGGTGCACGAAGTCACGAGCGTCGATCCATCGGCCGTGGAAGCGGCTCCACCGGTGTACCGTGGGCTGGCGCGGGATTATGTGTTGGGGATCGTGCGACGAGGCGAGCGACTGCATGTGCTGCTCGACGTCGCGCGACTGGTGACATCAACGGAGCGGATCGCGATGCGGGACGCAGTGGCACAGGGAGCAACCGATGGCCGATGAGACCTCCGCGTCCTTCAAGGCGCAGTACACCACGATCGATGCGCAGCTCGACGCCGGCGTGCCCGCCGAAGCGCGCGCGCGCGTGAAGACGGAGATCGTCGGCCTCTTCAAGTCGATCGAGGCGCAGATTGCCGATCTCACGCTGCTCAAGGACGACATCAAGCAGCTCGTTGACAAGTGGAAAGCGATGCAGGCCGTCGATGGCGCGCAGGCGCCGCAGTTCCAAGGCGAGCGCCCCGTGGTGCACGCGGATCACATTGGGGCAAGCACGTTTATCGAGAAGGGATGGAGTCGGCTCTCGCTCGGCGACTACGAGGGGGCGGAGACCGCACTCGTGAAGGCGATCGAGCTCTCGCCCGGTGATCCGCAGAGCGAGGCGTTGCTGGGCTGGGCGCAGATGCTGCAGGACAAGTACGACGACGCGTTGATGAATTTCCAGAAGGTGTTGATGCGCGAGCCGGCGAATGCGCTGGCGCGTATCAACGTCGGCTATATCTGCCTCAAGAAAAGGATCTTCGGCGAAGCGATCGAGCATTTGTCGAAGGCGATTCGGCTCGACAACGACCGCAAGGCGACGCTGTACGCGCATTTCTATCTCGGGCTCGTGTATCTCGAGCGCGAGATGTACGAGGATGCGCAGAACTTCTTCCAGAAGACCATCGTGCTCGGGCCGAACCTCATTGAGGCGTATTACGAGCTCGGGCGTGCGCACTGGTTCAACGACGAACCGGGCGCTGCGCGCGAGGTGTGGCAGAAGGGGCACACGACGAACAAGTTCAATCCCTGGGGCAAGAAGTGCGCGGCGACGCTCGCGTTGGTCGATGCCGGCGGCGAGCTGCCGCGCGGGTGAGCGGGTGATCAGGGTACTCCGGGTGCTCCAGGTATCGCGGATTGCCATCGCCGGGGCCCTGCTGGCTTCGGCGACCTCCCTGCGGGCGCAGTCCGAGCTCCCGGCTGGGCTGAACTCGGTGCGGGAAGGGCGCTTCACCGCGGTGTTCGCCGAGCCCGAGCGGCGGTTGGCGCGGAGTCTCCTCACGGAGGCGCAACGGGCGGACAGCTTCCCGGGGCTACCGCGGGGGAAGGCCGAGGTGCTCTTGCTCCTTGCCCCAGACGACGAGACGTTCCGTGCCTGGGTCGGTCCCGCCGCCCCGGAGTGGGGCGCTGCGGTCGCCTTCCCGGCGTTGCAACGGATTATCATGTCTGGCCGCGATGCGGCGGCGGAGTCCGGCGACCCCCGGGTGACCTTACGACACGAAATCGCGCATTTGGCGCTGTTCGAGGCGCTCGGTCCGGGCACGCCGCGCTGGTTCGATGAGGGCTATGCCTCGTACGCGGCGGGCGAGTGGGGGCGCGATGAAGTGCTTGCGACGAGCCTCGGACTGGTCTGGAGAGGTATTCCGTCACTGGCTGGGCTCGATTCAGGGTTCTACCAAGGGGCGGAACGGGCGCAGCGCTCCTATGCGCTGGCCCATCGGGCGGTGGCGGAACTGGCGTCGCTCGCACCTGACCGGGGCCTCGGACTCCTTTTTGCACACTGGAAGGAGGAGGGGAGTTTTGAGCGGGCACTCCGCCGCGCGCATGGGATGTCGTCGGTGGATTTTGAAAAGCATTGGCGATCGCGGGTCCGCCGGCAGTTCGGCGCGTTGGCGCTGGCCGCGGACCTCTCTGTGCTGACACTCTTCCTCACGGTGCTGCTCGGGCCGATGTGGTGGCAGCGGCGGCAAGGCATTCGGCGGAAGCTCGAACGGATGCGGGAGGCAGACGCGCTGCAGGAGGCTCGGGAGCGCGAAAGCGCGTTGGCCGCGCTTCTGGGCGAGGGGGTTCCGGGCCCCGCGGATGGGGCAGGGGATGACGAGCGGATTAAGGGTTCGTGAAGGCCCGTGCAGTTGGTTGACAGCATCTATATAGCGTCCTAGACTCCTCCCCCTATGCCTGAACACGTGAAATCCGCGGGCGGCGCCCTGTCCCGTCCGGCAGTCTGGTGGGGACTTTCGGCCGCCGTCCTCGCGCTGGGGTATGCTGACTTGTGGCGCGGGGGCATCACGGTAGCGCCTATTCTGTTGGTAATCGGGTACTGTATTCTGGTCCCTATCGCGATCCTGAAGTAGCAGGCTCAGGCGGGTCGGGAACCGAAGTACCGGGCGAATAGCTCAGTTGGTTAGAGCACCTGCCTTACACGCAGGGTGTCGAGGGTTCGAGTCCCTCTTCGCCCATGAGTTCTTCCAGCGCCAGATGGGATCGAGGTGGAATAAGGACCGGGGGAACCCGGCCCGCATTTCGCGGGATTTGAAGTTCACCGATTTGGAGGAGATGGCAGTGACCGTTGCCCGTCCCTTAGCCGTTCTTGCGGCAGTCCTCGCCGTGCTCAGCACTGCGCCCGTGTCGGCGCAGCCGGTGCGTCGTCCTCCCCGCCCTGACACGCCGTTCCTCACGGTCCAGGTTTTCCGCTCGCAGGATAAGATCGCGGGTCCTGCCGCCTCCGACGCCCTGCGCGAGCGCCTCATCACGATCTTTCCCGGGCCGGTGCTCTGGGTGATCGAGAAGGAGCGCTTGGTCGAACTCCTCGAGCAGTCGGGCTATCCGACCAACGAACAGCTCGCCCGCGCCGACGAGAATTCGCTGGCCAAATTCCAGCGCGCCGACGAGTACATCCGCGGCAACGTGACGCGTGAGGCCGACGGCCAGTTCCGCGTGGATGCGCAACTCGTGCTGACGCGCGATGCGTCGCTGACCCAGCCCCTTCCGCCGTCGCGCGGGAACCGCGCCACCTCGGCGGCGGTCGGCCTCGTGCGCGCGATTCAGGATGCGCGAAAGCAGCTCGATAACGAAAAGAAGTGCATGGCCTTTGCCCGCGATAGCAAGTACACGGAAGCGCTCGCCCAAGCGGACGAGGCGATCGCCGAGTACCCGCCGGCAACGCTGGTGCGGTACTGCAAGTTGAATGTCCTCGTCCGCCAGCAGGCCGCGAGCGAGGTGGTGCTCGCGGTGGCGAATGAGATTCTCGCGATTGACCCGAACAGCCGCGCCGCGCTGGCGATTGCCGCCGATGCGCAGCAGGCCGCTGGCAATGTCGATCAGGCCAACGAGTTGCTCGTCCGCTTGCTCGCGACCGAGCCGAACAACGCGCAGCTCGCCACCCGTGTGGTCGATGCCCTCGCCGCGAGCCGTCGCTACGACGTCGCCAAGGAAATCGTCACCAAGGCCGTGCAGGACAACCCGGGCGATGTCTCGCTCGTGCGTCTCCAGTTCCTGATTCTCGCGGCGGCCGGTGAGTACAAGCCGGCCATCGCGACGGGTGAGGAAATGATCCAGCTCGACACCGCGATGGCGGACGCACCGTTCTTCACGCGTCTCGCCGCGCTGTACGTCGCGGACAGCCAGCCGACGAAGGCCGCCGAGGCCGCGAAGCGCGGCACGGACAAGTTCTCGGCCAACGCCGATCTCTGGCAGCTGTACGCGCAGACGCTTCGTAACTCGGGACAGGTCGAGGGGTCGATCGTGGCCGCCAGGAAGGCGCTCGAGATCAACCCGTACATTCAGTCCGGCTGGCTTCAGGTCGCACAGGCGTATATCGGCCTCCAGCAGCAGGACAGCGCCATCGTCGCCCTACAGAACGCGACCGTCGCGGGCGACAACGCCGACTTCATTGCGGGTGTCGCCTCGGGGATCGGGAACCAGCTCCGCCTCGCCGGTGCGGCGGCGAAGAGTGTCGCAACGCTGCAACGGGGCGTCGCGCTCCTGCAGTACTCGGACAGTGTGGCCGCGCTCCGGGACTCGGTTGGTCCGGCGGATGCGCGTCGCCTCCGCACGGTCGCGTCGCCGGAGACACGAGCCCGTGTCAAGTTCATTCTCGGCGCCACGGCGGTGACGCTCGGACAGACCGCGGGCATCGAGGCAGCATCGGCCAAGAGCTGTGATTTGGCGAAGATCTCGGATGACGCGCTCATCACCGCGATGATTGCCCTGCCGGGTGGCGCGGCGTTCAATCAGGCCAACACCCTGACGCTGCTCCAGTCGATTCCTGAGTTCCAAGCGTACGTCACGCAGCTCAGGGCACAGCTCTGCAAGTAGCGTGGTTTCCGCAGCTCCCGAAGCCCGCCGTCGCCGAGTGCGACGGCGGGCTTCGTCGTGTGGGGTCCCGCTGACATCTTTCCCTCTGTGATAACCCCCGCTCCCGTCCCCACTCCCGTCCCCACTCCCGTCCCCGGCGCGCACGACAGCGCGTGGCATGCGCCCGTGCTCGTCGCCGAAGTGTGCGAGGCGCTCGCATTCGCGCCGCGCGTGCTCGACGGCACCCTCGGCGGCGGTGGGCACAGCGAAGCGCTGCTCATGCGCGGGCATCGGGTCACGGGCCTCGACCGCGATGCCACCGCGCTCACGACGGCCCGTGCGCGACTCGCGACCTGGGAGCCGCAGGGCACGTTCGAAGCCGTGCAGGGAAATCACGATGAGATCGATGCCGTGTCCGCGCTCGCCGGCCGCACGTGGGATGGCATCCTCCTCGACCTTGGCGTCTCGTCGCGACAACTCGACGATGATGCGCGCGGCTTCTCGTTCCGTCCGGGCGTGGCGCTCGACATGCGCATGGATCCGAGCGCGCCGATGACCGCGGCCGACTGGCTCAACGCGAGCGAAGAGGCCGAGCTGCAGCGCGTATTCAAAGAGGCTGGCGATGAACCCAAGGCGCGTCGACTCGCCCGGGAGATCCTGCATCGTCGCGCGCGCACGCCATTCGCCACGAGTGATGATCTGGTGGGGGCGATCCGTGCGGTGCTCGGGCCGCGCAGCGGGCCAGGGGATTTCGCACGGCTCTTCCAAGCCGTGCGCATCGCGGTGAATGATGAACTGGGCGGTCTCACCCGCGGGTTGGTGTCGTTGCGCGAGCGACTCGTCCCCGGGGGCGTCCTTGCGGTGATCGCGTACCACTCCGGTGAGGACCGCGCGGTGAAGCATGCCTTCCGCGCCTGGAGCACGGCCTGCACCTGTCCCCCCAAGCATCCCATCTGCACCTGCGGTGGCGTCGCGCTCGGCCAAACATTGACGCGGAAGCCGATTCTCGCGCAGGATGGGGAGATCGCCTCGAATGGGCGGGCGCGGAGCGCGCATCTGCGCCTCTGGCGCGGGAGGGACTGACGGATGCGCGGACGCACCATCATCACCCTCGCGTTATTCAGTTTCTTTGTCGTGGCCACGGGCGTCATATACCGGCGGAGCTTGGGGATCTCTCAGGCCCGCGCACTCCGCACCCTCGAAGAACGCCGAACCGCACTGGAAGCGCAGGAAGCCGCCCTCGACGGGGCGATCCGCGACGCCTCCAGCCGCGCTCGGCTTGCCCCCATCGCCGAGCAGCAACTCGGAATGCGCATCCCGCCCGAGAGTCTTGTGATCATCATCCCGCGCCCTGCCGGAGCGGTGCGTCAGCCGTGATCAAGATCAGCCGCGTCGGCATCGTGCATGGGGCATTCCTCTGCTTCGCGGTGGCGCTCGTCGGTCGCGCCGCTTGGGTCCAACTCGCGCAGACGGATCGCTGGCGCGCGCGCGCGCGCGGACAGCAGTTCTCAGCCGCGGAGCTCCCGGCGATTCGTGGGGCGATCCTCGATGCGTCTGGCGCGGTGCTCGTGGAGAGTCGCCCGATGGTGCGGCTCGCCGTGGCACCGACTGAAGTGAAGGAGCCGGCGGCACTGCAGACGGCGCTCCGCCACGCGGGAGTGCCCGAGGCCACCGTGCGTCGCGCCCTCGATCGGAATCGCAAGTGGGTCGAGGTTCCGGGGATGTATCTGAGTTCCGACGTCGCCGATGCGATGGCCCTGCGCGGGGTGCATCCGACGCCCGCACTCCAACGGGTGAAGCCGCAGACGGATGGGTTGCGCAACCTGCTCGGGACCACGGACGACAACGGGCGTGCGGTCGGCGGGGTGGAAGCGGCACTCGACTCGTTGCTCCGCGGTACGCCGGGCCGGCGCGCGATGTTGCGCGATAGCCGAGGCACGCGCCTCGCGACCCCCGAAGAAAACGCCACGGATGCGGTGCCGGGGCACACGGTCGTGCTCACCTTGCACGCGGGGCTGCAGGATATCGCGGAGCGCGCACTCGGCGATGCGGTGACGCAGATGGGGGCGAGTGGTGGCGATATCGTGGTGCTCGATCCGCACACGGGGGAGATTCGCGCGTTGGCAAGTCGTCGGGCAGGGCAGGCGGCTTCCGGTGCGACGGCGCTCACCGAACCGTACGAGCCCGGGTCGACGCTCAAGCCGTTCATTGCCGCGGCGCTGTTCGAACGGGGGCGCGTGCAGATGACCGATTCCGTGAACACGTACAACGGCGTCTACACGATCAATGGGCGCACGATTCGCGACGTGCACAAGGCCCCCGCGATGAGTTTTGCCGAAGTGATCCGGTTCTCGTCGAACATCGGCATCGTGCAGTTCGCAGAGCGACTGACGGCGCGCGAGCAGTACGAGGCGTTGCGTGACGCAGGGTTCGGCATGAGCACGGGGATTCCGTATCCGTCAGAATCCCCGGGTCGCTTGTATCCCGTCTCGCAGTGGTCGCGGCAGTCGGGGGCGTCGCTCGCGATGGGCTACGAGCTTTCGGTGACGCCGATCCAATTGGCGGCGGCGTATGCGGCCTTCGCGAATGGCGGCGAGTTGCTTGAGCCGCGGTTGCTCCAAGAAGTGCGCGGCCCTGACGGCACGCCGATCTGGAAGGCGGAGCGTCGGGTAGTGCGTCGCATCATGAGTGAGCGCACGGCGACGGCGATGCGGGAATTGTTGCGGGAGGTCGTCTCGGAGGGCACGGCAACGTCAGCGGACCTCGCGACCTTTGAGGTCGCAGGGAAGTCGGGCACGGCGCGCCGCACCGCAAGCGATGGCAGCGGCTACGCCGTGGGATCGTACACGGCGAGTTTCGTGGGACTTTTTCCGGCCGACCAGCCGCAGTACGTGATTCTGGTGAAGCTCGACAACCCGAGTGGCGCCTACTACGGCGGTCGCACGGCGGCCCCAGTGACAAAGATTGTTCTCGAGGCGGCCATCGCGGCGCGCGATGCGGCGTTGGACCGCACGCGACTCGCCGATGCGCCGAAGCGTCGTGCCCCCTCACAAGCATCGGAGGCCGACAGTGTGCGCGCGGCCGGAGTGGCGACGGCCGAGGCGGAAGCGATCGCCCCCGCGTATGTGGTGGAGCTTGGCACCTCGCCAGCGCCGGCCCGTGTGGTGGTGTCAGCACGCCCCGTCCCCGATGTGCGCGGCCTCTCCATGCGCGTGGCCGTGCGCGAGTTGCATAAGGCCGGTTTCCGCGTGCAGGTGATGCGGGGGCGTGGAGAGGAACAACAGCCTGCCGCGGGCACCATGTTGCGCGCCGGATCCCTCGTGCGCCTCATGGCCAACTGATGACGACTTCCGTGATGACCGCCGCGGTGCCGCCAGCCAAGCTGCGCGCGGCCCTCGCAGAGGCGGGGCAACTTGTCGCGGTGCGCGGCACGTTGCCGCCGATCGTGGTGGCGATCACCGACGATAGCCGACGCGTTGGCACCGGTGTCTGCTTTGTGGCGGTGCGGGGCAGCGCTCGTGATGGCCACAGCTTTCTCCCGGACGTCGAGAAGGTCGGCGCGGCGATGGTCATCATCGCGGAGGACGCAACGTCGACCCTTCCAGCGCTGGTCGTGAAGGACACGCGTGCGGCGGCGGCGATCGCGGCGGCAGCCTTTTACGGGGAGCCGGCAACGGGGATGCAGATTGTCGGTGTCACCGGGACGAATGGCAAGACAACGACGGTCGGGTTGCTCCGCCACCTGCTCGACACACCGGAGACGCCGAGCGCGAGCATCGGAACGCTCGGCGTGTTGCTGGGGAATGGGACACCGCTCCAGGGCGGCAGCGGACTCACGACGCCGGGGCCCATTGAGTTGCAGCGGGTGTTGCGTGCCCTCGCGAAGGTCGGGGTGAAGCGGGTCGCGATGGAGGTGTCGTCGCACGCGCTCGATCAGCAGCGGGTCGGCGGCGTGCCGTTCGCGGCGGCCGTGTTCACGAACCTCACACGCGATCATCTCGACTATCACGGCACGATGGAGTCGTATTTCGAGGCGAAGGCGCGGTTGGTGTCATTGCTCGCGCCCGACGGCGTGGCGGTGCTGAATGCGGATGACCCCTGGTGGTCCAAGCTTGCCGATGCACCGCGCGTCCTGCGCTTTGGCGTCACGGAGTCGGCGGAGGTGCGTGCTGCCGAAGTGCGCTACACCCCTCGCGGCAGCGCCTGGCTGCTGCAGATGGGGGAGGCGTCACGTCCCGTGGTGCTGCCACTGATCGGGGATTTCAATGTCGCCAACGCGCTTGGCGCCGCGGCCGCGGCGCTCGCGCTCGGCATGACAGTCGAACAGGTGGCTGCGCGGCTGGCGACGGCGCCGCAGGTGCCGGGACGGCTGGAGTTGTTGAGCGATCGCCCGACCATCCTCCGCGACTACGCGCACACTCCCGATGCGCTCGCGCGCGCGCTGGCCGCGCTGCGTCCCTTCACGCCGGGGCGATTGATCGTGCTCTTCGGGTGCGGGGGTGACCGCGACCGCGGGAAACGACCGCTGATGGCAGACGCCGCGCGCGCTGGGGCCGACGTGCTCGTGGTGACGAGTGACAATCCGCGCACGGAAGATCCCGAACGCATCCTCGACGACATCTGTGCGCCGCTCACGCCCGGGCGCTACGAGCGCATTGAGGATCGTCGCGCGGCCATCGCGCACGCGATCGGGCTTGCGGATCCGCAACGCGATGTCGTGCTGCTCGCGGGGAAGGGGCATGAGACGTATCAGATTCGCGGGACGACCTCGCATCCGTTCGACGAGGCCGAGATCGTGAAGGAGTTGCTGCCGGGAATGGGACGATGAGCACGACGACGCGCACGTCGACGCGCACGACGCCCTTCTGGACCTTGGCGCGCGTGGCGCGTGCCCTCGGTGTGGCCGGCGCGTACGACGCGCGCCCGATCACGGGTGTGTCGACCGATACGCGCACGCTGCGCGCGGGGGAGTGCTTTGTCGCCCTCCGTGGTGAGCGATTCGACGGACACGATCATCTCGCGGCCGCGATCGCGGCGGGCGCAGCGGCCATCGTAGTCGACGACGCGACACGCGTGCCGTTACTGGGCGTGCCGGTCTTCGAGGTCAGCGACACGCTCGGCGCCCTCGGCGCGCTCGGACGGTATCGTCGCGAGGCGTGGGGGCGTCCCGTGATCGCGGTGGGCGGGAGCAACGGCAAGACGAGCACCAAGGAGTTGCTGAAGGCCGCGCTAGGCTCACGCTTGACCGTGCACGCGACGATCGGGAATCTGAACAACCGCATCGGGGTGCCGATGACGCTGCTTGCCCTCGATGATGCCGCCGATATCGCGGTGATCGAGGCGGGGACGAACGAGCCCGGAGAGATGGCGATCCTGCGGGAGATCATGCGTCCCGATGTCGCGCTCGTGACGACCGTGCAGGAGGAGCATCTCGCGGGCTTCGGTGACATTGACGGGGTCATGGCCGAAGAACTCGCACTCTGCGAGGGCGTGCCGATTGCGGTGGTGCCCGCCTCGGAGCCCGAGGTGGTGTCGCGCGCGCGCGCGAAGGCGTTGCGCACGGTCACCGCGGGACTCGGCGAAGGGGATCGCCACGCGACGGCCTCGGGTCTCAACGCGGACGGACGTGGCTGGCTCGAGTGGGACGGGCACCGCGTTGAGATCCCGCTCCCTGGGACGCACAACCTGCGCAACGCGGCCCTCGTGCTCGCCGTGGCCAGCGAGTTCGGGGTGAATCCGATGGATGCCGCCGCCGGGATCGCGCGGATGCCGCAGCCGCCGATGCGCTCAGACGTCGCTCCGCTCGGCAGCGCGCTGCTGGTGACCGATTGCTACAACAGCAATCCGGGCTCCGCGCGCGCGGCGATTGAGCTGTTGCGCGAGGTCGCGCAGGGGCGTCAACGGGTTGCGGTGCTAGGAACGATGCGGGAGCTGGGCGACGCGAGTGAACGGGCGCACCGCGAAGTGGCGGAGGCGGCGCTGGCGAGCGGCGCCGAGCTGGTGTGCGGGATCGGGGAGTTCGGGCCGGCGTTGCAGCGGCTCGGTGCTCCCGCCGACCGCGTGCTCATCGCGAACGATGTCGACGATCTGTGGCCGCAGCTGTCGCCGCGCCTGGCGCCGGATGCCGTGATCCTGCTCAAGGCGTCGCGCGGGGTTCGCCTCGAACGACTCCTGCCGCTCCTCACCTCCTGGGCGACGACCTGATGCTGTACGAATTCCTGCTACCGCTCACGGACATCCAGAGCGGCTTCAACATCTTCCGTTACATCTCGTTCCGTGCGGCCGGTGCGGCCATCACCTCGCTGCTGATCTGCTTCATTGCGGGGCCATGGATTCTTGGTCTTCTGCGTTCAATGCAGGTGCATCAGGTGGTGCGCGCCGGCACGCCCGACTCGCATGCCGGCAAGGGAAAGACGCCGACCATGGGTGGGCTGATCATTCTCACCGCCGTGCTCGGCTCGACGCTCCTCTGGATGCAGTTTCGCAGCGTGTACGTTTGGCTCGCGCTGGCCGTGACGATCCTGATGGGGGCGATCGGCTTCCTTGATGACTACCTCAAGCTGAAACAGAAGCGCGAAGGGAAGGAGAACCGCGGGCTCGTGGAGCGCTACAAGCTGGCGGGACAGATCACGATCGGCCTCGCCCTTGGCTATTTCCTGTGGCACTTCCCGGTGAACAACCTCCCGGGAGCCTCCACGACGCTGCCGTTCTACAAGTACGTGCTCGTGGAACCGATCTGGCCCTGGGTGTATCTGCCCTTTGTGACGTTCGTGATGACCGGAACCAGCAACGCGGTGAATCTCACGGACGGGCTCGACGGACTCGCGGCGGGGTTGATGGCGATCGCGATGCTGACGTTGGCAGTCTTTGCCTACGTGATGGGGCGCGTCGATGCCTCGCAGTATCTGGGCCTGATCTATCTCCGTGGTGCGGGAGAGCTCACGATCTTCTGTTCGGCGGTCTTTGGCGCGGCTGGCGGATTCCTGTGGTACAACGCGCATCCGGCCGAAGTCTTCATGGGAGACACCGGTTCGCTAGCGCTCGGCGGTTCGCTCGGCGCGGTGGCGATCCTGCTCAAGAGCGAGTTCTTGGTGCTGATCCTCGGCGGGGTGTTCGTGGCCGAGACGATATCCGTGATCATCCAGCGGAGCGCGTTCAAGTATCGGAAGGCGCGCTTCGGCATCGACTACGCGAAGGCCAATCGTGTCTTTCTGCGGGCGCCCATTCACCATCATTTTGAGCTGAAGGGCTGGCCAGAGACGCAGGTCGTGGTGCGCTTTTGGATTCTGGGCATTCTCTGCGCGTTCCTGGCGCTCTCGACGCTGAAGATCCGGTGACGCTGACGTTGCCAACGCTCGCACAGACGGTCGCGGCCGGGGAGGTCGCGGTCATCGGGATCGGGCGGAGCGGGGCATCGGTGGCGCGGTTGCTGCGGTCGGCAGGCGGCGCGGTCTATGTCTCTGATCGCGGGACGTCGCCCGCGCTGGTGGAGACGGCAACGCAACTGCGTGGCCTCGGGATCAGCGTCGATCTCGGCGCGCATGACGTGGCGCGCATCGCGAAGGCGGCACTCGTGGTGGTGAGCCCGGGTGTCCCGCCGGGTGTTCCGCCGCTTGCGGCGGCGCGTGCTGCCGGGGTACCGATTGTGAGCGAGATCGAGATTGGTCTCCGGGGGATGATCGGCGTGCCGTACGTGGGAGTGACGGGCACGAACGGCAAGACCACGGTGACCGCGATGGTCGCGCATTTGCTTCGCGCGGTGGGGCTCGATGCCGTGGCCGCGGGAAACATCGGGACGCCGCTGACGGAGATTGCGATGGCGCCGAACAAGCCGGACTATCTCGCGCTGGAGCTGAGTTCGTTCCAACTGCACGACTCCCCCGGGGTCGCGCCGGCTGTTGCCGTGCTGACGAATCTCGCCCCCGATCATCTCGATCGGTACGACTCGCTCGACGCGTATTATGGGGACAAGGAGTTGCTGTTCGCGACCGCCACGCCGGAGTCGATTCGCGTGGTGAATGCGGACGATGCCGAGGTGGTGCGCCGCACGGCAGCGGTCCCCGGTGTGGCGCGCACCTTCTCGTTGAGCGATCTGCGTGCCGACGCGGTGTACGATGCCCGGACGCGCCTGCTGATGCTGGACGGGGCCCCGTTGCTGGAGCGCGATCTCCTGCCGTTGCTCGGCGTGCACAACGTGGCCAACGCCCTGTGCGCAGCGCTGGTGGTATGGCACGCGGTGCCGACCGAGCGCACGGCGACCGGGCGCGCGAAGCTGGCGGTCGGTCTGCAGAGCTTCCGTGCGCCGCCGCATCGGTTGGAACCCGTCGGGGAGCGTGCGGGGGTGCTGTGGGTCAATGACTCCAAGGCGACCAACATCGGCGCGGCGCGCGTCGCGGTCGAGGCGATGGAACGTCCGACCATCCTGCTCGTGGGTGGGCGTCACAAGGGGGAGCCCTATACGGCGTTGCTCGCCGCCATGCGCGGGCGGGTGAGGCAGGTGATTGCCTACGGGGAGTCGGAAGATCTCATCGTACAGGACCTTGAGGGGCACGTGGCGGTCGAACGGGGTGGATCGTCATTCGAGCATGTGGTGGCCCGCGCGCGTGCACTCGCACGACCGGGGGACACCGTGCTCTTGTCTCCCGCCTGCTCGAGTTACGACATGTTCACGAACTACGAAGAACGCGGCGCGGCCTTCCGTACGCTCGCGCTCGGCCTGTGAGCGCCGTGGGGGATGTGTGGGGCCCGGACGCCGCGCTTCAAACGCCGTACTCGGGACAGCGCGCCGTCAGTGCGGAGCGCGGACGTGTCCGCTGGCGCTTGAGCTTCGAAGCGAAGGGGCTCGTCGTCCTCACGGCAACGCTGCTCGTATTCGGGCTCACGACCCTGTACTCCGCCAGTTCGATCGTCGCGGTGCAACTCGGTCAGGAGAGCTGGTATTTCCTCGCGCGGCAGATGCTTGGTGTTGCGGTGGGACTCGTGGCGTTCGCGATCCTTGCCAAAGTCGATGCCGAGCGGTGGAAGGACTTCGCGTGGCCGATGATGGGGCTCGCGATCCTGACGATGCTGATCATCGTGCTCCCTGGGATGCCCTCGCAGATCGCGCCGCGCATCAACGGCTCCAAACGGTTCCTGCTCGGCGGCTCCATTCAGCCGTCGGAGTTCGGGAAGCTCGCGCTTGTGATCTGGACGGCGATGTTGATCGTGAAGAAGGGGGGGCAGGAGGGACTGCGGCGTCTCAGCAAAGGCCTGATGCCGTTCGGGATCATTCTGATCGCGCTGAGCGCGCTGTGCGCGCTGCAGCCCGATTTCTCGGTGATCCTTTTCTATACGTTGGTGATGGGGTCGATGCTCTTCGCAGCGGGGGCACGGATCGGGCACTTTGTGTTCCTCGGCATGCTCGCACTCCCGGTGGTGTGGAGCGAGATCAATCGCCTCGAGTACATCATGCGCCGATTGCTCGGCTTCGCCGGCGCGTCCGGTGCTGAGGCCGAGGTGAACTATCAACTCACGCAGTCGCTGATCGCCGTGGGCTCTGGTGGGCTGTTCGGCGTGGGCTTCGGTCAGGGGCGGCAGCAGTATGGGTTCCTGCCGCTCCCGTACAACGACTTCATTGGCAGCAACATCGGTGAGGAGTGGGGCTTTGTCGGCATGGTGGGCTTGATCGGCCTCTTCGCGCTCTGGGGCTGGCTGGGCTTCCGGATCGCCAAGCAAGCGCGCTCTCCCTTCACGCAGTTTGTTGCTGTGGGGCTCACGGTGACGATGATCGTGACGGCGTTCCTGCACATCGGCGTCGTGATCGGGCTGTTGCCGACGACGGGGCTCACGTTGCCGTTCGTGTCGTATGGCCGCTCGAACATCCTGCTGTCGCTCGTGATGACGGGAATGCTCGTGAACATCGGGAGTACGCAGGAGCGCGTGATGGGCGCGGGCGCGTCGGATCCGCTCGCGGCACGTGGCTGAGCGCGCGATGGCACCGGTGCACGTCTGGTTCAGCGGGGGCGGGACTGGTGGGCATCTGTATCCCGGGTTCGCCATTGCGCGGGCGCTGGTAAGCGCGCGACCGGAGGTGCAGCCGTTCTTTGTCGGTGCGCTCCGCGGGATCGAACGCGAGGTGCTGCCGACGACGCCGTTCCCGCACCTGCTGCTCGATCTGCATCCGTTGTATCGCCCGCAGGTGTGGAACAACTGGCGCACGATGCGCGGTGCGCTCGCGAGTTGGTCGCGGCTCGATGCCGCGGCGCGCGCGCGACCGCCGCAGATGGTGGTCGGCACCGGTGGCTATGCGGCGGGGCTCGCGCTCCTCTGGGCGTGGCGACGCGGCATTCCCGCCGTGCAACACATTGGCGACGCCATTCCCGGCATTACCGCACGATGGGGCGCACGCGTCACGCGCGAGTCGTATCTCGGCTTCCCCGAGGCGCAGCGATTCCTTCCGCGCGGGCGTGGCGCGTATATCGATACCGGGAATCCGATCGAACCACCCCCCGATATTCATCCGGCGCGGGCCGAAGCACGCGCGCGGTGGGGATTCCCTGCGGCCGCTCAGGTGCTCCTCGTGTTCGGTGGCTCAGGCGGCGCGCGCGCGATCAATCAAGCGGTGGCGGCGTGGGTGGAGCGGGGCATCCCCAATGGGCTCTGCGTGCTCTGGGCCACCGGGAAAGGGCAGTTCGACGCCTTCTCGCATCTCGACCGCGCGGATGTGCGCGTGGTGCCGTATCTCTCGCCGATCAGCGACGCGTACGCGACCGCCGATATCGCGCTCGTCCGTGGTGGGATGATGGGGACAAGTGAGTTGTGCGCCTGGGCCGTCCCGATGGTGATCGTCCCTCTGCCGACGTCGGCGAACGACCACCAGACGGCGAATGCCACGGTGCTCGCCGCGGCGGGCGCGGCGGTGCATCTCCCGCAGGCTCGCCTCACGCCTCAACGTCTTGAGGACGAGATCTGCGCACTGCTCGGCGACCCTCGCCGCATCACAAATATGGGCGCGGCAGCGCGGGCGCGTGGACGGCCGAAGGCGGCGCAGGAGATCGCGGACCGTATCGCCGCATATCTTTCGCGGTGACACGACCGACCGTGGTATCGTCCACGGTCGCTGGCCTCGTTTCCCTTCGCGACTCTCGTCCTGATGCCACTGCTCGATCCCACCGATCCGCGACCGGTCCACTTCATGGGGATCGCCGGCGCAGGCATGAGCGCGCTCGCCGAACTCTGTCATCGTCGCGGAGCGAGGGTGACGGGGTGTGACCAGAATCCGGCTGGCGCCGCGGATGGCGCCGCGGATGTCGCCGCACTGGGCGTCACGGTGCAGACGGGCCACGATGCCGCGCACGTCGAGGGACATCGCGCACTCGTCGTGACGAGTGCGGTGCCGAAGGATCATCCGGAGTTGGCGGCGGCGCGTGCGGCGGGGGTGCCGGTCATCCGTCGCGCCGAAGCGCTCGCCGAGGCGACCGCCGGCGGGATGCTGATCGGGATTGCCGGGACGCATGGCAAGAGCACGACGACCGTGATGACCACCGAAGCGCTCGCGGCCGCCGGCAAGGCGCCCACCGGAGTCGTGGGCGCGCGCGTGCGGGCGTGGGGTGGGAATCTCTCGCCGGGCGGCCATGAGGTCTTTGTGGTCGAGGCCGACGAGTATGATCGCTCGTTCCTGGCGCTCTGGCCGACGGTGGCGGTGGTCACGAATGTCGAAGCGGATCATCTCGACATCTATGCGGATCTGGCCGACATCACGGCGACCTTCAGTGAGTACGTGAAGCGCGCGCGGTATGTCGTGCTCTGCGCCGATGATCCGGGTGCGAACGCGTTGCCAAGCCCTGCGACGGCGGAAGTCATTCGCTATGGGATCACCTCCCCCGATGCCCGACTCGTCGCGCACGACGTGCGGCATGTCGGTGGCGGCAGCGTCTTCAAGGTGCGCTACGACGGGACGGAGCAGGGGGAGGTGCAGTTGGCCGTGCCCGGGCTGCACAACGTGCGGAACGCGCTGGCGGCGCTGGCGTGCGGGATCGGCCCCTGGGGGCTGACGGTGCAGCAGATGGCGCCGGGGCTCGAGAAGTTCATTGGGGCCGAGCGTCGCTTCGAGCGGCTCGGCAATGCCAGCGGTGTCGAGATGGTGGATGATTACGCGCATCATCCGACCGAGGTGCGCGCCACATTGGCCGCCGCGCGCGAGGCCTTTCCGGGGCGTCGCATTGTCGCCGCGTTCCAGCCGCATCTGTTCAGTCGCACCCGCGACTTCGCGCGCGAGTTCGGCGAGGCGCTCGCGCTGGCCGACGTGGTGTTCTTGGCCGATATCTATCCGGCGCGCGAGCAACCGATCGCCGGCGTCACGAGCGCGCTGATCGGCGACGTGATGACCGCACTCGGAAGTCCGCCGCAGTGGACGGGACCGCGCAGTGCCGCGGCGGCGGCGCTGCGGCAGTTCGTGCGCGAGGGGGACGTGGTGTTCAGTGTTGGCGCTGGGGACATCACCAAGACTGGCCCTGAACTGCTCGCGCTCCTGAGGGGCTGAGGGTGCGCGCTTGCGCTGACTCGCCACGGGGCCGGGCTCGTGGATGACGCCCGCCCAGGGGCTTCCGGGGCCATGGCTCCAGAACCGCCGCCTCCACTGCCAAAGTGGAAGCGGCGGCTTCGGGCGCTCACGCGCCTTTCGCTGCTCGGGGGCCTGCTCGCCTCTCCCTGGTGGGGGCGCGCGGTGCTCCAGCAGATGGATTTCTTCCGCGTCCGGCGTGTGGAACTCGAAGGAGTCCGTTACGCCACCCCCGACGAAATCGTTTCGCGGTTGAGGGTCGACACGACCGCGTCCGTGTGGGACGACGTGTCGCCGCTCGAGGCGCGAGTCCGGGAACATCCGCAGGTGCGCACGGTGCGCATTCAGCGGAAGCTCCCCGGGACGCTCGTCGTGATCGTGACGGAGAAGCCGCCGGTGGCGCTGGTGAGTACGCCGCGCGGGTTGGTGGTCACGGATGCGGCGGGCGACTCGATGCCGGTGGATCCGACGTCCATGGACGTCGACCTACCGGTCCTCGCATCGCGAGACACGCTACTGCTTCGCCTGCTTGGCGAGACGCAGCGAGCGGAGCCGGCGCTCTTCGCTCGGGTGAGTGAAGCGCGGCGGACGGAGCAGGGAGGGATCGTGTTCGTCCTCACTGAGTTCCGCATTCTCGCTGACTCGACGGTCACCACCCAACGGCTCGCCGATGTGATTCCCGTGGAGCTCGATGCCACGCGGCGCAATTGGCGGCCACGCGAATTCGATGTGCGCTTCCGTGATCAAGTGATCGTCCGACTCCAGGCCCCATGAATCTCGACCGTCTCGTCGCCGGGCTCGACATTGGTTCTGCCAAGACCACCGCGGTGATCGCGGAGGTCGTGGGAGATCTGCCCAAGCATCCCACCGTGAACATCCTCGGCGTCGGCCAAGCCCGCACCACGGGCCTCCGCAAAGGCGTCGTGGCCGATATCGAAGAAACGCAGCGTTCCATCACCAAGGCGATGCAGGACGCCGAGCGGATGGCGGGCGCGCGCGTTGAGACGGTGTACGCGGGCATTGCTGGCGAGCATGTGCAGGCGATGACCTCCACCGGCATCGCGTCGGTGACGGGACATGAGATCACGCGCGCCGATGTCGACCGCGCGAATGCGGTGGCGCGCGCGCAGGCGATTCCGCAGGACCGCGAGCTCATTCACGCGATCCCGCAGGAATACACGGTCGATAAAAATCAGGGCGTGCGTGATCCCGTTGGCATGGTGGGCACGCGGCTCGAGACGGAGATGTACCTCGTCACGATCGGCTCCTCGCCGGCGATGAACCTGCGCAAGGCCGTGGAGCGTGCGGGCTACAGGGTGGGGGAGCTCGTCCTGGAGCCGTTGGCGAGCGCGCTCTCCGTCCTGACCGACGATGAAAAAGAGCTGGGCGTCGCGTTGATCGAGATGGGGGCCGGCACTACCGACGTCGCGGTGTTCCACGAGGGCAAGATCCGCCACTTGGGAACGGTGGCCTTCGGCGGTCTCAACGTCACCAGCGACATCGTGCATGGCTTGGGCGTCACGCAGGTCGACGCCGAACGCCTGAAAGAGCTGTACGGCGCCGCGTACGAACCGCTGGTGAAGCACACCGGAGAGATCATCAAGCTCCCGAGCACCGTTGCGCAGGGGGATCGTGAGATCCCGCGCGAGTTGCTCGCGCACATCATTCATCAGCGCACGCAGGAGATCTTCGAGATGGTCCTGCGCGACGTCGAGGCGGCGGGCTTGATCTCGCGGCTCGCGGCCGGCGTGGTCGTGACGGGTGGTGCGGCGGCGCAGCCGGGGATGGACAACCTCGCGAGCGAGGTGTTCGGCACGGGAGCGCGGATCGGGATTCCCGGCGAGTACCTCGGCGGCCTCGCGGATTCCGTGCAGAGCCCGCGCTTCTCGACCGTGACCGGGCTGGTCCAGTACGGCGCCCACCGCATTTCACTGGGATCGGCGCAGGGAAAGACCCGTCGACTCACACTGTCTGGGGCGACGCCGAACATGGACAACATGGCGAGTCGGTTGAAGACTTGGTTGCAGGACTGGTTCTAGGATGGAGGATGGAGGATGAAGGCGGAAAGATGAACGCGACCCTCCTTCTGCCTTCCTCCGTCGCAAGTATCACAAATCTGCTGGAGTTGGCCCTGGCTGGTGGATAATCCCACCAGCCATTTGCGTTTTCCCGACTCATTCGTCTTGCGGGATGTAAGGCGGGGCCCGGCGAGGCTATATTTCCGCCCGGTCCACTGTCCCGTCACGTCCCATCTGGAGCACCACGCGCGATGAGCATCTTCGAGTTCGAGGAGACCAACGCCCAGCACGCCCGCATGAAGGTGGTCGGCGTCGGTGGCGGCGGTGGCAATGCGGTGAATCGCATGATCGAAGAGCAGCTGGAGGGCGTGGAGTTCATTTCGGTGAACACGGACGCCCAGGCGCTGCTCAACTCGAAGTCCGATGTGAAGATCCAGATCGGGAAGAAGCTGACCCGCGGACTTGGCGCCGGTGCGCGCCCGGAGATCGGGCGTCAGGCCATTGAGGAGAATCGCGACGAGATCGCTCGCGCGATCGCGGGTGCTGACCTCGTGTTCGTGACCTGCGGCATGGGCGGCGGCACCGGCACCGGTGCGGCGCCTATCGTCTGCGAGTTGGCACGCGAGCAGGGCGCGCTCACGGTCGGCATCGTCACCAAGCCATTTCTCTTTGAAGGGCGCAAGCGCATGCGGTAGGCCGACGAAGGCATCGCCGAGATGGCCAAGCACGTGGATACGATGATCGTCGTGCCCAACGAGCGGCTCCTCGCGGTCGTCGGCAAGGGTATTCCGTTCCAGGACGCACTCAAGAAGGCCGACGAGGTCCTCCTCCAGGCGACCGGCGGCATCTCGGGGATCATCACGAAGGCCGGGATGGTCAACGTGGACTTCGCCGATGTCCGCACGATCATGAAGGATGGGGGGTCGGCCATCATGGGAACCGGCATCGGGCGTGGGGAGAACCGCGGGGTGGATGCGGCGCGCATGGCGATCGAGAGCCCGCTCCTCGACAATGTGTCGATCGCGGGTGCGCGCGGCGTGCTCATCAATATCTCCGGTGGCGAAGAGACGACGCTCGACGAAGTGATCACGATCTCGAACATCGTGAAGGAAGCGGTGGGCGAGGATGCCGAGATCATCTTCGGATCGGTCACCGAGCCGGCGATGCAGGGCGAGGTGCGCGTGACCGTCATCGCGACGGGTTTCGGCAAGAAGGCGATGGGCGGCGCCACGGCGCCGCAGCGCGGCACGAGCACGCCGGTCATCCCGATCGACCTGGCCGCGCGTGCACAGCGCCCGTCGATCGGTGGGTCCGCCGCGGCGCCGGCCACGGGGAATGCGATGCCGGCGCCGCGTCCGCGGCCGTCCCACACGCGCCCGATGGAAGATCTCTCTGATCTCGAGATTCCGACCTTCATTCGGAGACAGATGGACTGATGCGTCCATCCGGTCGGCGGTTCCTGACGGGTGCGGTGGTCGCGGGACTCGCGGTCGCCGCGTTGCGCTTGCCTGCGCCGCCGATGGGTGACCCTGCCGGGGTCTTGGCCGCACTGGACCTGAAGCCGTGGACCACGCACGACACGTTGCAGCCTGGGCAGACGCTGAGTGCGCTGCTGACGGCCAGGGGTCTCGATTCGCGCGAAGCAGCGAATGTGATCGCCGCCGCCACTCCCATTGACCCGCGTCGCATTCGGGCCGGTACGGCAGTCGAGCTTCGTGGCGACGCGACCGACGCGCGCCCGCGCGAGATTCGGTTCCGCATGGCGGTCGATCGCATCGTCCGGCTTGCGCGCGCCGGCGATGACTGGACGGCCAAAGAGATCGTGCTGCCCTGGCGCATCGACACCGTGCTCGTGCGCGGCGTGGTGCGCTCCTCGCTCTACGAAGCGATCGGCACGGGGAGTGCGTCGATCCTCACCGGACGCGCCCGCGATGAGCTGGCGTGGAGCATCGCCGACATCTACGAGTACAAGATCGACATGTCGCGCGAGTTGCAGCAGGGGGACGAGGTCCGCGCCCTGTTCGAACGCCGCATCGCGCCCGACGGCACGCAGAAAGTAGGGAACGTGCTCGCGGCCGGATTGCAGCGCGCGGGCACCGAGATTCAGGCCTTCCGGATGGAGAAGCAGGACGGCACCGTGCGGTACTACGATGCGCAGGGACGTTCACTGGCCGCGACCTTCCTGCGCGCGCCCGTCTCGTTCCGCCGGATCTCCAGTAACTTCGGTCGGCGCCGTCACCCGATTCTTGGCACGATGCGTCAGCACGCGGGGATCGACTACGCGGCGGGCTCCGGCACGCCGGTGCGCGCCATCGGCGACGGCACGGTGATCTTCGCGGGCCGCCGCGGGGGCTACGGGAATCTGCTCGAGATCCGTCATCCCAATGGCATGGTCTCGCGCTACGGTCACCTGAAGGGCTTCTCGACCGGCGTCCGCCGTGGGGCCCGCGTGTCGATCGCGGAAACAGTGGCCTTCGTCGGATCGACGGGCTTGTCGACCGCGCCCCATCTGCACTTCGAGATCTTGGTGGCTGGTGTGCATCGCGATCCGCGCCGCGCCCTCGCCGCCGCCGAAGCGGGACCGTCCCTCGGCGGACAGGAACTCGCGCGTTTTGAGTTCGCGCGCGATGCGGTGGTCTTCGCGCTCGAGCAGCCCGCCGGCATCGTCCGCGCACTCGGCAACTGAGTCGGCGCGCGTGACGTCACGCGCGGACGGCCGTTCGCACAACTGATGCTCTGGTCTCTCTCGCTCGCGGCGGGGCTCGCGCTGGCCTTCGTCACCTACGGACGTCGTGCGCCGCGCGCCGTGTTCGCGTTGCGCATGGTGGCTGGTACGCTGGCGATCGCGCTCCTGCTCGATGCGCCGCTTGCTCCCGCGCGCGCCCTCGCGCCCTGGGTCGTGCTCGATGTCTCGGCCAGTTGGAATGCCGCCGACCCCTCGGCATGGAGGGCCGCGAGGGCCTCCGCCGATTCGGCGCTGCGCGACGGCGGAGACTCGCTGCTGTTGTTCGGCTCGCAGGTCCGTGGCGATACCGCGCCCACCGCGCCGAGCGATGCATTGTCGCGCGTCACGGACGTGGTGGAAGCCGCGCGCGCCCTCGGGCGCCCCGTGCTGCTCATCACCGATGGCCGACTCGACGATGCCGATCGACTGAATGATCTTCCCGTGGGGTCCGTGGCGGTGGTGCACGAGGGGCCGCCGCGTCGTGATCTCGCGGTCGCGTGGTTCGATGCTCCGCGCGGTGCCGTGATCGGGGACTCGCTTGATCTGGTGGTCCTGCTCCGCGCCGGCAGTGGGGGGTCCTCCGCACGAACGCTGGGGCTCACGCTCGGGACTCGCGCGCTGGGATCGGTTCGGATCGATTCGCTTGAGGCATTCGGCGAGCGCGCGGTGACGTTGCGGGTCGTCATCCCCGCGCTGGAGGGGCCTCAGCCGCTTGTGGCGGCCCTCGATCGCGCCGAGGCGGCCGATGCACTCGCCGCGAACGACAGCGCCCGCCGCACGCTGTTCGTCAGCGGCACGGCCACCGTCGCGCTCGTGAGCACCTCGCCCGATCAGGACGCCCGTTTCGCGCTGGCCGTGCTCCGCGGGACGCAGCGGGGGGCGGTGCGTGCGTATCAGCGCGTGGCGCCGGGGCAGTGGCGCGAGGGGGAGGCGCTGCGCGCCGTGCCCGAGGACGCGGTGCGACGCGCCGTCGAGCAGGCGTCGTTGGTCGTGCTGCACGGCGACACCGCGTACTTCGGTGCGCCGCGTCGCCGGGCGCGCGGCGCGCTCGTGCTCATGCCGGCTGTTGAAGGGAACGACGACTTCTATGTGATGAGCGCGGGTGACTCGCCTCTGCGCGCGGCGCTGGGGGATCTCCCGTGGGAGGCGTTGCCCCCGCTGCGCGTTGGGGCCGCGGTCGCTGGGGCGACGCTCCCCGCGTTGCGGGCGCGGCGGGCGCGGCGCGGGGAGGATCGGGCTATCGTCGCGCTGGAAGAAGGCCCGCCGCGCGTGGTCGTTGTTTCCGCGGCGGGCTTCTGGCGATGGCGGACGCGCGGCGGGCGTCCCGCGGAGGCGTTCGATGCCGTGTGGGGGAGTATATTCGACTGGGTCACGACAACCGCGCGCACCGGTGCTCCGGGTGGCGCGGACGTCGATGCGCCTCGGCTCGCCACAGAGCTCGTCCCGGGTCCCGCGACCGTCCGGAGCGGCCCGGTGGGGACCGGACCGGTCCGCGATCTCACTCCCCGTGCGCGGGGGGCGTGGTGGCTCGCCGCACTCGCCGTACTCGCACTCTGCGGGGAATGGGTGATGCGCCGACGAATCGGATGGCGCTGAACCGCGCGCGCCTCCCTACGCTTTACTCCCTACGATGGCCGAACTGCTCAAACGTCGCTCCCTCTGGCAGCGCATCAAAGAGATCGCCCTCACCGACGTCGTCGTGCTCGCACGCGGCGGCGTCGATGGGGACACGCTCGAACGCTTGGAGCAAACCCTGCTCGAAGCCGATCTCGGTGTGCCGGTCACCATGCGCTTGGTGGATGACGTGCGCCAGCGCGCCGCGCGCGGGGTGATTCGGACCGCGGACGATTTCCGAGGCGCGCTGCGCGAGATCATCGCCGAGGCGTTGCGTGCGGGGAACGCGAATGCGGCGCTCAACATGGCCGCCGAGGGGCCGACGGTCATCCTCGTGTTGGGGGTGAATGGTGCCGGAAAAACAACGACGATCGGCAAGCTCGCGGCCCGTCTGCGCGCCGAGGGCAAAAACGTGCTTGTGGGCGCGGGCGACACCTTTCGTGCCGGCGCGATCGATCAGCTGCGCCTGTGGGCGGAGCGCGCGGGGGCGGAGTTCGTCGGGGCCGCACCGGGCGCGGATCCGGCGGCCGTCGCCTTTCAGTCGATTGATGCGGGGATCGCGCGCGGCGTGGACGTGATCATCATCGACACCGCGGGGCGTTTGCACACGAGCGGCGCGTTGATGGATGAACTGAAGAAGGTGCATCGCGTGGTGGCCAAGCGACTCCCGGGCGCCCCGCACGAATCCCTCCTCGTGCTCGATGGCACGGTGGGTCAGAACGCGGTCCAGCAGGCGAAGCAGTTCGGCGCGGTGGTGCCGCTCACGGGGCTGGTCGTCACCAAGCTCGACGGAACCGCGCGCGGCGGTGTGGTCGTCGCGGTGCACGAGGCGGTGAATGTCCCGGTGAAGTTCCTCGGCTACGGTGAGCAGTCGGGAGACCTCAAGCCCTTCGACGCCGCGCTGTTCGCGGCGGAGTTGCTGGACGGATGACGGCCGCTGCCGGAGGGGGCCCGCGGCGCACGCTCGAGATGCCGGTGGAGTTCCTCACCGGGGTCGGCCCGCGGCGCGCCGAGGCGCTCCGGCGGCTCAACATCTTCACGGCGCGCGATCTTCTCTTCCATGTGCCGCATCGCTACGAAGACGCGAGCACGGTGATGCCGATCGCCACGTTGCGCGTAGGCGATGATGCCACGGTGATCGGCACCGTGATTTCGAAGGGCATCCTGCCGACGCGCAAAGGGCTGCGGGTGTTCCAGGCCGTGGTGCAGGACAGTTCGGGATTGATCGAGGTCGGGTGGCCGGGGCAGCCCTGGCTTGACCGGCAGATTCAGAAAGGGGATCAGCTCCTGCTGAGCGGTCCCGTGCGCTTCTATCACGGCCGGCAGCTCGCCCCGCGCGAGTATGTGAATCTCGGCGCCGATGCCGACGCGACGGGGGCCGGGCGCGTTCTGGCAGTGTACCGCGCCACCGAAGGGCTCTCCTTCAAGATGATCCGGCAGCTCGTCGACACGCATCTCGACGCCTTGCTTCCGCTCGTGCAGGAGTATCTCCCCGCGGCGCTGCTCGCCGACGCCGAGGTGATGCCACTGCCCGACGCGTTGCGAGCGATGCATCGCCCGACCTCCGTGGCGGAGGCGCAACGCGGGCGCGCGCGGTTGGCGTACGAGGAATTGTTGTTCGTGCATCTGCTGCAGCGCCGCGCGCATGATCTGGCGAAGCAGGCGCGCGACGGCATTCGCTTCGTGAACAAGAAGGACCTCACCTCGCGTTTTCGCGCGGTGCTCCCGTTCGAGCTCACCAAGGCGCAGGTGCGCGTGGTCCGCGAGATCGTTGCAGATATGTGTGCCCCGGAGCGGATGAATCGCCTGTTGCAGGGCGATGTGGGAGCGGGGAAGACCGTCGTGGCCGTGTTCGCCGCACTGCTCGCGCTGGAGAATGACCATCAGGTGGCCGTGATGGCCCCCACCGAACTCCTCGCGGAGCAGCACGCGCGCACCTTCGACACACTCCTCGCGCCGTTGGGGATTGTGCCCGTGCTCATCACCGGGAGTCGGAGCGCGAAGGAGCGGAAGCTGGCGTCCACGCGACTCGAGAGTGGCGAGCCGGTGATCGCGATCGGGACGCATGCGTTGCAGGTGGAAGGGACCAAGTTCTCCAAGCTGGGCCTCGCCGTCATTGACGAGCAACATCGCTTCGGCGTGGAGCATCGCCGGGCGTTGGTGGAGCGTGGGCCGACGGGAGCGAAGCCCGACGTCCTGCTGATGTCGGCAACGCCCATTCCCCGCTCGCTCGCGCTGACGGTGTACGGCGACCTCGATGTGAGCATCCTCGATGAGCGGCCTCCGGGCCGTCTGCCGGTCACGACGGCGCTGCGCCCCGAGAGTGCGCGCGGCAAGGTGCTGCAGTTCATCGCGCGGCAGATCGAGGCGGGGCGTCAAGCGTATCTGGTGTATCCGCTGATCGAAGAGTCCGAGAAGAGCCAGCTCAAGGCGGCGACCAAGGCTTTCGACGAGTTACAGACGGGTCCGCTCGCGGGGCGCCGACTGGCGTTGCTGCACGGCAAGATGAAGCCCGACGAGAAGGACGCCGTGATGCGCGCCTTCCGTGACGGTGCGCTCGATGTGCTCGTGGCGACGACGGTCATTGAAGTGGGCATCGATGTGCCGAATGCGACCGTCATGGTGGTCGAGCATCCCGAACGCTTCGGGCTCTCGCAGTTGCATCAGCTCCGTGGCCGCGTGGGGCGTGGGGCGGCCGAGTCGTACTGCATCCTCCTTGGCGATGTCGGACCGGAGGTCGCGGAGCGGCTTACCCCATTCCTCGACACGGAGGATGGGTTTGAGATCGCGCGGGCGGATCTCGAGCAGCGCGGGATGGGCGACCTGTTTGGCGAGCGACAGAGTGGGGTGCCGATGTTCAAGGTGGCGGATCCGCTCCGCGACGCGGAACTCAGCGAGGTCGCGCGCCGCGGCGCCGTGCGGCTGCTCGAGCAGGATCCTGAGTTGAAACGGCCGGAGCACAAGGCACTGCACGACACGCTGCGCCGATCCTACGGACGAGCGATGGAGCTGTTCCGAGTGGGGTGAGACGCGTCTGGCCGGTCACTGCCCAGGTCACCGCTGCTACCCGCCCAACGGTCCTCGTCATCACGACCGGAGGCACCATGGCAGGCGTGCAACATGAACCCGGCGGCGGCGGCGAATACCGCGCGGGGACGCTGACGCTGACTGGGGAGCAGATCACTGCGTCCGTGCCACTACTCGCACGCGACGCGCGGGTGGAGGCCGAACAGTTCAGCAACGGGACTCAGTGCGTACTGCGCGTCTGCGCGAAGTGCCCGCGCGAAGTGTCTGCGCGAGGCGTCTGCGCTCGGCGCCTACTGCGCACCGACGCGCTATCGCAGATAGGCTGCGAGGAGCGGCTCGACCCGCGCCCGCTGCGCCGGCGTGAGATGGTCGGCACCGCGGACACTCCCCACGCACGACGCGCTCCCGCAGTGGCAGTCGAACGGGGTGGCCATCGACGACTCGGTCGTGTTGTAGTCGAAGGTCACGCCGTCACCGGCCGCAATATCGCGGACCGCCGTGACGGAGAGATCGCGTACATGCGCGCTCGGCTCGCAGTGATGATTGAGATACATCCAGCACCGACTGCGTACCCGCTGCATGGGGTATTCCATGTCGTCGGGGTCGAGATGCAGACCCGCGCCGATCTGAATCGAATAGCGCGTCGGTGTGGACGTCCGGCGCCCCTCAAGCCGGAAGATCACCGTGCCCTTGGCGATGTCGGCGAGGGCAATCAGTCGTCGCTGATCGTGCTCAATGAGGACGCCGACGAGGGGCCAATCGGTGTCGAGAACAACGCCTGGCGCGTGCGGGACGTCGACATGTGCGGCAACGATGTGTTCGGGAGAGGCAGACATGGGGGAGGAAGCTGACGTATTCGGAGCGATTGCGCTACTGCACCTCTCGCGACGTTGTGTCTGCCACATGTCCTGCTGGCGCCGAGGCGACCCGTATTCTATGGTATGGCTGTGCCGAATAGCCGACCACCGACGCCGCAGAACGATCCGCGAGTGCCTTCGCCATCGCGTTGGCCATCGCGTTGGCCATCGCGTTGGCAGTCGCGTTGGCAGTCGCGTTGGCAGTCGCGTTGGCACTCGGCGGCCGTACGTGGCGCCGTCATCGCGGGGACGGTGGCCACACTGGCGGCATTCGGGGTCGATGTGCTGCTGCACCGTCTTTTCGTGCGCGAGGAACGTGCTCGGGTGAGCCGCGTCGCGGCGCCGACGGCCGAGGCGCTTCGGGCGGCGGTGGAACGCCGCGTGGCCCTCTTGGACGGACTGCGGTCCTTTGCCAACTCTCGGAAGACCCGCGCCGGCCTCGATTCGGAGTTCCCACTCTTCGCGCAGGGCCTTATTGCCTCGGCGCCGGGGGTGCGCGCCCTGCAACTGCTGGAGAACGGAACGATCGTTGCCACGTGGCCACTCGTCGGGAACGAGGCCGCGCTCGGATACGACGTGGTCGCCGATCCACGGCCGATCATCGGCGCGGACGTGCGGCGCGCGTTGGCCGACAGTGGCTTCATCATCACCGGTCCGATCGCCCTTGTGCAGGGCGGCACGGGGTTGCTCGTGCGGAAGCGTCTCGTGCTTCGCGCAGGATTCCCGCAACTGGTGGCCATCATCCTCGACGTACCGGCGGTGGTCCGCGACGCCGGACTGCCGGATCCTCGCACCGGATTGATGCTCGAGGTCCGGGACCGAAGCGGGGTCTGGTTCGGTGGCAATGCGGAGAGGTCGGCCGTGGCCCCGGAGTCGCTCAGCGTGCGAGTGCCCGATGGCGATTGGACGCTGCTGGCGGCGCCGGTCGAAGGGTGGGACGCCGCCGTGGCGTCGCGCATGGGGTCGAGCCGCGTGAGCGCCATCGCAGTTGTACTCGCGCTCCTCTTGCTCGGCTACGTGGTCGGTGATCGCCACGACCGCGTGCATCGTCAGGCGCAGGACTGGCGTTCGCAGCTCCGCGTTGCGTTGCGCGCCGCGCGCATGGGGACGTGGGACTGGGACATTGTGCGCGACGAGCTCCACTGGAGCGCCGGCGCCGCCGAGGTGCTTGGCCGACACGTGGACGAGCTCGATGGGCCCGGTGCAAAGTTCATGGGCCACGTGCATCCCGAGGACCGCGACTTCGTGGTCCGGTGCCTACAGGAGGTGCTCGCATCCGAGCGACTCGACTATCTCCTCGAGTACCGCGTGAATCTCGCCGATGGCCGCGAACGATGGGTGTTTGCGATGGGGGAGATCGCACGGGCCTCGAATGGCCGAGCGCTGCGGGCGCGCGGGGTCATTTCGGATTCCACCGGGCGTCGGGAGCTCGAGGCGCGGGTGCGACACACGGAGCGGGTGGAAACGATGGGCACGCTCGCGGGAGGTGTCGCGCACGACTTCAACAATCTGTTGACGGCCATGATCAGTTTTGCCCAATTCGCCCTGGAGGAGCTTGAGCGGGCGGGCGACACGCCGCCGGTGCTCTCCGCGCGCGAGGACCTGCGCGAGATGTTGCGCGTGACGAGTCGCGCGACGGCGCTCACGGGGCAGATCCTCGCGTTCAGTCGCCGGGCGAGCACCACGGCGCCGCGCGAGCTCGATGCGGCGCACGCGGTGCGAGAGCTGGCGCCGATGCTGCGCCGCATCCTTGGGCTGCAACTTGTACTCGAGCTTGAGGTCGAGGAGGAGCCACAGGTGGTCTGGATAGATCCGGGGCAGCTTACGCAGATTCTGCTGAACCTCGTGACGAACGCGCGGGATGCGACCGACGGCGAAGGGAAGGTGACCATCCGCGTGCAGCCCGTCGGTGTGACCGTGGGGGCCGCGGAGAAGATCCCGGCGGATTGGATCCGGATTGAGGTACAGGACACGGGGCGCGGGATGGACGACGCGACGCGCGCGCGGATTTTCGAACCGTACTTCACCACCAAACAGTCGGCGCAGGGCACCGGGCTGGGACTCGCGGTCCTCATGGGCGCGGTGAAAAGCGCGGGGGGCGAGGCTCGGGTGGCCAGCACGCCCGGGAAGGGGACCTGTGTCCGAATCCTGCTTCCCACCAAGGCGCCGATTCGCGTGGCGACAATCGGGCAGGGCTCCCTCGGCTTGGACTCCCTCGGGTAGGGCTCCCTCTGGTAGGGCTCCCTCGGGGAGGGCTCCCGCGCGTAGGGCTCCCTCGCCTACCGAGACCCGCGCGTCGGGCCTAGCTTTGACTGAGTCCTGCGCGGGCGCCCCGATCTCCGGTGCGCCCGCGCGCTGTCCCTCGCTGCGTCAGCCCCGCACTCTGAATGTCTTCCGCCGATCCGACCCGCATTGCCGACCTCCCCGCGCTTGTCGGGACCACCATCACTGTGAGTGGGTGGATGACCCACGTGCGCTCCTCGGGCAAGGTCGCGTTCGTCGTCATGCGCGATGGGACAGGGTTGCTCCAGTGTGTGATCGCCAAGAAGGAAGTCTCCGAGGAAACGTGGGAGAACTTCGGCACGCTGACGCTGGAGAGCTCCTTCACCGTCACCGGTGAGGTGCGCGCCGATGCGCGTCAGGTCGGTGGGGTGGAACTCGGCGTCGCGTCGCTCACGGTCCTTGGCGTGAGCGGACTCGACTATCCGATCCAGCCGAAGG
>CAYUMN010000007.1:30300-32019 GCA_964445835.1 uncultured Gemmatimonas sp.
CACGCCGCGTCAGGTGGCCATCATGCGCATCCGAAATGAGTTGGAGCAGGCGATTCACGATTTCTATTACGCGCGCGGCTTCCTGCGCGTGGACACCCCGATCCTCACGGCCGCCATCGGTGAGCGCTCGGGGCTGTTCGCCACCGAGTACTTCGACGAGGGGAACGCCTACCTCGCGCAGACGGGCCAGCTCTACGGCGAGGCCGCCGCGGCCGCGTTCGGCAAGATCTACACCTTTGGACCGACCTTCCGCGCCGAGAAGTCCAAGACGCGTCGTCACCTCACCGAGTTCTGGATGATCGAACCCGAGGTGGCGTTCAATGACACGCATGCGAACATGCGGTTGCAGGAGGACTTTGTGTCCTTCCTGGTGCAACGCGTGCTCGAGCGCCGTCCGGCTGAGCTCAAGGAACTCGAGCGCGACGTCACCAAGCTGGAGAAGGTGAAGGCGCCATTCCCGCGCATCGATTACACCGATGCTGTCGCCACGCTCCGAACGAAGGGGAGCAGTGTACAGTGGGGCGACGACCTCGGCGCCGAGGACGAAGCACTGCTGGTGGAGGACTACGAGACGCCGATCTTCATCTGCAACTATCCCAAGGAAGCCAAGGCTTTCTACATGAAGGAGAACCCGGCGGATCCCCGCACCGTGCTCTGCAACGACTGTCTGGCGCCCGAGGGCTACGGCGAGATTATCGGCGGATCGCAGCGCGAGGATGACTACGACAAGCTCCTGCACCGCATCCACGAGGAGAAACTGCCGGTGGACGCGTACTCGTGGTATCTCGACCTGCGGAAGTACGGGACCTTCGTGCATTCGGGCTTCGGGCTTGGCCTGGAGCGCACGGTGGCGTGGATCTGCGGCTCACCGCATATCCGCGAGTGCATTCCGTTCCCGCGTCTCATGAACCGGTTGCACCCGTAGGCATCACCGCACGCGCGCGTTGCGATTGTCCCACTTCGCCGAGCTTTGAGTCCCATGCGAGATACCGTCCCACCGATTACGTGAGCCACGCCGACCTGCCGCGGAATGCCGACCTGGCGCGGAATGCGGGGCAGCCGCTCGACCTTGACGTCGTGCGTGCGATTCGCGTGAACAAGAGCGCGGCCGAACGACGTGCGGCAACCATTCCGACGCGTCGCACGGTGAAGAAGGAATGGCAGGCGGCCTGGTTGCTGAAGGCCATCACGCTGATGGATCTCACGACCCTCGCCGGTGACGACACGCCCGGGAACGTGAAGCGGCTCTGTGCCAAGGCGCGTCGCCCGTTGCGCGAGGACCTCGTGGAGCGGCTTGGCGCGCGCGAACTCGGCGTCACCGTGGGCGCGGTCTGTGTCTACCACCAACTTGTGGCCACCGCGGTCGAAGCGCTTGCGGGCTCAGGCATCCCCGTGGCGGCCGTCTCCACGGGATTCCCCGCGGGACTCTCCCCATTCGAGCAGCGCCTCGAGGAGATTCATCAGTCGGTGCGCGCGGGGGCGAAGGAGATCGACATCGTCATCACGCGGTCGCACGTGCTCACGGGGAACTGGGAAGCGCTCTACGACGAGGTGAAGGCCTCCGCGAGGCCTGTGGCGCGGCACACCTGAAGGCGATTCTCGCGACCGGTGAACTCGCGACACTTACGAACGTCGCGCGCGCGGCCTGGATCGCAATGCAGGCCGGCGCCGACTTCATCAAGACGTCCACGGGGAAGGAAGGGACCAACGCGACCTTGC
>CAYUMN010000007.1:32029-33291 GCA_964445835.1 uncultured Gemmatimonas sp.
CAGGTCGGCTACAAGCCCGCCGGGGGGATCCGCACGGCGAAGCAGTCGCTCGACTATCTCGTCCTCATGAAGGAAGAACTCGGCGATCGCTGGCTGCAGCCCGATCGCTTCCGCTTTGGCGCCTCGAGTCTGCTCACGGATATCGAACGCCAGCTCGAACACTTTGTGACGGGTCGCTACGCCGCGGCCCATCGCCACCCGATGCCCTGACCTGGAACACCGATGCCCAGTGTAGCTGAGATCTTCCAGTCGATGGAGTACGGGCCCGCGCCGGAGAGCGACGCCGAGGCGCGGGCGTGGCTGGCCAAGCATGGCGGCAAGTTCGGGCACTTCGTGAATGGCGCCTTCACGAAGGTGGGAACGACGTTCGACGTGTTCGACCCGAGCACGTCGCAGACGCTCGCCAAGGTGACGCAGGGCAGTGTGAAGGACGTCGATGCGGCGGTCGCGTCGGCGCGGAAGGCGTTCACGAAGTGGGCGAAGTTGCCTGCCCATGTCCGCGCGCGCCACTTGTACGCGTTGGCCCGCATGGTGCAGAAGCATGCGCGGCTCTTGGCCGTGGTGGAGTCGCTCGACAACGGGAAGTCCATCCGCGAAACGCGCGATCTCGACATCCCGCTCGTGGCGCGGCACTTCTATCATCACGCTGGCTGGGCGCAGTTGATGCCGACGGAGTTCGAGGGCTACGGCCCGGTCGGTGTGGTCGGGCAGATCATTCCGTGGAACTTCCCGTTGTTGATGCTCGCGTGGAAGATCGCGCCGGCCCTCGCCGCGGGGAACACGGTCGTGTTGAAGCCGGCGGAGTTCACGCCGCTCAGCGCGCTACTCTTCGCCGAACTCGCGCAGGAGGCGGGGCTCCCGCCAGGGGTGATCAACATCATCACGGGCGATGGCCGCACGGGCGCTGCCCTCGTCGAGCACAAGGGCGTCGATAAGATCGCCTTCACCGGATCGACCGATGTCGGGCGCATCATCCGCAAGGCGACAGCCGGGAGCGGCAAGAAGCTCTCGCTCGAACTCGGCGGCAAGTCCCCGTTTCTTGTGTACGACGACGCCGATCTCGATGGCGTGGTCGAAGGCGTTGTCGATGCCATCTGGTTCAATCAGGGCCAAGTCTGCTGCGCAGGCTCACGCTTGCTGGTGCAGGAAGGGATCCACGACCGGTTGATCGAGAAGCTGCGCGCGCGCATGGAGAAGCTCCGCGTCGGTAAGCCGCTCGATAAAGCCGTGGACATGGGCGCGATCGTGGCGCCGGAACAGCT
>CAYUMN010000008.1:0-10899 GCA_964445835.1 uncultured Gemmatimonas sp.
TGATCGTGGTGCAGGCGAATGTCTCGGGGAGCTCGCTCGGTGAGGTCACGAGCAGCATCTCGGCGCAACTGGCGAAGATGAACATCCCCGCCGGCGTCACCTGGTCGTTCGGCGGTGAGGCGAAGGATCAGGCGCAGGTCTTCGGCGATATTCTCGCGGCGCTTGGCATCGCGCTGATGCTGATGTATCTGATCCTGGTGATGCAGTTCGGGTCATTCCTCGAGCCGATCGCCATTCTGGTGTCACTGCCCCTGTCGTTGATCGGCGTGGTGCTCGCGCTGATCATCACGAATGACACGCTGAACATCATGTCGATGATCGGCGTGATCCTGCTGATGGGCATCGTGGCCAAGAACGCTATTCTGTTGATCGACTTCGCCAAGTGGGGAGTCGAGCAGGGAATGGATCGACGCACGGCGTTGATCGAGGCAGGACGCGTCCGGTTGCGTCCGATCCTCATGACGACGTTCGCGCTGATCGCCGGCATGATCCCGGTCGCGCTGGGTATCGGCGAGGGCGCGGACTTCCGTGCGCCGCTCGGGCGTGCAGTGATCGGCGGGACCATCACGTCGACCTTCCTGACGCTGCTGGTGATCCCGACGGTCTACGACATCATGGATTCGATGCGTGAAAAGGTCGCGGGGTGGTTCAACTTCCCAGTGCGGCCGAAGACCGAAGAGTTCATGGTGCCGAAGCAGCCGGCGTAAGCAGCCGTCGGCACTCGGCGGACACCACGAGTACACAAAGGGCTCCGATGCCAGCCACGCATCGGAGCCCTTTGTACCTTCGTGTGCCTTCCTGATACCTTCGTCGTACCGCTCGTACTTAGCGCGGCCCCATCGGACGCATTCCCATCGGCCCCATCGGACGCGGAGGCCGGTTGGCGGCCAGCCAAGCGCGCTGCGCATCGGTGAAGACGGCGCGAATCGCCTCATGCAGCGTCTGCACGTCTTCGCGGAGCGCTTCGCGGACCGGGCGGCCCTCGGCGAGGATCGCGCGGACCTCCTCGTGCGTAGCGCCACCCTGTCGGGCGGTGCGGGCTTCGGCGAAGATCGCCTTCAGCGCCGCCAACTCTTCGGCGTGCTCCGTCTTGAAGGCCTCACGCAGCGAGCCGATCGCCGCAAGCTGCGCCGTGCTCAAGGCGATCGAGTCGGGGAGCTGTGGGCGGGCGGTGCGGCCATCGAACGGACGCGGACCGTCCTGTGACCCCATCGTTCCTTCAAGGGCGGCACCGGCATCGCCGAAGACCACGAGGGCGTAGTCATCGCTGAGCTGGGCCGTGGCGGGGCCGGTGGGGGTGAGCTCGCAGGCCGTCAGCGCGACGGTCGCGGCGAGCGCGGGAATCATCAGACGCTTGGAGAGTGAAGCGAACATTGGTAGTGCCTCCTACGTGGCCAGGGGCCGGTTGTCGCGCGGCAGGGTGGGAGCCTGCGCGGGTTGTGTACCTGTTGGATGCCGCGATTCAGCGTTCGTTAAGGACCAGCTGAAGGGGCACCTGAAGGACCACTAGTCTGACCCCCGAATTTGAGCGGCTGGCGTCACGCGCCGGCCGCGGCCCCCACCTGCAATAAACCCCAAGCCTCGGCCAAGTGGGACTCCTCCGTCCGGAGATTCCCGATAGCGACCCGAAGCACGTAGGCCCCACTCAGCTTGGTATGTGACAAAAAGACCCGCCCGCTCCGGTTCACCTGCTCCAGAATCGCGGCGTTGTGCCGCTCCAAGGCCGCCGCGTCGGTGACCCCCGCCGGTCGATGCCGAAAGCAGACCACCGACATCCCCACCGGCGCCATGACCTCCCAGCCCGGCTCGGCGCGGACCCAGCCCGCGAAGATCGTGGCGAGGTCGCAGTGGTGCCGGACCCGCGCCCGCATGCCCTTCATACCGAAGGCGCGCAACACGAACCAGAGCTTGAGCGCACGGAATCGCCGCCCAAGCTGAAAGGAGTAGTCCGAATACGAGAGCGCGACATCCTGCTCGTTGGTGCGCAGGTACTCCGGCGTCAGCGAGAAGGCACGGCGGAGCACATCGGGATGCTTCGTCCAGAGCACGGAGCAATCCATTGGCGTCATCAACCACTTATGCGGATTCACTACCAGCGAGTCCGCGCGCTCCATTCCGACGAAGGGCGCACGATACTCCGGCACGATCGCGAGCGCGCCGCCATAGGCGGCGTCCACGTGGAGCCAGAGTGCTTCGCGCGCGCACACGTCAGCAATCGCATTCACGGGATCGACCGAGGTCGTGGAGGTCGTGCCGAGCGTCGCGACCACCGCGAGCGGCCGATATCCCGCCGCTTGGTCGGCTGCGATGGCGGCCTCGAGCAGATCCACGCGCATCCGGAAGTCGGCGTCGGCGGGAATCTTCACAAGGTTCGCGTGGCCGAGCCCGAGTGTGATCACCGCTTTGTCGACCGACGAGTGCGCATGCTCGGAGCAGTAGACGCGCATGCGTGGGATGTCGGCGCGTCCCGCGAGTCCCTCTTCACGCACGCCGAGGGCGGGATCGCGCTCACGGGCGGCGGCGAGCGCAACGAGGGTATTCGTCGAGGCCGTATCGGCAATCATCCCGAACCAATCGGCGGGCAGCCCCATTTCATCGCGCAGCCAACCGCAGGTGACCTGCTCCAGCTCGGCCAACGCGGGCGAGGTGCGCCAGAGGATCCCCACCTGGTTCAGCGCGGCGGTCACGAGTTCACCGAGGATGCCGGGAACGGAGGCGGTGTTGGCGAAGTAGGCGAGGAAGCCCGGATGATTCCAATGCGTGACCCCCGGCATGATCACGCGATCGAGATCGGCGATGATCCGCTCCAGCGGCTCGGCGTCCTCGGGCGCACGCTCAGGGAGTGACTTTCGAATGTCTCCTGGCGCGACGCGTGCGAGCACGGAGTAGCGTTCAGGGGTCGCGAGGTAATCGGCAATCCAGCGCACGAGCGTATCGGCGTGGCGCTGGAACTCGTCGAGTGGGATATCGCCCACAGCGAGGGCGGATTGGGTAGAATCGGTGGGACGCACAGTCATAGCCGAAATGGATGGGGTCGAGGCGATCGACGCAACGGCCGTTTGCGCACCGGAGGAGGACCATGACGTTCAACGAGGACGATCGCCGGCTCGATTCCGCAGTTTCGCTCGGAATCATCACGGCCGCGCAGGCCGGAGAGATCCGCGCGCTCACGCCGGTACGCGCCGCCACGCACGCGGCCGGGAACGCGGCCGGGAACGCGGCCGGGAACGCGGCCACGCGCGCGCCGCGCGCCTTCGGCGCGGAGACGATCGGCTACGTGCTGGGGGCCATCACGGTGCTGGTGGCGATGGGATGGTTCCTCGCCGACCGCTGGGATTGGCTCGGCGCGGCCGGCGTACTCGCGGTGAGCGTGATCTACGCCGCGCTCTTTCTCGTGGTCGCGTGGAGACTGCGCGGCGAAGGCTCTGTGGTGGCCGCGAACCTCGCGGTGCTGCTCTCGGTGGCGACTGTGCCCGTTGCGGTGGTAGCGGTCAACGAGCTGATGGGATGGTTCGTGAGTGCGACCGGCCACGTCTGTTCCTCCGGCGACTGGCTCTTCTGGCGCTGTCGCGGCGAGGAGATCGTCGTGGAACTCGCCACGGTCATCGCGCTTCTGGCCGTGCTTCGCGCGACGCGCTTTTCGCTGGCGGTGCTCCCGCTCGCGGCGCTCGGGATCCGGTTCGTCTTTCACGTGGTGACCTTTGCCTTGGAGGCGCCATTGGGTGGGGGAATGTCGGGCTGGATCTGGCTCATGTGCACCAGTGTCGTGACGGCGGCCGCCTATGAAACGGCGCGGCGCCAAGGCGGCGACGAGGACTTCGCCCTCTGGTTGCATCTGGTGGCGGCCTTCAGCGCGGTAACCGCGAGTGTGATGCTGATCAATCAGGTGGAGTGGTACCGGCACCTGTTGATTCCGGCCGCACTTATGGCGTTCGCCTTTGCGCTGCGCATGCGGCGCTTCGTGTGGACCCTGCTCGGCCTCGGCTGGTTCGTGTCGTATCTCGGCTGGTTGGCGTCCGATGTGTTTCGTCACACCCCGTTCTTTCCGATCATTCTCGCCGCGCTCGGCGTGGCGGTGATCATCGCGACCGTCTGGATTCAGCGAAACAGTGCGAGTCTGGTGGCCCGGTTCGGCGGGCTGGCAACGGATGGCCGACCGAGCTTTCCTGGGGGCACCCCGCTCTTGTTGCTGCCGATCGTCGCGGCGCTCCTGCAGCTCCCTTCGGCCCGCGCCTTGGACGTCGAGGAACGCCGAGAGGCGGATGCCGCGCAGGCGCAGGCGCAGGCGAATCAGCAGATGGAGCAACACGCCGACTCCGTGGCGCGGGCCGACCGGAGTCAGCCGCGTCCACCAGAAACAAAGGCCCCGCCGCCGCCGTAATAGTCAGCGACCCTCATCCCGGCCTTTCTGTGCTGCTCAGCTCCCTCGTGCTCGCGTTTCAAGTCAGCATCTCTGTCGGCGCGGGATCGGCCGGTGCCGAAGATGATTCCGTTCGCGCCCCACGCCGCATGGAAGTGACCGAGCAGCACCTGCGGACGGCGTTCAAGGATCCGATGGCGCGCGAACTCCTGCTCCGCGCGCGGGTCGCGCGGCTCACGCAGGACTCGGCCCTGATGAGCTACGACGCGAAGTCGTATCAGCGCTTATCGGTCGGGATCAGCGTGCGCGAATCCGCGCGCTCCCGCTTGGCGTTCCGCACCGAGAATGCGAGCCGCGTGCGTTGGCACCGCAACACCGGCGCCCAGGTCGAGGTACTCGGCGCGCGCACGGCAATTCCGTTCAGTCGTGAAGCTCAGGCAGAAGTGCAGAACGAGGTGGGGGATTTCACGTCGCTGCCGTACTATCCGGGCAAAGAGCCGTTGATCGCCCTCGGCGGTGGCGATGGCAACATGATTCGCGCCGAGGTCGACGAACAGTCCATTGTGCATCCGCTCGCGACGGGCTCCGAAGCCTACTACACCTTCGAGAGCGGCGATTCGGTGTTGATGACGCTGCCAGACGGGCAGCGACTCGTGTTGCGCGAGCTGCGCATCGCCGCGCGCGAGCCGAAGTGGAATCTCACGGTCGGCTCGTTCTGGTTCGAGACCGAACAGGGGAACTTGGTGCGCGCGGTGTATCGTCTCAGCACCGAGATCAATATCTGGGCGGTGGCCCAGGCCGATGACTCGACCTCCATGGACGATGTCCCGGCCTTTGTGAAGCCCCTGCTCACGCCGATGGAAGTGAACATCACGGCGATGAGCGTGGAATACGGACTGCAGGAGCAGCGCTTCTGGATGCCGAAGTTGCAGGCCCTGGAGGGCTACGCGCGCGTCAGCTTCATGCGCATTCCGGTCCGGGTCGAGGAGCGGTACCGCTATGAGTCGGTGAATGGAATCGACTCGCTCCCGACGATCGTGGTACCGCCGGCCTTCAAGCCCGCCGTGGTGCGGGATTCGCTCAAGGCGCTCGGCTACGACTCGCTGATGGTGCGCGACACCCTGCGCGTGATCTATGCGCGCCGCGATACTGCGCGCACTGCGGATCGTCGCGCACAATGCGCCGCGACGGGCTCCTACGTGGAGCGGCGGGGTCGTGCGGAAGGAAATGTCCCGGTGTCCATCACGGTCCCGTGCGACACGCTCGCGCTCGCGCGCTCGAGTGAACTGCCGGGCTCGATCTACGACGAAGGCGAAACGCTCTTTGGTGAAGCCGAGGTCGCCGAGCTCATGCGTGCGCTCGATATGGGACTGCAACCCGGGTGGGCCCCGCAGCCGATACGAAATGAATGGGGGCTCGCCTACACGCGATTCAATCGTGTGGAAGGCCTCTCGAGTGCGGCCAAGTTCACCTCGGTGCTCGGCCTTGGATACCAGGCCGAGGCGCAGGTGCGCGCGTCCGTCGCGGATCTGCAGCTGAACGGTGAGTTGGCGCTCTCGCGCACCAATGGGCGGACGACGTATCGTGGCGCCGTGTATCGGCGCCTCGCGGTGAGCTCGACCTTCGGCGATCCGCTGTCGTTCGGCGCCTCAATCCCGGGATTACTCTCTGCCCGCGACGAAGGGTTCTATCATCGCGCGTGGGGCACGGAGCTCCGCCGATTCCGTCCACAGTCCGGGGGCCTCGATTGGCGTGCCTTCGCCGAGCAACAGTGGACGGCCTCGGTGGAAAACCGCTGGTCACTCTTCGGCGGCGCGCGCGACGATCGCTTTCTCACGAACGTCAACGCCACCGAGGGCTGGTATTACGGGGGCGTGGTGAAGTGGACGGGGAGCCGCGGGATAGATCCGCGCGGTTGGCGCTCCAGCATGGACGTGCGTGCCGAGGCCGCGACGGGGGCGAGCGACTACCAGCGGCTCTTCGTTGAGACGATCGTCTCGCGCGGACTCGGGCCCATTGCGGTCTCGCTCACGAATGCGGCCGGCACGAGCTTCGGTGATCTCCCGGCGCAGCGCGCCTTTTATCTCGGTGGGCTGCAGAGCATCCGTGGGCAGATTGCGGGCACGGGAGTCGGGGAGAGCTTCTGGATGAGCCGCACCGAAATCGGCGGCAACGTCGCCGGTGCCCGTCCGGTGGTCTTCGCCGACCTCGGCTGGGCGGGCGCGCGGGACAGCTGGAACGCGATCGGTCGCCCGATGAGCGGCGTGGGCGTTGGCGCCAGCTTTCTGGACGGTCTGATTCGGATCGACCTCGCCCGCGGCATCCACCCGCGCTGGCAGACGCGGCTCGACCTCTACCTTGAGGCGCGCTTCTAAGAAGCGCGCTCCGCCCCCCGCCCCCGGCCCGTCATACGGGGATCGTGGGGTAGCCCTTGCGAAAGTCGCTCTGAACGCGTCCTATTAACGCCTGTTGGGCCCCTCAATCCAGGGGGCCCGCCGTCTCTTGTAACAGGCCATGCCGCTCTCCCCCCCACTCGTCGCTCCAACGACCGAAGAGACGTATGCCGAGGTCCTGCTTTGGCAGGCGCGGTATCGTGCCATCTTCCTGCCGTTGGTCGGCTTCTCGACGGTGACGCTGAAGTGGTTCGGGGTGATCTCGGCGAAGTCGGTGCTCGCCCCGCAGTTCTCGGAGCGGATGCTCCTGCTCGCGGTGGTCGTGCTGATGGTCACGTACCTCGCATTTCATCGCGGAATGGCGCACTACCTGCGTCGGGTGAAGCGCGCCGGGATGGAGCTCGTGACGGCGGCAATTGTCTCCGACATGATCGCGCTCTTCGGCGGCGTCCTGCTCATGACGCCACCAGAGCACTATGGCCGCGCGTTGATCGTCTCGATCTTCACCGTGCAGTTGACGCAGCTCTTCTTCGGCTGGACGGCGACGATCGCGAATCTGTCGATCATCATGGTGAGCTACACAGCGCTGGTCGCGTTCGCGGCCGATGCGGGGCGACTCGCCGCCCCGGCCGAGGAGCTGTGGACGCTGGCACTCTACGGGATCGGCGTCCTCGTCTACGTCGCGCTGCAAGGGCACGTCGCGCACCGCATGCACCATCTCGTCGGACTCTTCGGGCGGGCGCAGGAAGGCGACTTCTCCGCGCGCTTCGACGAAGGGCCGGAGCAGATGCCCGATCCGATCACGGTGATCGGACGCGCCTACAACCGGATGCGCGATCACCTGCAGGCCATCGTATTGAGTGATCCACTCTCTGGCTGCTTCAATCGCCGCGGGCTGAATCAACTCGCCGAGCGTGAAGTGGCGCGCGCGATCCGCGGCAAGAAGGAGATCGCGGTGTTGGCCATCGACCTTGATCACTTCAAGCGGATCAATGACGATTACGGGCATCTCACGGGGGACGAAGTGATCCGTGAGGTCGGCGATCTCCTGCGAACCACGGCGCGCGAGGCCGATGTCGTCGCGCGTTTCGGGGGTGAGGAGTTCACGATTCTCGCGCCGGAGTCCACGCAAGAAGGGGCGATGATCCTCGCCGAGCGCGTGCTCGAGGCCTTTCGCGCGCACCGCTTCCGCTCACTCCCCCCGGATGTGACGCTGACGACGAGCGTGGGAGTCGCCGCCGACCTCGCGCGCGACGACGAGATCGCCAAGACGCTGCTCGCGCGCGCCGACGAAGCGCTCTACGTGGCGAAGAAGAACGGGCGCAACCGGGCGGAGCTCTGGCACGCCGGCATGCGCGCGTTCGAAGGCGCGCATGCCGGCGCGATGGCCGGCGCGGGGCGTGCCTCGACCCCAGGAATGCTCCGCGAGACCAAGACCGAGCCCAGCGGGCACCGCGTTATCGACTCCTGAGTCGCAACATCCCTTCGCCCGTGAGTACGGCCTGACCGGCCACCTGAACCGCCGTGACCGCCCCCGCCACCTTTGTTGTGCGCACGCTGAGCAGGCTCGGCCGTCCCATCTCGATTCCCTGACGCACGGTCCACTCGAACACGGCGTCCGGCTTCGAGTCCTTCATCGCGAGCCAGCCGCCGAACGCGGCGACCGCCGAACCCGTGGCGGGATCCTCCGGCACATTGAGGCCCGGCGCGAACATGCGGGCGCGCCAGCACTGCTCGCCCATTTCTGGATCGCGCGCGGCGACCAGGATCTCCGGTGCCCACGATTTCTTGAGCGTCTGATCCCAACGGTCCATCTGCACGCGCGCGCGCTGCACGGCATCGACGCTCTTGAGCGGCACGAGCAAGAACGGGATGCCGCACGAGACGGCCTGCGGCGAGAGTGACCCGCCCACGAGATCCTTGGTCTCCAACGAGAGGATCTCGGCGAGCGTCGTCAGCGTTGGCACCAGCGGCCCGATCTCCGGCAACTTCGCCACCGACAGCTCGGCCCACGCCAGCGTCTCGCTCTGAATGCGCACGTCCACCGGCACGCTCCCGACACCGAGGGCCAGCGTGAGCTTTCCCTCACGCGCGCCACCGAGCGCGTTCTCACACAGCGCGAGAACGGCCGCCGTGCCGATCGTGGGATGTCCGGCAAAGGGCATCTCGGCGCCCGGGGTGAAGATGCGCACCCGACGTGTGTGCGCGGCATCCGGCGCCGGATAGCAGAACGTCACCTCGGAGAAGTTGAACTCCCGCGTGATGGGGAGCAGCAACTCCTCTGGGATCTCGGTGGCATCGGGGAAAACGGCGAGCTGATTGCCACCGAACATCGTGTCGGTGAAGACGTCGAGGGTGATGTAGCGCATTCGCGTGATGAAGGTGGGAGAAGGGAGGTTCAAAGATGCACGGCGTCCTCCCTCCGTACTTCAGTACGGCTTAGCCCATGAATGGGTACTTGTAATCGTGCGGCGGCGCGAAGGTCTCCTTGACCGTCCGCGCGCTCACCCAACGCACAAGATTGAGCTTCGAGCCGGCTTTGTCGTTCGTGCCCGAGGCGCGTGCGCCGCCGAAAGGTTGCTGGCCCACGACCGCGCCCGTGCACTTGTCGTTGATGTAGAAGTTGCCGGCCGCGTGACGCAGCGTGGCATGCGCCTGCTTCACCGCCGCGCGATCCTGCGCGAACACGGCGCCGGTGAGCGCGTAGGGGGAGGTCTCATCGACCAGTTTCAGCGTCTCGTCCCACTTGGCATCGTCGTACACGTAGGCCGTGACGATCGGGCCGAAGATCTCCTCGCACATCAAGCGATACTTCGGATCGGTCGTCTCCACGAGCGTCGGCTTCACGAACCAGCCCTTCGATCCATCGGCCGTGCCGCCGGCGATCACCTTGGCGTTGGCCTTTGCGTCGGCGAGGTAGGTGCTGATGCGATCGAAGGATCGTTGGTCGATCACGGCGCCCATGAAGTTCGAGAAGTCGTTGACGTCGCCGACCTTGATATCCTCGATCATCGCCGCGACGCGCGCTTTCACCTCTGGCCAGATCGACTTCGGCACATAGATGCGGCTGCAAGCGGAGCACTTCTGCCCCTGATACTCGAAGGCGCCGCGCACCACGGCCACCGCGAAGGCCTGCACATCGGCCGACGGGTGCGCAATGATGAAGTCCTTGCCCCCCGTTTCGCCGACAATGCGCGGATACGAGCGGTAGTTCGCCATGTTCTGCCCGATCGTGCTCCACATCGAGTTGAACACGCCGGTCGACCCCGTGAAGTGCACGCCGGCGAGATCGGGATGCGTGAGCGCGATCTCGCTGATCATCGCCGGATCGCCGGGGAGGAAGTTGATCACGCCCTTCGGCAGGCCGGCCTCGTGCAGGAGCTGCAACGTGTACCAGGCGGAAAGCATCGCGCTGGATGCCGGCTTCCAGAGCACGGTGTTGCCCATCAAGGCGGGCGCGGTCGGGAGGTTGCCGCCAATGGCCGTGAAGTTGAAGGGCGTCACCGCGTACACGAAGCCCTCGAGCGCGCGATACTCGCTCTGATTCCACATCCCCGGCGAGCTGATCGGCTGCTCCGCCATCAACTCGCGCGCGAAGGCGACGTTGAAGCGGAAGAAGTCGGTCATCTCGCAGGCGGCGTCGATCTCGGACTGATACACGGTCTTCGATTGCCCGAGCATGGTGGCCGCGTTGATCGTGTCGCGCCACGGGCCGGCGAGGAGATCTGCCGCCTTGAGGAACACCGAGGCGCGCTCCTCCCAGGTCCATTCGCTCCATTCCTTCCAGGCGCGCTTGGAACTGGTGATCGCGCCGCGCACGTCGTCGGCGGTGGCGTGATGCCAGGTCGCGGTCACATGCTGATGCTTGTGCGGCGAGACGGCGTTCACGGACTTGCCGGCGCGAATCTCCTGGCCATCCACGACCACGGCGATGTCAGGACGTTCCCCTTCCATGGCCGTGAGGCGGGCCTGCAGGGAGGCGCGCTCGGGGCTTCCGGGGGCGTAGTTGCGGACCGGTTCATTCACGGTCGCGGGGAGCTGGCGAACGCCGTTGGGCGAGAAGGTGCTCATCGTCGGGCGGGATGTGAGGGGTGAGACGTGGAAATCTAATGGACCGTGAGGTGATACTTCACGGATGAAGTCCCC
>CAYUMN010000008.1:10999-18367 GCA_964445835.1 uncultured Gemmatimonas sp.
TGAAGTCCCCCCTGCATATCCGCGCCGCCGCCGTCGGCGGCCTCTGCCTGCTTGGCCTTACCCTCGTCGCCTGCGTCCCCAGTCCCCTCGTGTGGGACGGAGAAGCCACGCGGCGCTCGGGAGCACTCGGCGACTCCGTGGGACTCGAACTCGACCCTGAGGCACCGGACGGCGTCCGCTTTCCGGCGCTCTGGACGCCGGCGGTGTGGCCCGACGAGCCGGGACTTTGTGTCACGAGCCGGCGAGCCGCGCGCGCCCTCGGCACCGAGGCGTATGCCAGCTGGTTTCAGGTGAAACCGGACTCCAGCGTCCTCCTTCGCGTCGCCCGCTCGGACGACGGCGGCCTCACCTGGAATGCTCCGGTCACAGCGGACGATACTGATGTGGGTCGGGCGGGGTGCGGGCGGCCCGCACCGTACATCGCCGCGGATTCGCTCAACGGGTATGTCCATCTTGCGTATCATCTGGACGCGCGGGAGGGGGCGGGGCTGTTCTTCACGCACACGATGGAACGCGGCGCACTGTTTCATCAGCCGGTGCCCATTGTGTATGGCGACCGTCCGTCCGCGGCGGCCGTTGCCTCCCGTGGAGACACGGTCGTTGTGGTATATGAGGACCCCAACAGCCGGATGCCGCGGCTGGGGCTCGCGCTGTCGCGGGTGCAGGGCCACATTTTCGAACATCGCCTCTCCGCCTCCGACGAGACCGGCGAGGCGCGTACGCCGCGGGTGGCAGTGCGCGGGACGCGGATGGTGATTGCCTGGACGGCATCACAGCGCGCTGGAACCACACCCCGGATCGCAATCCGCGCCGGGACCATTTCTTGGTGAGCTTGCACTGATGCGAATTCTTCTGGCCGACGACGACGAATCGATGCGGGCCCTGCTCGAAGCCGTGCTCCAGATGAGCGGACACGAGGTCGAGGCGCACGAGAATGGCCGCACCGCGTGGGAATCCTTCGAGCGGAACCCGGCGGAGATGATCGTGCTCGACTGGCACATGCCCGAGGTCGATGGCATCGAGCTGTGCCGTCGCGTGCGGGCGCATGCGAGCGGGAGTCGCACCTACCTGTTGATGATCACCGCGCGCGCGAATCCCGAAGATCTCGAGCTGGTGCTCGATGTGGGCGCGGATGACTATCTCCCCAAGCCGGTCACCCCCGCCGACGTGATGGCGCGGTTGCGCATCGCCCTCAAGCGGATCGACTCCGCGCAGCGTCGGTACGAGGCCGAGGAAGGGTTGCGCCAGGCGCGCTATCTCGCCGGCGTCGGCGAACTCTCGCTCGCGTTGCAGCACGAGATCAACAATCCGTTGACGGCCCTCCTCTCAACGTCGTATCTCGCCGCCAATGGGATGCTCCCCCCGGAGGAGATTCCCGACGCGCTGCAGACCATCGAGGCGCAGGCGAAGCGTATTGCCGACGTGCTCAAGCGGCTGCGCGCGCTGAAGGAGGAAAAGAGCGTCGAGTACGCGCATGGGCAGCGGATGGTGGATCTCCGCGCCGAGCGCCAGCCTTGAGTTCAGCGCCGTCGGGGCACGTGATCGGCGTGCATCCCGCCGATGCTGGCGGACTCCCGATGGCCGTCCGCCGTGCCGCCGCGGCAGGGGCGCAGGCGCTGCAGGTCTTCACGGCGCCGCCGACCTACTACAACGAGAAGATCGGGTTCAAGCCGCCGAAAGTCGCCACCGTGCACAAGGTGCTGGCCGAGGTGGGGTTCACGCCGCGCGCCCTATTCGTGCACGCGGCGTACGTGCTCAACACGGCCTCCCCCGAGGAGGAGAAGGCCGCGCGCGCGCGGAGCGGGCTCGCCAAAGAGTATGAGCGCACGAGCGCCCTTGGCGCCTACGGGGTCTGCTTTCACCCCGGCTCCGCTGGGGACAGCGCGCCCGAGGACGCGGCGGTGCGGGTGGGCGTCGCCATTCGACACGCGCTGGAGACGATTCCCGAGGGAGAGGCGGGGACGCGGCTGTTGATCGAGAACACCGCGGGCGCGGGGCGTACGATGGGGCGCACCCCCGAGGAGATCGCGATCATGCTCGCGCAGGTGCCGGCGGCGCAGCGGCATCGCACGGGGTACGGGCTCGACACCTGCCACCTCTTCGCCGCGGGGCATGCGATTCACGACAGCGCCGAGGCGCTGCGCGCCGTGCTCGATCGCTTTGAGTCGGTGATCGGTGAACCTCCGGCGTTCTTCCACCTGAATGACTCGCAGCACCCGTATGGATCGAACAAGGATCGGCACGCGTGGATCGGCGCGGGAGCGATCGGTGCGGAGCCATTTCGGTGGTTGTTGGCGGACGCGCGCACGCGCGGCGTCCCCTGTATTCTCGAGACGCCGTCAGAGCGGGACGCGGTGGCGGACGACGACGCGAGCGCCGATCCGGCCGATACGCGGATGGTCGCGCTGCTCCGGGAAATGCTCGCCGCGTAGGGTGCGCGCCAGAGGAGCACGCGCGTTTCTCGCAACGGGATCGTCCGCGCGCGCACACGCGAGAAAACGCATTTCTCAGAGGGGAAATCGTGGAAACACGCGTGGCGACATCACGTTTTTCCGAGGGCACGCGCACTCCACGGGGCATGCGGCGCGGGGCGTTGTAGAGGGGAAATCGTCCCCCGCGCCCCTGTTTCCCCTCTGGCGCCACTCTGCGGTGGCTCTTGCGCCCTCTGGGGAGACCCTTACTTTCGAGTCAGATCACACAACGCTCGACCGGGCGCAGCAACGTGATCGACAACATCCTCTCGAGGAGAATTTCCGATGGCTGCCAAGAAGAAGGTTGCAAAGAAGGCCCCTGCGAAGAAGGCCGCTGCGAAGAAGGTCGCAAAGAAGGCGCCGGCGAAGAAGGCTGCGAAGCGCAAGCCGAACGCCGCGTTCATGAAGCCAGTGACCCCGAACGAGAAGCTCGCCGTCGTCGTCGGCGCTGCGCCGCTCCCGCGCACCGAGCTCACCAAGAAGCTTTGGATGTACATCAAGAAGCACAACCTGCAGGACAAGAAGAACCGTCGCATGATCAACGCCGATGCGGCGCTCAAGGTCGTGTTCGGTGGCAAGGCGCAGGTCTCGATGTTCGACATGACCAAGCTCGTGTCGAAGAACGTCAAGTAACTGCGGTCGCTGGGTTGGAGGAGGGGCGCGCCGCGAGGCGCGCCCCTCTCGTATTTACCCCCGTGCGGAGCCAGATTCCCCTCTAGGCGGGGTATCACCGTCCGACCGACCCCGCCACAAGCCTGCAGTACCCTGCACCCCTCCACCGCACTCTCGTGGCCGCCAAGAAGCGCTCCAGCAAAAGCAGTTCGCCCAAGAACGTCGTCGCCGCGGCCCGCTCCGGTAGCGCCGCCGGCGGTTTGGCCGGCGGGTTGGATGGCCGCAAGCTCTGGGAGGGCTTCAAGTCCCTCACCGCGACCATCGCCATCTTCCTCCTCCTCCGCACCTTCCTCGTTGAGGCGTATCGCATCCCCTCGGGCTCGATGATTCCGGCGATGCTGATCGGCGATTGGCTCTTCGTGAACAAGCTGCGCTACGGGCCGCACGTCCCGTTCACGCAGATCAATCTCCCGGGATACGCCGAGCCGGAGCGGGGGGAGATCGTGGTGTTCATCTCGCCCCCGCAGGTGGATCAGCCCTGGGACCCGACACCGATCCTCGTGAAGCGGCTCATTGGCATGCCGGGAGACACGCTGTACTCGCGCGCCGGCATCGTGCACATCAATGGCGTGCCGCAACGCCAGGGCTATGGCGCGGGCTCGCCCACCGCCGCGCCCACAGCCGCGCCCACCGCCGCGCCCACGGGGGCGCCGCCCAACGAGACGCATCCGCTCTTTGCGTGGCAGGAGAGGATCGCGGTCGATTCCTCGCGCTTCGGTCCGGTGCCGGCCATACCGACCCTCGATGACTGGGGCCCCCTGCTCGTGCCCGAGGGGCACTTCTGGATGATGGGCGACAACCGCTACAACTCGAAGGATTCCCGCTACTGGGGCATCGTGCCGCGCGAGAACGTGCGCGGACGTCCGCTCTTTGTGTACTACTCGTGGAACGCCGACGACTCCGACCGGCCGCTGCCGTTCCTGACGGACATCCGCTGGTCACGCATTGGACATATGATTCGATGACTCCGCGTCCTCTTCTCTTGCTGGCGGTGCTCCTGCTCGGGTTCATCGGCGCGGTGCTCGCGCGCCGCACTGCCGGCGCCGACGTCGAATACCTCACCCCCTTCGGCGCGCCCACTCGCCCCTTCTCTCCCGCCGTGCGCGTCGGCGATGTCCTCTACCTCTCGGGACAGATCGGCACCGACCCGGCCGCCAGCGCCAATACGGTCGTTCCCGGCGGCATCGAAGCCGAGACGCGCCAGACGCTCAACAACATCAAGCGGACCGTCGAGGCCGTAGGCTCAAGCATGGAGAAGGTGGTGAAATGCACCGTGATGATGGCCGACATGGCCGAGTGGGACCGAATGAACGTCGTGTACCGTGAGTTCTTCACGCCGGGTAACCTGCCGGCGCGCAGCGCCTTCGGCACGAGCGGGCTCGCCCTCAACGCCCGCGTTGAGATCGAATGCATCGCGACACGCTGATTCACTGCTGACTCCCCGGAGACCCCGACCCGATGCCACTCCTGCGTCCGACGCTCGCGATCCCGCAGCTGGAGGAACCGATGTTCCTCAAGCGGCTCTCGCTGTCGTTGCCGCTGATGGCGATCTTCACCGGTGCGGGACTACGCACCTATCGCGCGTTCGTCCTGCAGTTCGGCTGGAGCGATAGCTGGCTCTGGATCGCCGGGACCTTTGTCGCCGGCGCGGTCTTTCTGTTCCTGATGGTCACGCTCCACCTCGGCTACTACGTGCAACGCGAGTGGTGGTGGCGCGCGCCGCTCTTCGCCCTCGTCGAAGCAGGAACCGAGATCGCGGTGAGCCTCGGGCTCACCCTGCTCGGTATCGAGGTCGTGGGCTCCATTGCCGCGACCCTCGAGGATTGGCAGAGCACCTCGGTGCGCATCCTCTTCTTCCGCCTCGCCGGCATCACGCTCTTCTCGGTCGTGCTCGCGCTCGTCTCCACGCTGGTGCGTCTCCTGCTACTCAGGGGACGCGACATTCCTCATCAACGCCCATGACTTTCATTCGCTCGGTTGTTCGTGCCGCAATGCTCGCGGCCACACTCGGTGTCGCGCACCTCGGAACCCCGGCGCGCGCCGAGGCGCAGACCCGCCCCTTCGGCACGCTCCGCGAGCAGGCCGAGATGCAGCAACGCTGGCTGCAGCAACGGCTCACCACCGTGCTTCCGGGCCTGATGCGCAAGCACGGCGTGGACATGTGGGTGATCCCGATGCGCGAGTACAACGAAGACCCGACGTTCAGCTCCCTCGTCTCGCCGACCACCTTTGCGGCGCGTCGTCGCACCATCTACGTCTTCTTCGATCGCTGCGCCTCCGCAGGGCGTGTCGATCCCGGCGATGGCTCCTGCGTTGAGCGCATCGCGCTGGGCGGCAACTCGCAGGGTGGGCTCTACGCGGCATACCGTGCGGCCGCCGCGGTGGACGCCGGCGCGGAATCACGCCGGGCCGAACTCGTCGGCGACGAACAGTGGAACACGCTCAAGACGCTCATTGAAGAGCGTGATCCCAAGATCATCCAGATCAACGTGTCGCGCACCTTCGCCTTCACCGACGGGCTCACTGCCGGTGAACGCGACGGCATGAGCGAAGCACTTGGCGCCAAGTGGACGGCGCGCTTTCGCTCCATCGACGCGCTCCCGCTCGACTTCATCGCCACGCGCGTTCCTGATGAAGCGGCCTTCTACGCGCGCCTGCAGACGCTCGTGTGGAGCCTCACGCAGCGGATGTTCTCCAGCGAGGCCGTCACCCCGGGCGTGACGCGTACGAGCGATCTGGTGTGGTGGTGGCGCCAACAGGTGAATGACCTCGGGCTCGGCACTTGGTTCCAGCCAAGCGTCGATGTGCAGCGCCGCGGCGTAAGCTCGGCGCAGCTCGGCGAGGACCCGATCATCCAGCGCGGTGATGTGCTGCATTGCGACGTGGGAATCGTGGCAATGGGGCTCGCAACGGACACCCAGCACAACGCCTATGTGCTGCTGCCAGGCGAGACGACCGTGCCCGCTGGGCTCCAGCTCGCCTTGCGGAACGCGAATCGTTTGCAGGATCTCACAATGGAAGAGCTCCGCCCCGCTCGCACGGGAAATCAGGTGCTCGCCTCGACGCTGGCGCGGATGCGCGCCGAGGGCATCAGCGGGACGCTCTACTCGCACCCCATCGGCAAGCACGGTCACGGGGCCGGCGCGCACGTGGGGCGCTGGGACGCGCAGGAAGGGGTCCCGGGCTCCGGGGACGCCCTGGTGACGGCCAATATGTGGTACTCGATCGAGCTCCAGGCCACGACCGCCGTCCCAGAGTGGGGTGGGCAGCTGGTCCGCATGGCGATGGAGGAGGACGCGATGATCGGTCCGGATGGCAGAATCCGCTGGGCGATCCGCCGGCAGTCGGAACTCTTCCTCGTGCGATGAGTTAATTTCTTGTGATGAAGAAAGGGAAGAAGGAACTGATCGTCGTGGGCGATCGGGTGCTGATAAAGGTCGAGGAAGGGGAGGAGCGCTCGAAGGTCGGGCTCTATCTCCCGGCAACAGCGGTCGACTCGCAGGCGGTGCAGGGCGGGCGCATTGTCGCCACAGGGCCGGGCACGCCACTGCCGGACGTCATCGAGCATCTCGACGAACCGTGGCGGATCGGGCCGCAGAAGGAAACGAAGCACGTTCCGATGCAGGCGCGCGTGGGCGACTACGCGCTCTTCTTCCGGAAGGCCTCGGTGGAGATCACGTTCGAGAACGAGCGCTACTTGGTGGTTCCGCAGGCAGCGTTGTTGGCACTGAGTCGCGAGTAGGTCGCGGCTTCACACTACGGAGAGAGCTCACATGATGTACGACGAACGATTCATCGGCCCGATGCGCGCCGAGATCACGCAGTTGGGAGTGGAAGAGTGCAAGTCCGCCGACGCGGTGGACCAGGCGCTCAAGGGCACGAAGGGCACGCAGTTGATGATCGTGAACTCAATGTGCGGCTGCGCGGCGCGCAACATGCGCCCGGCGGTCGGGCTGGCGCTGCACCACGCGGCGACGCCAGATCACAAGTTCACGGTCTTCGCGGGCAACGATGTCGATGCCACGCGTCAGGCGCGGTCGTACTTCACGGGGTACGCGCCGAGCTCGCCGTCCATTGCGCTGCTCAAGGACGGAGTGATGGTGCACATGATCGAGCGCTGGCAGATCGAAGGGCGCTCGGCCGAGGCGATTGCCGATGAGCTCAAGGGTGCGTTCGATAAGCATTGTGTGGCTTCGGTGCCTGCTTAACTGATCGCTTAACTGAT
>CAYUMN010000008.1:18467-32773 GCA_964445835.1 uncultured Gemmatimonas sp.
GCTTAACTGATCGCTTAACTGATTGCACCACAGAGGGCACAGCGTACGTGTAGTTCGCTGTGCCCTCTGTGCCCTCTGTGCCTCTGTGGTAACGCAGTGAGAGCTACGCCTGCCGCACCCACCGCACCAGCTCACGCACCGACGGCCGCTTCCCGTACATGAGCAACCCGACGCGATAGATCCGCGCCGAGAGCCAGATGGCCGCCACGCACGCCACCGCCACGCCGGCGAGTGACCCAACGATTTCCATGGGTGGCACCGGCGTTGCCGTCATGCGCATGGGCATGATGATCGGCGCCGAGAAGGGGAGAAAACTCATCACCATCGCCAGCTGGCCCGTGGGGTTCATCATCACCGGCTGCACGAAGATGATGCTGAACACCAGCATCATCAGCACCGGCTGCGACGCCTGCTGCGCCTCTTCCTGCGAGCTCACCATCGCGCCGACGGCCGCAAACAGCGAGGCGTAGAAGGTGTAGCCCAGAATGAAGAACAGCACGAGCGCTACCGCGACGATCGGCTCAATGGTCGGGAAGCTCATCTGTGGCATGTTGTTCACGCCGAGCGCCTTGAAGACATTCGAGCGCTGTTCCCAGAAGAGCACGCTGCTCCCCACCCAGACCGCCATCTGCGTGAGTCCGACCGCGCCGACGCCGATCACCTTGCCGGCGAGCAGCACGTCCGGGCTCACGCTCGAGACCACCACTTCGGCCACGCGCGTTGTCTTTTCCTCGAGCACGCCGCGCAGAATGTTCTGCCCGTAGAGGATGATGCTCATATACAGCAGGAAGGCCACGCCGAAGCCGAAGATCGTGCCCGCGAGACCCGATCCGCCGCGTCCTTCGTTCGTGATCTTCTCGGCATCGATGTTCACGCGCAGCTTCGCCAGGCTCTCGGCCAGCTCCGCCGTGATCCCCGCCTGTTCGGCGCGGGCGCTGAGGAGCGCGAAGCGGGTCGCCGCCTCAAGTGCCTCCACCTGACCCACCGAGCCCGCGTCGCGGCCGAGATAGCGGGCGGTGCCGCGCAGCACCGTGGCACTATCGAGAATCAGCACGCCATTCTCTTCCTTCGCCTGCACCTTGGCCACCAGTGCATCTTCAAGCACGGCGACCCCCGCCTGGTCGACCGTATCGACCTGCGCCAGCTTCGGCACGTCGCCCACCGCGAGTTGTGGCGCGGCGAGCCGCATGGCGATCCGTTCGCCGAGCCCCATTCCCGTGGCATCGACGATGCGGAGCGAGTTCACGCGGGCCTCGCGCATCCCCTTCACCGAGAGATAGCCCGGCAGAATCATGATGACGGCGAAGAACACCGGGCCGAACAGCGTGACGATAATGAACCACTTGGTGCGTACGCGTTCGATGTACTCGCGCTTGATGACCGCCCAGAGCTTAGCCATGTCCGCTCATCCCCTCTTCAATGCCGGTCGCGCCGACACGCTGCAGGAAGATCTGATGCAGCGAGGGCTGCACCTTCTCGAATCGATTGATTGCCGCACCGGCGTCCACCAAGCGACGCAAGAGGGTCTGCGCATCGGCACCGGGCGCGAGTTCCACTTCGAAGTAGCGCGAGTTGTCGTCCACGCGCGCCACAAGTGAGGCGTCGTGAAAGACGGCCTGCACTGCGGTCGTCGCGCCGCCTTCGAGTCCCACCGCGACCGTGCGCCCCGCATACTCCGCCTTCACCGCCGTCACTGTGCCATCGAGCACTTTCTCACCGCGCGCGATGATGCAGACCGCGTCGCAGAGGCGTTCGGCATTGTCCATCAGATGCGTCGAAAAGATCACCGTCTTTCCGCGCCGACGCAGGTCCACCACCGTGTCCTTGAGCGCCTGCGCATTGATCGGGTCGAGCCCGCTGAAGGGCTCGTCGAGAATCACCAACTCGGGGTCGTGCAGCAGCGTGCCAATGAACTGCACCTTCTGCTGCATGCCGCGCGAGAGTTCGTCGACCTTCGACTTCCCCCAATCTTTCTCTGCCGTCTTGAGCGTGAGCCGCTCCAGCCATTCATCGATCCGCCGGTCGGCATCCTTGCGCCCCACCCCCTTCAGTTCGGCGAGGAACCGCAGGACGTCACGGACCGACATCTTCTTGTAGAGTCCGCGCTCCTCGGGGAGATAGCCCAAGCGGTCGAGGATCGCGGGGTCGCGATTCGACTTCCCCAACACCGTGATCGTGCCCGTGTCGGGGCTGATGATGTTGAGGATCATGCGGATCGTGGTCGTCTTGCCGGCCCCGTTCGGGCCAAGGAGGCCGTAGACGGTCCCGCGGGGGACGACCAAGGAGAGCGTACGCACCGCGACATGCTCGGCGTAGCGCTTGGAGATGTCGCGGATCTCTAGAGCGAGATCGACCATGTTGTTGAGGTCCGAGGGTGATGGGACGAGGGAAAGGTATGCTGTGGTCCTCGCGGGATGAAGGCTGGAGGATGGAGGTCGCTTTCTTCTTTCATCCTCCAGCCTCCATCCCGAGAATAAGGACTGGCCTCAGCGCAATCGATATGCGACACTACGGACGATGATTTCTTTGCGTTCCATTCGGGCCCTGTCCTGCCTCCTGACCCTCGTGCTCGCCGCCTGCGGCGGGGATGCGCGCGGGCGACTCGTGGTCTACAACGCTGGGTCGCTGGCCCGTCCGCTCAAGGCGGTGCTCGACACCTTCGCGCGCCGCCAGAATGTGCGCATCGACCAAGAAAGCGCCGGCTCGTTGGAGTCGGCGCGCAAGCTGACCGAACTCGGGAAGATCCCCGATCTCATTGCCCTGGCCGATGCCGATGTGTTTCCCGGCTATCTCGTTCCGGCGCATGTGGACGGCTACGTGGAGTTCGCGCGGAATCGCATGGTGATCGCCTTCACCGACAACTCGCGTGGGCAGTCCAACATCACGCCGCTCAATTGGTACTCGATCATCACGCGCAGCGATGTCGAGGTGGGGCGGAGCGATCCTGATCTCGATCCCAATGGCTATCGCACCCTGATGGTCTGGCAGCTGGCCGAACGTGCGTACGATATCCCTCGCCTCGCTGAGCGGATGGCCGCGCGCTCGCCACCGCGCAACGTTCGCCCAAAGGAAGCCGACTTGATCGGGCTCCTCGAGGCAGGGGAGTTCGACTACATCTGGTCGTACGAGTCCATCGCCAAGGCGATGAAGTTCCACTACATCCTGCTCGGCGATTCGGTGGATCTCTCGAATGAGGCGATGGCCGAGTTCTATGCGACGGCCAAGGTGTCAGTGCGCGGCGCGACGGCGGGGAGCAGCGTGACCTTCACGGGCAAGCCGATCATGTATGCCTTCGCCGTGCCGAAGAACGCGCCGAATCCCGAAATCGCGGGCCGCTTCGCGGCCTTCTTGGTCTCAGCTGAGGGCCAAGCGATCCTGCGTCGCGAAGGACTCGACGCCATTGCGGCGCCGCACGTGGTCGGTACGCGGCCAGTGTGGGCGCCGTGAAGAGCAAGCTCACGCATGCGGTGTTGAGCGTCTTCGCGGCGCTGGCGGCATCGCTCCTGCTGCTCTTCCTCGCGGCCCCGATCGTCAAGCTCGTCGCCGATGCCGGCGGTGAGGGACTCACGCGACTCGGCAGTGACGCCGAGCTTCGCAATTCACTCCTCCTCACTGGAATCACGGCCACCACCGCAACGCTGATCGGCGTACTCTGCGGCACCCCACTCGCTTGGCTCTTGGCACGCAAGCGATTTCCGGGTCGCGCGATCCTCGCGGCGCTACTCGACCTCCCCCTGCTGATTCCACACCCTGTTGCTGGCATCGCGCTGCTGCTGCTGCTGGGTCGCGACAGCGCCGTGGGCAGCCGCGCACTGGAGATCGGGCTGCGCATTGTCGGCTCCCCGCTCGGCATCATTGCGGCCATGCTCTTTGTCTCCGCCCCACTTTTCGTGAGCGGCGCGCGCGAAGCCTTCGCCAAGGTCGACGCGCGCTACGAGGGCGTAGCCCGCACACTCGGCGACTCCCCGTGGTCGGCCTTTCATCGCGTCACGCTCCCCCTCGCCGGCCGCGGCCTTCTCGCCAGCGCCGTTGTGATGTGGGCGCGCGCCGTGAGCGAGTTCGGAGCAATCGTCATTCTCACGTACAATCCGAAAGTCGCCAGTGTCCTGAGCTACGACCGATTCACAAGCTTCGGCCTTTCCGAAGCACTCCCCGTCGCCGCCGCCCTCGCCATTCTCGCACTGGTCCCACTCACACTGTTGCGTGCTCTGCGGACCGACACAAGAGACGACCGATGAAGGAAAGCCTCCATCCTCCAGCCTTCATCGCCGTGCAGTCCGAATGATCCACCTCGAACACGTGCACGCCCGCAAAGGGCGCTTCCTCCTCGATGACGTCTCGCTGCGTCTCAACGCGGGGGAGTTCGGCGTGGTGATCGGTCCGGCTGGCTCGGGAAAGACCACTCTGCTCGAGGTCGTCGCCGGACTTCTCTCCCCGCAAAAGGGAACGGTCACACTACACGGCGCCGACGCGCGAAAGCTCCCGCCGGAGCAGCGCGACCTGAGTCTCGTGTATCAGCATGCCTTTCTCTTCCCGCATCTCAGCGTAAAGGAAAACGTCGCGTACGGCGCCGCGGACGACGCCACCATGCACGAGATCTCCGAACGCTTCGACATCATCCCGCTCTTTGCGCGCGACGTGCGTGGGCTCTCCGGTGGCGAGCGTCAACTCGTGGCCCTCGCGCGCGCGTTCGCACGTCGGCCCAAGCTGCTGCTCCTCGACGAACCGTTCAGCGCGCTCGACCCTCGTCGCCGCACCGTGGTGCGTCGCGAGGTCCGCGCGTTGCACCGCGCCTGGGGACTCACCACGCTGCAGGTGACGCACGACTTCGCCGAGGCGGGCATGCTGGGCGATCGCGCGGTGCTGTTGGATGGTGGGCGCGTGCTGCAGGAGGGAACGCCGGCCGAGGTCTTTCGGAAGCCGGCGTCTCCTTACGTGGCGGAATTCCTTGGCGCCGAGAATGTCTTTGCGGGGACGGCGCGCGATCTGGGTGAAGCGACACCCGACTGGGTCGATGGCGAGCCGTCGATCTATGCGCAGGGACATCGCGCCTTTGCGTTCGAGACCGAGGGGCTCACGTTCTATGCGGTCGGCGACTTCGCGACGGGCGTGGGGCACGCGGTGATCCGTGCGGAGGAGATCACGATCGCGCGTGATCAGACTTTTGACTCCGCGCGGAACCGATTCGCCGGGCGCGTGACCGAAGTGACGACGCTCGGGGCGTTGACGCGCGTGGCGATCGAGGTGCGTGGGGTGCCACTGGTGGCGGCGCTCACCACGCGTTCAGCGCTGGAGCTGCAGCTCGCGCCGGGGATCGCGGTGGTGGCTAGCTTTAAGGCCATGGCGGTGCACCTGTGTTGAACGAGATCGAAGTCTCCGTGGTGCTTCCCTGTCTCAACGAGAGTGAGACAGTCGAGATCTGCGTGCGTAAGGCGCTGGAAGGGATTGCTGCCTCGGGCGCAGTCGGCGAAGTACTCGTCGCAGACAACGGAAGCACCGATGGGTCGCAGGCCGTCGCGATCGCAGCTGGCGCGCGCATCGTTCCAGCGCTCGAGCGTGGCTATGGCGCGGCGTTGATGGCGGGAATTGCGGCCGCACGAGGTCGCTTCGTGATCATGGGCGACGCCGATGATTCCTACGATTTTCGCGACATTCCCAAATTCGTTGCCAAGCTGCGTGAGGGATACGATCTGGTGCAGGGATGCCGACTCCCGGCCGGTGGAGGCACCGTCCTCCCCGGCGCGATGCCGTGGCTGCATCGATGGATCGGCAATCCCGTCCTCTCCGCACTCGCACGCCGTTGGTTCCGCGCACCTATTCACGACGTCTACTGCGGACTCCGCGGATTCACCCGCGAGTTCCAAGAGCGACTTCGTCAACGGTGCACCGGCATGGAGTTCGCCACGGAGATGGTGGTGAAGGCGAGTCTGGTGGGCGCCCGAATTGCCGAAGTGCCGATCACGCTCCACCCGGACGGGCGCACCCAGCACGCGCCGCATCTCAAGACCTGGCGCGATGGGTGGCGCACGTTGCGATTCTTCCTCCTGCTGAGCCCCCGCTGGCTCTTCCTTGTCCCGGGAGTCTTGCTGATCTCGCTGGGGACGGTCACCTACGTCGCGGGCTTCCTGCAGTTCAGCGTCGGGCGTGCGACCTTCGATGTCAGCACGATGCTGTTCGGCAGTCTGTTTATCACGCTCGGTTTCCAGAGCGTGCTCTTCGCGGTGTTCACAAAGGTCTTCGCCATCAATGAGGACCTGCTGCCCGCCGACTCGCGACTGGTGCGCACCTTCCGCGCCATCAACCTGGAGCGCGGGCTGATCGTCAGCGGCCTGAGCATCCTGCTCGGACTGCTCCTGCTCGGTGATGCCGTGTTCGACTGGAGGGCGGCAGACTTCGGCAGGCTCGACACGGCCCGCGCGTTGCGCAAGGTGATTCCCGGCACGCTCCTCGCGCTGCTCGGCGCGCAGGGAGGTTTCGCCAGCTTCTTTCTTGGAATCCTCGGCATGCAGAAGCGCGTCGCCTCCGGACAGGGCATTGTCTCCCCGAAGGGCCTCGGCCGCGCCGATGACTGAGCGTCCGGAGGCGGAGTTTGACACCTACGCGGCAGCCTACGACGCCGATCTCGATGCCGGGTTGCGCCTCACGGGCGCAGGGAAGGAGCACTACGCCACCGAACGCGTGCGATTCCTCCGCGCGCGCCTCGACGCTGTGGGTATTCGACGTCCGGCGCGCGTGCTCGATTTCGGATGCGGCGACGGCGATGCGGCGCCCATCCTGCGCGATGAACTCGGAGCCGGTGAAGTGGTCGGCGTTGACGTCAGTGACGCGATGCTCTCGCGGGCTCGGCAACAGCATGGCTGGGCGCGCTTCGCAACCATTGCCGAACTCCCGGCGCTCGGACACTTCGATGTCGCGCACTGCAACGGGGTGTTCCATCATATCCCGCGCGCCGAGCGACTCGATGCGGCGCGCGCTGTGGCCCGCGCGCTGATTCCAGGCGGGGCTTGGGGCTTCTGGGAGAATCATCCGTGGAATCCCGGCACGCGTCTGGTGATGGCGCGCGTGCGCTTCGACCGCCATGCCGATATGCTGAGCCCACCGGCCTCGCGCGCCCTGCTCAGGGCGGCGGGTCTCACGACGCTGCGCACGGATCATCTCTTCATTCTCCCCGTGGGCAGCGCGGCCGTCCGGCGACTCGAGCGCTTCGTGTCACGTCTGCCGATCGGCGGGCAATACATGGTGTTCGCGCGGACTCCAGCATGAACGCGCGGTGACCGAGCACTTTTGCACGGCGGCCGAGCGGGCTGCCTTCACCGACGCGTCCCTCCCGCTGATTGCGGTGGAGCCGATCGAACGCTGCGACCAATGCGGGAGCACATCGCACTACGAATTCGCGCGCGGCCGAGACTACGAGATCCGGACCAATCGCAACGAGTGGATCTTCGTGCAGTGTGAGCAATGCCAGTTGGTGCGCCTCCATCCGCGCCCTGCGGTCAGCACCTTGCCAGTGATCTATCCCCCGACGTACTACGCGTACCAGTACGAGAATATCCCGTGGCTTGCGCGCACAGCCAAGGCACTCCTCGATCGTCGGAAGCTCCGCGGCATCATCGGCGCACTGCAGCGTCCGGTCGAGAGCTATGCGGATCTTGGCTGCGGCACTGGGCGCTATCTGCACGCGATGCACGCGAGCGGCGTCCCAAAGGCGCGCATCCACGGGTTGGAGCTCGATGCCCGCGTGATCGAGAAGCTCCGGTCCGAGGGATTCCAGGCACATCATGATCGCGTCGAGACCTGCACCGCGATCGCACCGGGCTCTCTCGACCTCGCGACGATGTTCCACGTCATCGAACATGTGGACTCTCCGTCCGCCGTGATCGGTCGGGTCGCCGAGTGGATGGCACCGGGGGGTGTCTTCGCACTGGAGACGCCGAACCTGGACAGCATGGATGCGCGACGCTTCAAGGAACGGTGGTGGGGCGGATATCACATCCCCCGGCATTGGACGCTGTTCACCCCGGAGACGCTCCAGGCGATGTTGCGGTCGCACGGGTTCGAGCCCTTCGCGGTGCGCTACCAGACGGGGCACTCCTTCTGGATGTACTCGTACCACCATCTCCTGAAGTACGGTCCGAAGCCGCGTCCGGAGTTGGCCGAGCGCTTCGACCCCATGCGGAACGTCGCGACGCTGGCCGGATTCACTGCGTGGGACCTGCTGCGCGGCGCCTTCGGGAGCCGGACCTCGGCGATGCTTGTCCTTGCACGCCGGCGCGTGGAGTAAATTGGGATCATGGGCGCCCTTCATGCAGACGAATTCGATCCCTATCAACCCTATCGCTCCAGGCTCCTCACGCCGGAGCGTGTGCGGGAGTTGAGTACCCTTCGCCCGGACATCGCGGTGCGCGACGCACTGCTCTGTTGGGCGGTCATCCTTGGCGCTTGGGCGCTTGCCGCCATCAACGGTGCGTGGTGGATGCATGCGATCGCCATCGTGCTCGTGGGATCGCGCTACTACGCACTGTTCATCATCGGGCATGATGGATTGCATCGTCGCGTCTTTGCGGCGCGCGCAACGAATGACCTCTTCACCGATCTGGCGATCTTCGGTCCGATCGGCGCGATCACGCGACTGAATAACCGGAATCATCTGTCGCATCATCAGCATCTCGGAACCGACGAGGATCCCGATCGCTTCAAGCACGCGTGTTTCAACAAGACAGAACGCGTCGAACTCCTCGCCTTCCTCACGGGACTCACGAGTGTGTTCAAGGCCGTACACCATGTCTTCGTGGCTCGCGGCACGTCGCACTCCGGTGCATCGCAGGGCGTGGGCCCTGCCGCACAACGTGCGGACGGATATACGCTCCGAGATGTTGCGATCCTCGGTGGATGGCAGGTCGTATTGATCGGCGGCCTCACGTGGAGCTTCGGCTGGTGGGGGTACCCGGTGATGTGGTTGCTCCCCGTCTATCTCTTCACGTATCTCGCGGATCTCTTCCGGAGCTTCGTCGAGCATTCGCACCCCGAGGCCGACGACCACGCGGATGCACACCGACTGATCACGTTCGTGAGCAATCCGGTCGAGCGCTGGTTCATCGCACCGATGAACATGAACTACCATGTCGCGCATCATCTGTGGGTCGGTATCCCGTACTACAATCTCCCAAGGGCCGACACAGAGATGAACCGGCATCCACTCGCCGCGCAGCTGGAGCGACGCGGCTCGTACCTCGCGTATCTGGTGCGGTATTGGCTCGCGCTTCCTCTCGACGAGTGCAAGCGGGATGACGCAGCGTCCGTGCGCCTGACTGTCAAAGCGTGATCACGCGCGAGCGGCTCGAGGCAGTCCTCGCGGGTCGTTTCGCTCCGATCATCGCTGGACTTATCACGGCGCTTCTCGTCGCCTACGTCTGGCAAGGCCTCGACGGTGTGGCCTCCTATCACGATGAGCGGGCGTACGTTGTGCAGGCGCGACTGCTCTCGCACTTCTCTTGGTCCGCGCCGGCCCCGCCGCTTTCGATCTTCTTCGAGATGCCGCATCTCTTCGTGGAGCCGCGGATCTTCGCACGCTACCCGCCGGGCCACGCGCCACTGCTCGTCCCCGGAATCTGGCTCGGGCTTCCGGGGCTCGTTCCCGTTCTGCTGGCCGCGATATCAGGCGCGCTGACGTACCTGCTCGCTCGCCGAATTGCCGGCGTCTGGATCGCGCTCGGCGCGTGGGGAATGTGGACCGTCTCCCCCGAGACGCTCGACTGGCATTCGTCGTACTTCTCCGAGTCCACCACGTCGGCGCTCTGGCTCGGCGTCCTCTGCGCACTCCTCGCATGGCGCACCCGTGAGCGTGCGTGGCTCCTCGCCGCCATTGTGGCCGGCGTGGCGTGGATGGGAATCACTCGCCCAGTCACCGGCATCGCACTTGGCATTCCGATCGCACTTGTGGTCGTCGCCACGGCCTGGCAACGTCGGTCGCTCACGGGGTGGAAGCGCAGCGCGGTCATTGGAGCAGCGATCTGTGCGATCATTCCTTACTGGTCGTGGACCACGATCGGGACGGCGACGACCCTGCCGTACGCGGAGTACTCCAAGTGGTACTTCCCTTGGGACATGCCGGGGTTCGTGCGCGACACCACGCCGCCCCTCCGGGAACTCCCACCGGACTTTGTCGCGCTGGGCGCCGCGATGCGCCAGGGCTACGACGGGCATGTTGCTTCAGCGATGCCGGGGCACTTCATCATCCGTGCGTACTCCGTGGCGCGCGCGAGCCTGGGACCCGTCGCCGAACCCCTGATCGCACTCGTACCACTCGGCATGGTCGCCGTCGGCGGTGGCATCTCACTCTTTGCCGGCCTCTCGTTCGCCCTGCTCGTGGCGGCGTATCTGGTGATGCCGCACGCGAATGGATGGACGATCTATTATCTCGAGATCTTCCCGCTCGTCCCCTTCTTTGCGATGGCCGGCCTTTCCTGGTTCGCGCAACGGCTCTGCGCCTACGCTGCGGCCAAGGACTGGCGTCTCTTACGGCCGCCGCTCCTTCATGCGGCGAGCTTTGCCATTCCTGCGCTACTGATCGCCCTCACCGCCGCGCGCATTCCCGGGCGGCAGTGGAACGAGTCCGTGCGGAGTTCGCGGCAGAAGCTGGCGCAGGTGCTCGTGTCGGAACTCAAGGACCCGCGCGCGGTGATCTTCGTGCGGCGTCTCGGCGCCTTCAGCCCACACTTCACCCTCTGGGACATCCTCGGCGATCCCGCCACCACCCCCACGTGGATCGTGCGCGACCTGGGTGATGCGCGAAACGCCGAGTTGATCGCGCTCGCTGGGGGCCGCACGCCGTATCTCTTGGACGAAGCGCGGATGACGCTCAGCAACTACCACGCGATCCCGTAATCCTCACCGAAGTTGCTCGCCGCCCCCCAGAACGACCTGTTCTTCCTGTCCCACATGATCGCCGTGATCGGCCCCGACGTGTGCGTGGCGAACTCCAGCGTGTAGCCACGCGACCGCAGGTCATCGCGCACCCAGAGCGGCACTCGCTCATTCAACTGCAAGCGCCCCGGCCGCGCGTCATGACTCCCAAAGCTCGTCCGCATCTGGTACGAGTGAAACCCCGGATGCTCCGCCGCCTGCTGCACGGTCCAGTTGAACTCGACCATCGTCAGGAAGAACTGCAACAGGTCCTGATCCTGCGTATCGCCGCCCTGCACGGAGAAGGCCATCCACGGCTCGCCGTCGCGCATCGCGAGTGTGGGGGTGAGCGTGACGCGCGGACGTTGCCCTGGCTGCACCACATTGTACGGCCCGTCCTCGGCCTCCACGTTGAAGGCCTGCATGCGCTGCGAGAGCCCAATGCCCGTGCGTCCCGCAATCACCGCCGGCACCCAGCCACCACTTGGTGTGATGGAGATCATCCAGCCATTTTTATCGGCCGCCTGAATGGAAGTCGTACCGCGCGTGAAGGCGTCATCGAAGGCCGCGAGGTCAGCCGCCGATTCTGCGCCGCCCGCGCGACGCAGGGAGTCCGCACGCGGACCCGACGGCGACCACACCTTCAGCATCTCCGTGAAGGGATTCACCGTGTTGGGCTGGAACTCGTAGGGATTCCCCGGCATCACTCGCGCATCGTTGCGCTCCTGATTCATGATGCCCCAGCGCTGCCGCGCATACGCCTTCGACATCAGCCCCTCCACCGGCTCCTCGGGCGGAAAGTACGGATCGCCATAGTAGAAATCACGATCGGCGAACGCGAGGTTCATCGCCTGATAGATCGTGTGGATGTAGCGGCTGCTGTTGTAGCCCATCCCACGAAGATCGGCGTTCTCAAGAATGTTGAGCGCCTGCAGCATCACCGGCCCCTGCTGCCAGATGGGGAGCTTGAAGACCTGCACGCCGCGATACGTCGTCGAGTACGGCTCCTCGATGCGCACGCGCCAGTTGGCGAGATCCTCCATCGTGAAGAGGCCGCCGTCTTCGCGGATGCCGCGCACGATCTCCTGCGCAATGTCACCCGTGTAAAAGCGCGCATAGGCCGCCATGATCGCTTCCTTGCGCGTCTTCCGTTGCCGCAACGCGTTGCGCTCGGCTTCGATCAGCTTGCGGAAGGTCGCCGCCAGATCACGCTGCACGAAGATCTCCCCCGCATGCGGCGCCTCACGCGACTCGCCGCGATGCGTGAGCATGACATCCGGCGAATAGCGCCAGCTCTTGATGCGGCCCTTGTTCTGCTCAATCGCATTCGCGAGCTGCGCTTCTATGGGATACCCCTCTTCGGCCATCTGCAGCGCCGGCGCCAACACCTGTGCCAGCGACATCGTCCCATACTCGGCGAGCATCACCATCATTCCCCCGGGCGTGCCAGGGGTGACGGCGGCGAGCGGTCCGACATCGGGAGGGAAGCGCATCCCCTTCCCGCGGAAGAACTCGGGGGTCGCACCCGTTGGCGCAACGCCGAGCGCGTTGATGCCAATCACCTTCTTGAGCCCCGGGTGATAGATCAGGGCCTGCGTCTCCCCGCCGCACGAGAGGGTGTCCCACATCGTGCAAGCGGCCGCGAGCATCGCCACCGCGGCGTCAATCGCGTTGCCCCCCTGCTGGAAGATCATCGCGCCCGCGGTCGCCGCGAGCGGCTTGCCGGTGACGGCCACCCAATGCTTGCCGTGGAGCTGGGGGCGTTCGGTGCGCTGCGCGCTCAGAATTAACGGCGCAAAGGTGACGAGCAGGATCAGCGTGCGAAGAAGTCGCATGAGACGGATTCCGAGAGCGGGGAGCGCGTTAACGACCACCGAACGATATTGGCTCTTGGGAAAGGGGGATAGGCCCTCGTGCACGAGTGTCAGACCCCTCTGCATATTTCGGAGACTCCCACGCCCCCATATGGACATCACGCAGCTCATCATCGTTGGCTTTGTCGCGCTCCTCGCGCTCGGCATCGGCTATCTCCTTGGCACCCTCCGCAGTAAGCCGGCGGGTGATGGTGCCGCGCTCGCCGGGCTCAAAAGCGAGATCGCCGGCCGCGATACGCGCCTCGCTGAAGGGGAGAAGCAGCGTCGCGAGATCCAAAGCGAGCTCGGATCGGTTCGGGGCCAGCTCGATGAGCGCGGAAGTGCCCTTGCCGCTACGCAAGCTTCGCTTGACGCCGAGCGTGCGCAGAGCGCCGAGAAGCTCGCGCTGCTGCAGGGAGCGCGTGAGGAGCTGTCGAATCAGTTCAAGGCACTCGCGAGCGACATTCTTGAGGACAAGAGCAAGCGCTTCAGCGAGCTCAATAAGGAATCGATGACGGCACTCCTCACTCCACTGCAGACGGACCTCAACGGATTCCGGCAGAAGGTCGAGGAGGTCTATGTGAACGAGACCAAGGAGCGGAGCGCACTCGCCGAACAGGTGCGCATGCTCTCGGAGCTCAACGGCACGTTGCGCGATGAAACCACGAATCTCACGCGGGCGCTCAAAGGCGACTCCAAGGCGCAGGGCGATTGGGGGGAGATGGTGCTCGACCAGCTCCTCTCCAATTCTGGGCTGCTCGAAGGGCAGCACTACACGCGGCAGGCGACTCAGCTCAACGAGGAGGGGAGTCGCGTCATCCCCGATATCGTGCTCCATCTTCCGCAGGAGCGGGACATCGTGGTGGACTCGAAGGTCTCACTCACGGCGTACAGCGAATACGTGACGGAGAGTGACCCCGCGCTGCGCGAGGCACTGCTGCGGGCGCACGTCGATTCCGTGAAGGCGCACATCAAGGGGCTGAGCGGGAAGCAGTATCAGGAGCTGTACAAGCTCACCTCAGTGGATTTCGTGTTGATGTTCATGCCGCTCGAAGGCGCATTCATGGCGGCCATCACCACACAGCGCGATCTCTTTCAGCAGGCGCTGGACAAAAGCGTCCTCATTGTCAGTCCCAGCACCTGTCTCTTCGTCGTGCGCACGATCGCCCACGTGTGGCGACAGGAGTCGCAGTCCAAGAACGCTATTGAGATCGCCGACCGCGGTGCTCGGCTCTACGATAAGTTCGTAGCCTTCACCGACGACCTGTTGAAGGTCGGTGAGCATCTTGGTCGGGCGAACAAGAGCTACGAGGACGCGCGAAAGAAGCTGAGTGAGGGGAACGGCAATCTCATCACCCAGGTCAAGCAACTCGAAACGCTCGGCGTGCGCGCCAAAAAGAAGCTGGCGCCTGAACTGCTGCTCGCCGCCGGCGAGGAAGACGAAGAATGAGCGGGCTGCACCTTCATGCGGTGCGCGATGCCGACGAGGCGGCGCGCTGGGTCGTACGCGAACTGCGGGCGATCGCACCGGGGCCGTTCGATCGCCCGGTG